>PLDZ01000272.1 GCA_003136295.1 Candidatus Dormiibacterota bacterium
GTTCGTGCCAGCAGCCCGGCGCCGTACCCGGCGTCGAACGAGCCCACCTTCGGTCCGGTCTGACCGAAACGAGCGTTGTCGGCGGCAATGGTCAGGTCGCACACCAGGTGGAGGACATGTCCACCACCGATTGCGTAGCCCGCCACCATGGCGACGACCGGCTTGGGCAGACGCCGGATCTGAACCTGGAGGTCGAGCACGTTGAGGCGTCCGATCCCGGCCGGATCCCGGTAGCCGTCATCGCCGCGGACGCGCTGGTCACCGCCGGAGCAGAACGCCTTGGTTCCCTCGCCGGTGAGCACGATCACCCCGATCGACGGGTCGTCGCGCGCAACCTCGAAGGCGCGTGCGAGCTCGAAGAGCGTTGTTGGCCGGAACGCGTTGCGCACCTCGGGCCGGTTGATGGTCAGCTTGGCGATGCCGCCGGCGGTCTCGTAGCGAATGTCCTCCCACTCGCCGGCTGCGACCCAATCCACGATGGCATGCACCTCACGCTGAACTCGAATCGATCGCTCTCGATGGTAGCCCGCCAGGGTCCGAGCGGGCGGCGGGGTACGCTCGCGGCATGAGAGTGCCCCAGCTCCGGCGCGCGCTGCGCACGGGCGACCTCGCTGCAGTCGCGCTCCCGCCCGGGGCCGCGTGGCTGCCGGTGCTCCGCCACGCTCGCGAGGTTGGGGCGGCGATTCTCCCGATCGACTTCCGCCTGTCCCGAACCGAGCGGGCGGCGCTGATCGCCACGGCGCAGCCGAGCGTGATCGCCGACGAGGACGGCGTCCGGCGGACCGAGGGTGTGCCGATCGATCCTGCGATCGCCCTGGTCATCGCAACCTCGGGGACGTCCGGCCACGCCCGCCTCGCCGAGCTGCCCGGCCTGGCTGTCGAGGCCGCGGTGCTCGCCTCTGCAGCCGCCATCGACGCGCGCCCCGAGGATCGCTGGCTCTCCTGCCTTCCCGTCGCGCACATCGGTGGGCTGCTCGTGCTCGAGCGTCATCTGCTCCTCGGCGCTCCGGTCACATTCCGGCGCCGCGTGACCCGGTCGGTCATCGCGCGGCTCGGTGACACTCGCTTCACATCGCTGGTGCCAACCCAGCTCACGCGATTGCTTGACGCCGGCGCCGACCTCGGCCGGTTCCGAGCGATCCTCATCGGCGGGTCCGGCGTCGATGCCGAGCTCGCGAACCGGGTGGCCGACGCGGGCGTGCGTGTGGTTGCGACGTATGGGATGACCGAGACGTGCGGCGGTGTCGTCTACGCAGGGCAACCGCTCTCGGGCGTCGAGGTGCGCGCGGCGCGATGGGGCGAGCTGCTCATACGCGGACCGACGCTGATGCGCGGCTACCGGCTCGACCCGGCGGCGTCGGTCGAGGTCTTCGAGCCGGGCGGCTGGTTGCGCACCGGCGACGGCGGCGAGGTCGATGACGATGGGACCGTTCGTGTCCTGGGCAGGCTCGCCGGCGTGATCGTGAGTGGCGGCGAGAAAATCTGGCCGGCGGAGGTGGAGGCGGCCCTCTCGAGCCACCCGGAGGTCGCGGCAGTGCTGGTGTCGGGAAGCTCAGATCGTGAGTGGGGCCAGCGCGTCGTCGCCCGCGTCGTTCCCCGGAGATCCGCGACGCCACCCACACTCGAGTCGCTGCGCGATCACGCGGCAGAGACCATCGCCCGCCACAAGTTGCCCCGCGAGCTGATCATCGTCGAGCGCTTCGACCGCACATCGCTGGGAAAGATCCGGCGGCGATGAGCACTCACGCGGGGGGTGCTCTGTATCGCGGTGGATCCGGCTCCGACCCGCTGCCGACACGATCGATGCGACCGTCGCGCACCAGCTTGTCCAGGTGCGCCTGCACTGTCCATGCGGCCAGCGGGTACACCTCGATCGGGTAGGCCGCGTACAGGGCCGGCACGAGGTCCATCGGCGTGAATGCGGGCCGTCCGCTCGCAGCGGCGAGCACCTGCGCCTCACGTTCCAACCGATGCGCGATGTACTCGTCGATGAGCGCGCCGGCGTCGTCGACCTGCTCGCCGTGTCCGGGCAGGATCGTCAGTGGCTGCAGCGCCTGGACGCGTCGCAGCGACTCCAGGTAGTCGGTCATGTCGCCCTCGCCGGGGTGAACCACCGACGTGGTGCCGTTGAGGATGTGATCGCCCGAGTACAGGGTTCGCGCCGCGGGATCGAAGAAACACACGTGGTCACGCGTGTGCCCGGGCGTGTGGACGGCAACCAGTTCGACGTCGTCGACGCGCACCACGTCTCCATCGGCCATTGCGTGCGCGTGCTCGTCGCCGGCGGAGGGGTCGAAGCACAGCACGGTCGCGCCCGTATGTTCGGCGAGGCGACGGGCGAGCGGACGGTGATCGGGATGTGAGTGGGTCAGCAGGATCGTAGTGATGCCACCGCCGCGTCCTCGCGCCGCGTCGAGAATCGCGCCGAGGTGATGATCGTCGTCGGGACCGGGGTCGATGCACACGAGTGACGAACCGCCGAGCAGGTACGTGTTTGTTCCGCGCCCGGTGAACACCGACGGGTTGGGTGCAAGCACCCGCGTCGGCGGCGCGCTCACGACGGGTCCTGCTCGTTCTGGAGTGACAACCAGCCGGCGATGATCTCGGGTGTTATCTCGGTCTGTTCCATCGGGTTGGCGCCCAGCGTGCTCAGGATCGCATTGACGGACCCGAGCCGGGCAAACGTGTGGCACATCATCCGGGTGGGCGGCATGATCGCCGGCATCTCCAGTTCGAGCATCGACTCGGGCCGGTGCCAGCCACCCTCGACCGCCTCCGCGGCATGCACGTTCACCGTCTGGTCGTCGGAGGCACCAACTGCGAAGAAGCGCGTGTCGTAGCGGCGGCCCTCGCGCGGAGGGGTGATGAAGTGGCCGATATAGACGAGCCGCTCGGGCGCCATCACGAGGTCATGCGCCGCAAGTGCCACGTTGATACCGCCGCCGGCGAGCAGCTCCGAACGCGCGGCTTGGATGCGCGCGTAGAGGTCGATGTCGGCGCCATCCTGCGCGGGACCGCCGATGAGGATGCCGACCTCCTCGAGCACCTCGCGNNGACCGGACGGCGGAGCATGCAGACCTCGACACCGCCCTCGACGTCGCGGAGCAGCGCCACCGTGCTGGCCGGGACGGGAGCGACGGCGTCGGTCATCAACGCATGGTATTGGCGCGCCGTCCGAGCATGGCGCCGGCATGGAACGCGACACTATGTCGCGCCGATGTCATCTCATCTCGAAGTCGCGCTCGAGCTCGCCGACATTGCCGATGCGATCACGACGGCACGCTTCCGTGCGCCGGACCTGCGCATCGACACCAAGTCGGACAGCACGCCGGTGACGGATGCCGACCGGACCACCGAGCAGGCACTTCGTGATGCGCTCGAGCGCTTGCGTCCCGGCCAGGAGATCGTCGGTGAGGAGTTTGGTGGGGAAGGGCAAGCGGAGTGGCGGTGGATCCTCGACCCCATCGACGGGACGGTGAACTACGCCAACGGTGTCCCGGTCTGGGCGACGCTGATCGCGCTCATGCGCGGCGACCGAGCCCTCTGCGGCGTGGTGTCGGCACCCGCGCTTGGCCGGCGCTGGTGGGCGGCGACCGGTCAGGGGGCGTTCGCCGGCGCGGGACAGCGCATTCACGTCTCACGGACGCCGACCCTCGAGGACGCCTACGTCTCCTGCACCGACGTCCGCGATTTCGCGACCCGGCGGGGCGCGCGAGGCTTTCGGACCCTGCTCGAGCGCGCCCGGGTGGTCAGGGCGTTCGGTGATTTCTGGTCCCACATGCTCGTCGCCGAAGGCGCGATCGATGTGGCCGTCGAGGCCTGGGTGAACCCGTGGGATGTGGCCGCGAGCCAGGTCATCCTGGTCGAGGCGGGAGGGCGCTTCAGCGACTTCGACGGCGCCATGCGGATCGACTCGGGGAACGTGATCACCACCAACGGCCTGCTCCATGACGAGCTGGTGAGGCTCATGGGAGATGGGACCGTCAGCTAAACGAGACTGAGTTTCATGTAGACTGCCGTCTCATGAAATTCGCCTATCCTCGCCGCGGCTCAGAGATGGCCCGGATGACGGCGGCCGGGCTCGGACTGATCGCCCTGGTCAGTGCGTGCGGCGCGACCCCCAGTCAGGCGGCGCCGGGCACCATCGCAGTCGTGGCCGCCGAGAACGAGTACGGCAACATCGCTGCCCAGATCGGCGGGAAGGACGTGTCCGTGACGTCCGTTGAGAGCAACCCGAACACCGATCCGCACACCTATGAGGTCAGCCCGAGCGTGGCCCAGGGGGTCGGGGCCGCCGAGCTGGTCATCCAGAACGGCGTCGGCTACGACAACTACATGACCAAGATCCTGTCGGCGTCACCGAGCCAGACTCGCAAGGTCATCAACGTGCAGCATCTCCTCGGGCTTCCTGACAGCACGCCAAACCCGCATCTGTGGTATGACCCGACGACCATGCCGAAGGTGGCCAACGCGCTGGCTGCCGACTACGCGGGACTGAAGCCGGCTGATGCCTCGTATTTCACGACGAACGCAACCCGGTTCATCGCCTCGCTCAACCCCTGGCTGCAGGCTCTCGCGAGCTTCAAGTCGCAGCACGCCGGGACGCCGGTGGCCACCACGGAACCGGTCGCCGACTACATGCTTCAGGCGGTGGGCGCCGACAACCTGACACCCTTCAAGTTTCAGGCGGACATCATGAACGGGGTCGATCCCGCACCCCAGGATGTGTCGCTCGAGACGGGTCTGTTCACCCAGCACAGGGTCAAGGTGCTGGTGTACAACCAGCAGGTCACCGACACGCTGACGCAGACCTTCATCAGCGCCGCACAGTCCGCGAGGATCCCGGTCATCGGCGTGTACGAGACGATGCCAACGCCCGGCTACAACTACCAGTCGTGGATGCTCGCGGAGGTCGCTGCGTTGCAGAAGGCCGTCGCCGACGGTATCTCCACGCAACACTTGTAGCGTGCAGGGACGCGCCGCCACCGGCTCGGACGAGATCCTCGCCGTCGACGNNTCAATGCGGGTGAGTTCACCGGGCTGATCGGCTCGAACGGTGCCGGCAAGACAACGCTGCTCCGGGTCATCCTCGGGCTCATCAGCCCGAGCGGCGGCACGGTTCGCGTTGATGGTGGAGCGCAGCGTCAACCGCTCGTTGGATACGTGCCCCAGCGGATCACGCTCGACCCGGACATGCCCTTGCGCGCGCGCGACCTGGTCGGGCTCGGCATCGACGGTCAGCGGTTCGGGTTACCGCTGCCGTCGACAACACGACGCAAGCAGGTCGACGACATGCTCGAGGCCGTCGATGCAACGCGTTTCGCAGAGTCGCGGGTCGGCAACCTGTCTGGTGGCGAGCAGCAGCGGATCCTCATCGCCCATGCGCTGATCAGCCGTCCGCGCCTGCTGCTCCTCGACGAACCGCTTGCGAACCTGGACCTTGGCAGCGAGCAGGAGGTGGTCGACCTGCTGGCGCGAATCGCAAGGGAGCAGCGGATCGCCGTGCTCATCTCGACGCACGACATGAATCCATTACTTCCCGTGATGGACCGCATCGTCTATATCGCGAACGGCCGGATTGCGACGGGGACGACCGCTGAGGTTGTCTCGAGCGAGTCGCTCACCAAGCTTTACGGAGTGCACGTCGACGTCATCCACGTCCACGATCGCATTCTCGTGGTGGCGGGGCGCCGCGAGGAGGCGCTTCAACACGGGGACACCGAGTCGATCGTCGAGCTGGTGTAGCGGTGCCCGGATTCCTTTCACCGCTCATCGAGCCAGGCTTCTTCTCCAACCTTCCGGTGCAGACCGCCCTGGTGGTGGGTGGGGTGGTCGCGGTGGTGTCCGGCATCGTCGGCACGTTCACGGTCATGCGCGGCCAGTCGTTCGCCGGTCACTCGCTCGCCGACATCGGCACCGCGGGTGGATCGGCGGCGTTCGTGCTCGGGATCAGTCCACTGTTCGGGTATGTCGCGATGAACCTGATGGCTGCCGGGGTGATGGAGTGGATCGGCATCCGGCGGCCGCGAGGACGCGACCTCGCGACTGGAATCGTGCTCGGTGCGGCGCTCGGGCTCGCCGCGCTGTTCCTCTACCTGGACACGACGGCGTCGAGCACCACCGGGGCGACCGTCAACGTTCTCTTCGGATCGATCTTCACCCTGCCCGCATCGATGGTCCCGTTCATCGCGATCTTCAGCGTCGTCGCCGCGGGCATCGTGCTCGTGATGTACCGGCCCCTGATCCTCACCTCGATCAGCGCCGACCTGGCGATCGCACAGGGCATCCGGGTGCGCCTGGTCGGCATCGGCTACCTGGTGGCGCTCGCACTCGCCGTGTCGCTCTCCGCGGTGACCATCGGGGCGATCCTCTCGACGGCGCTGCTCATCGGACCCGCGGCCACGGCGCTGCGCATCACCAACCGGACGGGTCGCGCCGCGGTGATCGCGGCCGGCATCGGGGTCACCGCCACCTGGCTCGGCGTGCTTCTCGCTTACGACAGCTACTACTGGTTTCCAAACGGTGGCGGGTGGCCGGTGAGCTTCTTCGTCGTCACCCTGATCTTCCTGGGGTATCTGGTTTCGCAGCTCCGGTTCAGCGGACGCGCGGTTGCACAGCGCCGTTCGAGCGCCGCGCAGGCACCCTGATGTTCTCGGGTCTCATGCTCACCGCCTGGGAGTCCGCATCGATCGTGGCCGTCGTCGCCGGGGTCGTGGGCTTCTTCATCGTCCTGCGAGGGTCGGCGTTCGCGGCGCATGCCCTGCCCAATGGCGCCTTCGCCGGGGCGGCAGGAGCAAGCCTCATCGGCGTCGACGCGATCGTGGGCCTCGCCGTGTTCTCAATACTCGGCGCCTTGACCATCGCTGCTCTTGGTCGGCGAGCGCGCCACGACGTGGCGACGGCGCTGGTGATCGTTCTGATGCTCGGCCTGGGTTCGCTGTTCCTGTCGATGACAACCGAGTACGCGCCGCAGATCTATTCGCTCCTGTTCGGCGAGGTGCTGGGGGTGAGCAGCAGCGAGCTCGTCCCCATCGGCGTGATCGGCCTGGTCGCGATCGCCGCGATCCTGCTCATGTACCGGCCGCTGATGTTCTCGTCGGTGATGCCCGACGTGGCTGCTGCACGAGGCGTGCGCACCCGACGCATGGAAGTTGCATTTCTGCTGGTAGTCGCGCTGACCACCACAATGGCGGTTCCAGTGGTCGGAGCGCTGCTCATCTTCAGCCTGTTGATCAGCCCAGCCGCCGCGGCTCGCTCGTTCACCAGCAGGCCGCTCGGCGCCATGGGACTTTCGGTGATCATCGCTCTCGCCACGGTGTGGTCCGCCATCGCCCTGTCGTATCTGTCCAATCTCCCGATCGGGTTCTTCGTCGGCTCCATCGGGGCGGGGACGTATGGGGCGGGCCGGGGGTTCTCGGCGTGGCGGCGGAACCGTCAGGCGTCGCCACGGCAATCCAGCCAGACCCTTCAACCCGGGGTTGCGGGCTAAGATCGGCCGGTGCCACAGGACCGCCGGGCCGAGCGTTCCCGTCCCTTCGGGCTGATCGCTGCGCTGATCGTCGCGGTGCTCGCCGCGGCGTGCGCATCGGTCGCCGCAGCCGGGCCTGTGCCGCTTCGCGTCGGGGCGATCTTCCCGCTCTCCGGCAGCACCGCTCCGGGTTCGACCGACGAGTATCTCGGCGCAACCCTCGCCGCGCAGATGATGAACGCGGAGGGCGGCATCGCCGGCCACGCCATCTCCCTCGATGTGCGCGACGTCGAGGACCAGAGCCAGATCCCCGCTGCCGTCGCGAGCCTTCGCGCCGATGGAGTTGCTGTCGTCATTGGCGCATACTCGTCACAGCTCTCGATCCCGGCCGCGGCCGCCGTTTCGGCTGCGGGGATGGTGTACTGGGAGACGGGTGCGGTCGCCGATCGGGTGACGGGACAGGGATCGCCACTGGTGTTTCGCGTCGGCGTCAACGGCGCCGAGCTCGGCAGCAACTCCGGGAAGTTCATGCTTCAGGAGCTGGTGCCGCGGATGGGCATCCCGATCAACAGGATTCGCGTGTCCTTCGTCACCGCCGATGACGACTACGGCCATTCCGTCGCGGACGCGACCCGTGTCGCACTCGAGGCCGGCGGCGTGAGCATCAGCGGCGAGTCCGTCTACAACCCGTACACACCGGACTGGACGCCGGTGATGCAAGCGCTCGTGGCGGCGAGGCCCGACATCCTGGTGCTGTCGTCGCACATCCAGGACGGCATCGCGTTCCGCCGGGCGTTTCTCGCAGCCGGCCTGCAGGTCAAGGTGTTCATGGGAACGACGATGGCGCAGTGCGACCAGGACTTCGGTAACGTGCTCGGCTCGGCGGCGGTTGGTGTCTTCGCCTCGGATCGCCCGCAGGGAGACTTCAATCCGAACGCCCTCGATCCTCAGGCGCAGGCCCTCTACAACCGCTTCGCCGCGCTCTGGAAGCAGCGCACCGGCCAGGCGGCCCCGGACGAAGAGGGGATAGCCGGCTTCAGCGCCGCCTGGGTGCTCGTTGCCGATGTCCTCGGCCGGGCAGGGGATGGCAGCGCCCAGAGCATCGCGGCCGCAGCGCGAGCGCTCGATCTTCCGAGCGGCAGCCTCCCCAATGGCGGTGGTGTCCTGTTTTCGACGGCGCCCGGCCAGCTCGGCCAGAACATTCGGGCGGCCGCGGTGGTGTGGCAGTGGCAGGCACCCCGCCATAGCGTGGTGGTCTGGCCGCCTGTGTACGCCACCGGCCAGGTCAAGCTGGCGCTGTCCGCGNNGGATGCTTCTGGGGTGTGGAATCGGTGTTTGAACAGGTCGACGGGGTCACCGCGACCAAGGTCGGCTATACGGGTGGTTTCACCCAGGAGCCGTCATACGAGGACGTGTGCTCGCATCGCACCGGGCACGCCGAGGCTGTCGAGGTCACGTACGACCCTGCTCGAGTGAGCTACGACACGCTCCTCGATATCTTCTGGATGAACCATGATCCAACGCAGCTCAACCGCCAGGGTCCCGACGTCGGCGACAACTACCGGTCGGTGATCTTCTTCGACTCCCCGGAGCAGGAAGCGGCCGCGGTTGCGTCGAAGAAGCGGCTGGAGGAGTCGGGACGTTACCGGCGCCCGATCGTCACCGAGATCGTTCCCTCGGCGACATTCTGGGATGCCGAGGAGTACCACCAGAAGTACTTTACCCGGCGCGGTATAGCTTCCACATGCAACATTCCGGCGTAACGGAGCGGTTTCTACCCTAACCCCGTACCCTAAAACGCGCTACGGTTGGCGCGACGGCGGCTCAACGCGGAGTGGTGAGGTTAGGGTGATGGTCAAAGCAAAGGCACGGAACGGTAGCGGCACGCTGCGCCAGCGCGGCGAGCGGTGGGAGTACCGGGTATCGGTCGACGGTAAGCAACGGTCGTTCTACGGCGCGAGCAAGGCCGAAGCTCTGGCAGGACCGACGAGAGCCGTAGAGGCTGCCCGCCGTGACGCTGTAGCGGCCGCAGACGTCACGGTCGCGGCCTACGTGGATCGGTGGACGGTAAACCGTCGTTCGGCCGTACGGGCGTCCACGATCCGGCATAACGCCTCGTCGCTGTCCAAATGGGTTTTGCCCGCCATCGGTAGCCGCAAGCTGCGCACGCTCACAGTCGACGACGTTCGCGCTGTGCAAGCGACGGCCGCTAAGCATTGCCAGCCAGGGACGGTACGAACGCTGAATCTAGTCATGCGCGCGCTCTTCCGCGATGCCATCGAGGACGGGCTACTGTCGACGAATCCGGCCGCAATTCGCGCCCCACGCGTCACGCCCCGCGATCTCTCGACGCCACCGCTGTCCGTGGACGAGGTAAAGCGACTGCGCGAAGCTGCGCGCGGCGACCGGTTCGAGGCGTTGCTATGCCTCGTGCTGACTGTCGGTATGCGGCCGGGTGAATTACTCGCGCTACACGCTCGCGACGTCGACGTCGAGCGTCGTACGGTTATCGTGCGCGGGACTGTCACAGACGCACCGGACGGCGGCCTAACGATAGGCGAGACGAAATCACGCGCGGGAATGCGCGTCGTGCCGATGACGGCGGCGTGTGCGGCGACGTTTACGCGTGCGCTCGACGGGCTGTCGCCCGACGCGCTGATCTTTCCTGCGGATAACGGCGGCCTACTGTCACCGACGAATTTCCTGTACCGGTACTTCTACCCGTTGCTCGTGCGCGCGGGACTGCCACGAGTAACGATGCGCGACCTTCGGCACACGGCACTAACCTACATGGTCGCGGATAAAGTCGATCCGGTTACTGTTGCGAAGATCGCGGGGCATGCGAACCCGTCAATGACGCTGAACGTGTACTCACACGCGACGCCCCAAGGATCAGAGCATGCACTCAAAAGCATGGAGCGGCGCTTCTCCTGACGCTGCGCCGTAGGACCTAGCGTGGATCGGGCGATAACTCGGTCCCCTAATCCACTCCCAAAGTGGCACGATGAAGCCGTCATGGGGCTGTGCCCTGAGTGCGGTGCTAATCGTCTCGTCCCGCTATCCTTCCATGCCGCCCGGAAACGTCGGGATGATCTAGAGCGGCCCGAGGTGGTCATCATGCGGCCTATCGCGAAGTGCGGCGGCTGCGGTGCACGGATCTACCCGGACCGGGTCACTTACCGCGGAGATGCGAGCGAGACGTGGCGGCCGACGCGTTAGCCGCCCATCGCGAAAACGTAGATCGAGGTGAACGACGCGTTACCGCCCACGTTCAGCAAGTCGCGCGCGTTGTACTGTGCGGTCCATGTGCCATCGGGAAGGATGCCCGATACCATCGACGTGCACGGAAAGTAGTTCCACGCCGTCGCCGCGCCAGTCGACGCGCTCCACGACGCATACGACCAGTTGCCGAGAAGCTGTCCGGTTACAACGACGCGAGTTTCGTACTGTGCGCTCGCCTCCTGCGCTTGCGCTCCGATGGTCGTTGTACCAATGATGAACACCGGCAGCGGTCGAACGGTCGTAAAGGTCGGCGTTTTCAGCCCCGTTATAATCGCTTCGGTGGAGCCGGAGAAGTTGACGCCCGCGTTATTCGTGTACGAGGCGAGCAAAGTCATCGCGCTAGGCGGAAAGCTTTCGACCTTCGTAAGCCGCGCGTGAATCGACGCAAGCTCTTCCGCTACGCTAACAACGCGCTTCTGAATACTAGGCATTGTGTGCGGCTCCGCTGCCGTCGATTTGCTTTTCGTTCATGGTCTTTCGTTTAGGGGTGAGAAGCGCGCCGCGTGATAGTTAGTCGACGTGGCGCGCTCTCTAGGCGACGAGTACCGTCCTGTGTCTCTCGTTATGCCGGGGAATTAGGTGGCGATGATTGCTGAACCGCTGTACCTTTCGACAAGCCGCTAACCACCGATCCGCTACCGTTTACCGGTCCGTTAGCGGCCGCCGCCTTTGACAGCGCAGAGCCGAGATTCGAGACCGGCCCACGAACCGGAGACGCGCCGCGCGACGCGGACGAAATGCGAGCGCCACTACGGACGCCGGAAATGACGCGTGCCATTATGAATGCTGCTTTAGAACGGCGAGCGCAAGCTGATCCGCGATAACGCCGTCAGCACGGAACCAGCCATTGAAACCGATCTGCGCGTAATCGCCGTACTTTTCGTTCAGACGTTGCACGCTGGCCTCGACGAACCGGAACACGAACGCGTTATCGAAATTCGCGAGGATGGCGGTATTCGCCAATGCTGCGATGTTCGACATTGCGGGCGAGGTCACGACCGGGACACCGAAGAGCGTAGGCACGCGCACAGCCCGCGACACGCTCCCGCCTTCCTGCGACGTGGATTCGTTGACGATAGTAAACGCGGTCTCGCTCATGAGCGGTCGACCCTGACTGTCGACGAGTTGCGTTTGGAGATACCAACGCGTTTTCGTACTAACGACGAGCGCGGTATTTGGCGAGCCGATATGCGCGGCGTCGAGCGACCCGAAAAGCGCGGAGAGATCAGCGAGTGAAATCGCAGTCGGAGCCGCCGTGGTCGTGACATTCGTCGCGCCCGCGAGAATCGTTGCGACGAAATCGCTGTCAAGCTGCCGCCCAATGCGCTGAGCGAAAAGCTCGTTCACCATCGCCGCGATATCCGTCTGTGCGTCCTGCATGAGCGCATAGCCGACACGCGCTAGATCGGCCGCAATATAAAGCGGTGCGTTCGAGAAACTGACTTGCTGGAAACCAGTCGCGCCGCCTGGAACGAAGTTACTGTTCAAGGTGTTTGCACCGAGTTTACCGACGTTTTGCGTCAAGTCCGACGCGATCATCGGCACGAGAGCGGGACCGCCGAATGGCTTACCCGACGGCGTAACCGACTTCCACAAGCGCGCACGCGGGAGAATCGCGGAGAAAAACTGGACACCGAAGAGCAAATCGTCCATAAGATCGGGCGGGACGAGGTAACTACCCGGCGTAGTACCCGCTGCGAGATCGCGGTGTTCGACTGCGCCCGTTCTGAGGTAATTCCTGTAAGCGAAGTCAGAGCCGTACGCCTTTCCGTGCGCGCGCTCGATATCCGCCGCGCGGCGATCATATTCCTCGATCGTGCGCGTATTCCGCGCAAGCTCCATACGTGCGTTAGTCGTCATCCCGCCGCGCAGACCGGAACCACCGGTATAGCGCAACGTGTGCGGCTCGACGAGCGTTCCGAGTGACTTCACATGCTGCGAGCGCAGCGCGTCCATTCCTGCGGATCGCTCAGAATCCGTGAGCATCTTCGGCTTACCCGCCTTCACAGGACGGTTACGAGCTGTCGGCTTGCTCGGATTCGTCGCGTTAGGATCGACGCCAAGACGTTGTAGACGTTCGCGCTGCGCGCGCTGTGCTTCCGGTGTACCCGGCGTATGCGTGACGCCCATTATGCGATCCTCACTTCGCCAGCAGCGACCGCGTTAGCCGTAAGCTGCTTTCGCTCGGCTTCGATGCGCTTCACGTATGGCGCGGCCTTTGCCTTTTCGGTCTCCGCGAACGCCTTGCGCGCGGCCGCGTCGCTCTCTTCGCCGCGCTTGATTGCGTCGCGCGTGAAGTTATCCGCCGCGTGTAGCTCAGCTTGCACAGCGTTAGCGTTTGCAACGGGGTCGAGTTGACGTGCTTCGTGAGACGAAACGAAACCGCCAGGGACGCGGCACCAGCCGGTAAGCTCACCGCGCATATACAACGCGGAAATAGTGATGACATTGGAGCCGCACAGAAGCGCAACGTCCTCAATCGAAATAGGCTTGCTCATGTATCTAGTACAGCACAAACGCAATGCTGTGAAAGTTAGCACAGCGAAAATGCAAAGCTAGAAGCATGATTACTACCACCGAGGCGGCCGAAATCCTCGACTGCCATCCGTCGACTGTATGGCGCAAGGCGAAAGCGAAGCGTATCCCGAGTATCCGAATCGGTAACCGCTACCGGTTCGATGAATTGACGCTACGCACGTACGCGGCGACCGGCGTTATTCCGGTTCGAGGCGTGCGTCATGCGTGAGTGTCAAGGGGTCGGCGCGCATAGCTACACGCCGCGCTATGTGAATGCTCCGTGCCCGGTTTGTAACGCGCCAGCTAGACCGCTGCGCCCGACATATGCCGACGTCAAGGGCGGCGGCGGCGTCAAAGGCTACGTCGCGGCGATGGTGGGGAAATGACGGAGCTAGAGCGCCTGAAAGCGGAGCTAGTAATCGTCGACGCGTTACGCGCGAGTATCCGGTCTCGGATCGCGACGGCTCGCGGTAGTGAATGGCGGCGCGCGCATCGTGCCCGCTGGAATGCGGCGCGACGGGCAGCTTACGCGGCGAAACGGGACGCGGCGAAGGCGTCGAAAGCGACTGTCGGGTAATAATCGGTTACCAACTTTTCGGCATTCCCTGCGATGCCCAAAGTTTAGGCGAGGACACAGGCCTTAGAATCGGTTTTGATCTCACGAAAATGGCGTTTATATAGCCGTTTTTCGGGGGTACGATGTTTAGTACTCACCCCCAAAAATGGGGGTTTGTCGAGCCGTGTAGGCCGTTAGAATGGCACGAGCTATGCGGCCGCCTAAAGGGTCTCTAAGGGGTCGAGTGCCTTCCAGGGAGCGCGGTGCGGACCGGTGCCAGCGACCACGGACGCTAGCTCGTCCTCAGCGAAGAGCGGCGGCCAGTCGCGGCGGGGTGTGTGTTGCTCGTAAGACTTGTAATCAGACGCCAGAGCGAGTAACGCGACGTCTGCGGCCGTCAAATCGACATTCCCATTGAACGATTCGAGGCGGTCCCCGAATTTCAGCCCGCGCGCCGCCATAGCGGCCGCAAGCTGAGCGCCTCGCGACGTGGCGGCGGGTAAGGCGTCGCGAAGCGTGCGACCACGCGCGCGGGACGTCCCGTCGAGCGAATGGTCACGCGGACGGCCGCCAGGACCGCGCGCTACGTCGTGTTTCTCGGGCATATCTCTAGTTTATGCAACCCCTGCGACTTCGCCGCGCGAGTGTATCGGCCGCTACAGTCGATCTCGTTTGTGTTTCTTCTCGGTTGTGTATACGTTTCTGCACGTTTTTTACCTCGCTTGGCTGGATCATTCAGCGCCGATCCGGTTTGAAGTTATCGCGACGAAATCCGCGAGCGACGACGGTCGATCAGCTACCAGCTACTACGGTTACGCGCTCGTCGTCGAGTAACGCGCGCCAGTCGACTAGGTACTAACGCGGACCGCAGTCTGTGAATCGCTACCAGGGCGACGCATCGCAAGGCGGTTGTAATCGCGCGTCGTCTGATCTCGACTGGCACGACAGCACGTATCAGCGTCCATCGCGAGCGAATGGCGGTTGTAAAGTCGCGACCGTGGGAGAAAGACGAGAGACGAGACACGATGCCCGGCTACCGGTTCACTCGCACAGAGAGAGAGACGGCCGCCCCTTCTCTTATCCCATCATTCAGACAAGAGCGCGCGGCCGAAGGCCAGCGCGCGACCGATCATTACTGATCTGCTGGGACCGTGTCTGGTAATTGAAACCGCCCGTGTCTGGTAATTGACCTTGAAACTCTGCACCATCGTTCACCCATTGCACCTATTACCCGATGGCGTCTGGTAATACGAGATCAGATAAACCGCCAGCGCGTCGCGTTTCCGGGACCGCGCCCACCCTGCCGCGCTACCTCGATGACGCCAGCGAGGCGCAACGCTTCGAGGCGATCTCTCGCCGTGTCCTCATTCACATGCGCGCGTCGGCCGATAGTCGCTGGACTTTGCCACGTCTGCCGAGTGTTCGCGTCGGCGCGGTCGAGCATGACGCGCGCGACGAGGACCGCGAGACTATCGAGCGTATCGCTTGCCTCGATGTTCGACAGCACGGTTTCGACGAGCTTTCGGTACTTGACCGAGTACCCGGTATCGACTGTGCGCGTTGTACTGGCAGTAGGTACAGATTCGAGGACTTCCGGCCGCGCTTCGGCGTCGCGCGTCTGTGGGGCGTCCACAGCGTCATCGCGAGGCACTGCAGCGCGCTCGGCCGCATTCTCCGCGTACATCGCCAAAGTGCGCGCGGTAGCAGCTTCACGCGCGGCTTGCTTACGTTCCTTCTCGGCCTTGACTTCCGGCCAGTCATCGCCTACGTGTACGCGGCCGTAGTGCGTCTCCGCGTAACGCTCAGTCTCTTCGAGTACGTGCTGCGACGGAGAATCCCGCCATGCTTTATCGTTCGCCGCGCACGCGTCGCAGTCGCCGCAGTCGCCGCACGCTGTCGTATCCGGTAGCTTGACGTCGCGATCCAAGTCGAACGCGGCGAGTAGCGTTAGTATCTCGTGCGGTTCCGCCTCGGGAAACTCTTTCAGGAATCGCAGCGCCGCGACCTTTGCTTCGAGCCAGCGCATATCGAGCGGCTTTCCGTTCGGTGGATCGTACGCGCGTAGGCCGGTTTCCATCGGCACGAGCGCAACGCTTACGACGCGCGATGGTGCGTCGATTACTTCCGCGTCGATGTACGCGTCGTCGTCGTCGTCCGGGGTAAGATTAGAGCGCGCGGCGTCCATCGTTCTCGTCCTTCGATGTTGACGTCGCTCGCTGAATCTTCGTGGTGGTCGATTCAGCATGCGCGCGCTCCGTCCGTCGCGGCATGACATAATCGGTCGCGACTTGCCATGCCATGCCGCGCGTGCATGAGCAAGCCTTAGCAATCTCCGTGAACGACAGACCGGCCGCGCGGAGTTCGCGAATCCGGTCCCGATTGACGGGGCGGGGATGACGCTTGCGCGTCTTTGTAGTGTTCATCGTTATATAGCGTTTCACAACGCGTTAGTCAGCTCAGAAAACGTATTCGGAACCGGCTATGATGCGGCCGTGGATTGGACACCCGTACTTATCGGTTTAGGCGGCGGCCTTGTCGGTGTGGCGGGCGGCGTTGTTGTCACCGTGATGAGTAATCTCAACGCGCGGGCGCTCGGACGTGATGCGGCGCGTCGTGCGGCTTACGTCGCGATGATGGTGGATACCCGCGACGCCGAACGAGCGATTCGCAATTCATTCAACGGCAAGGTCGTCGTTACATCGCCCGACACGATCACATTGCTGCTCAAAGCGCGGGCGGATGGGTTGCTTGGTTCGGCTGAGGTCCGTCGTCAATACAACTTCATCTGTGAGGAGTTTCTATCGTTTCCACTTATTCGCGATACGGATGAATATTTCGAGCGCTACCAGCGGGTGAGGGACAGGATGCTCGTACTCGAAGATCGAATGGCGAGCGAGTTGTCGCCCACGCCGTCACTCGCGCGCTTGTGGCATCGATGGGGTCGGGGGTCAAGGACGCCGAAGTAGGTTGCATGGTCGACCCCACACAACCCATATGGACGAGGAGTACCGTTCAATCGTGATTCGTCAGGGAAGGTGAGGATATGAATCGGCAGACCATCGCCCGCGCCGCCGCGACTGTGTTCGCGGTTGCGCTTATGGCAGCCTGCGGCGCAACGACGGGCGGCGTCCAGGGCATCACGACGACGGCGACCCCCGAAGCGACGTCGGTCGCCGCGACGGCGGTCCCCACGGTGGCTGTCAGCACGGCAGCGCCCACGGCTAAGCCGACCGCGCGTCCCACCCCACGACCGACCGCGAGGCCGACCGCACGCCCGACCGCCCGCCCGACCCCGCGCCCGACCGCACGGCCCGTCAATCTCTGCGGAGCGCCGCCAAATCCGTGGAATTACAATTTCTGCGGCGGCGGGTTGATTTACGCCGTGCCCTCCAGCTTCTGCGATTACTTCAACTGCATTCCGTCGTTCTGGGAATCGACCAACGGTTATGCCGAGCAATGCGTCGACGGGACGTACTCGCATTCAGGCGGTCGCCCAGGCGCATGCTCGTACCACGACGGCGAGCGCCGCCCGCTGTACTCCTGAAACGCGATGGGCTTCCTAGAGAGCTACTTGAGGCAGACGCTTCGGCCAGCAAAAAAGACGCCAAAGCGCTACCACGGATACGTGACGAACGCCGCTGGGCAGATCATTTGGCGCTGCGACTGCAACCACCGATCGCTGACGGCCGCGACACGGTGCGGCCGACAAGAGGCCGCATGGCTGAGCAGGCACCCGGAGCAGATGGCGCAACTCAAGCCGTTGCCTTGGTGGAAACGCTAATCGGGCTGCGACGTCGCCGCCGTCCAGTGAACGGCTCATGCGCGACGCGTTTGAATCGTCTACCCGCAGTCGGCCGCAAATAAGTAGAATGCGCGGCAACCTGACGGCCTACTTGCCAAGTAGGTTCCGAAGGGCCGGGAACCCGTCAGCCCCCGCACGGTCGGCCAACCTGGGGATAAAGCTGGCGGGTTCCCTTTGCTTACCGCTAAGTACGGTCGCCGCATGCTGACGGGTGAGTTGCAGTATTGTCAAGCGGGCCTACTACAGAACCGTCTATTTGCGTCGTCGCCGCGTGCCCGCGTAACACTCGTGCTGGTCGATGAATCGTTCGAGCGCGGCGACCCTGACCCGGCGCGACCGGCCGACCGTGACGGTTGCCAGCTTCCCGTCCCGCACAAGCTCGTACACAGTCGTACGGCTCAGGCTCAGCGCCGTGGCGGTCTCGGGGATCGTCAAGAGCAGCGGTGTCATTGCGAGACGCTACTACTTGGCCGCGATCTCGGCGCGCGCTTGACGCGTTACCCTAATAATCGCCCTAACCGGCCTACGGACGACGGACGTCGACGGACGTCAGCGGAATACGAACCAGCCTACCGCGCTTAGCCAAATACGCCGAACGGCGTCTCACCAGAAGTATTTCTCCCGGCGAGGGATCGCTGCTACGTGCAACATCCCCGCGTGACGGATGCGTCGCGGCAAGCAACGCACGCATGGGCACAGCGGAACAACCAAGTCGGTCCAAGCTCTTACTTTGGCTAGCGAGCTTCGTAGTCGTGTTCGGCGCTGTCTCTTGGCTTGTTACCTCGGCAAGCGCTCTCCACGGCGCGCCGCCGACCCATAGCCATCCGGCCGCGTTTACACCGAGGCCGACGACGCCACAGCCGGTGGTGTGCTTTCTCAACGAATTGGCACTGACTGGCGTCCTCGACGAATGCGCCACGGCGATTCCGGACCAGAAATTAGTTTGCTCGGTAGCCGGTGACAGCATTGACGCGGTGCTCCGATTCGCTGCCAATAACGAGTCGTTTCTGCTCTACATCGAATTTAAGAGCTCTTACACTGGTCCCGGCATGTACCCCCTGCTAGCGTGGCGGTATGGACTCGGTACGAATGACGGGTCAAAGGTTGCCGTCCTCCAGTCTACGACCGGCACATTCTGGGAGTCGGTTGCCGGGTTTGTAACCGTTACCGGCGGTGACGGGCGGTCAGGAAACCTGTCCGCCACCCTTCAGGCCTCCTCCGCCAGTGTCCAAGCCTCGAATGGCAGCACCGTCGTACCCGGTCCTACGCTCAGCGTTGATGGGCCGTGGAGTTGCCCTTGACCGGCACTGCTCCCAGTGGGCGAGGCGGCGCTGCGTTCCATGGCTCGTAAACGCAGCGCGCCTGATCCCTCTTGACGAATACCTGAATTGCTGGAGACGCCGGTAGCTGATTGCGCGCGTCAAAGAGCGTTGGAACCTTCACGGGTGCGCGCACGGTGCCGCCTTCCACCTGCAACATCCCGGCCTAGAGCGGAGCGCCGTCCCGCAGGGCGGCCAGAACCGACTCCCCGTAGCGTTCGAGCTTGGCGGGTCCGACCCCCGGGATGGTCGCCAGCGCATCCGCGGATGCCGGGCGGCGGTGCGCGATCTCCGCGAGCGTTCGATCGTGAAAGACCACGTATGGCGGCACTTCCGTGCGCCGTGCGACCTCCAGCCGCCACCTCCGTAGCGCCTCGAATCGCGCCGCAACATCCGGCGTCATCGCGAGCGTGGGCGCTGACGCTGTCGCCGCTTTGCGACCACCGCCGCCGCGCGCGGGTCGCGGCGCGCGCACATCGACGTCGAGGGTCTCCTCGTGCCGCAGCACCGCGGTGCCGCGAGACGTGATCCCCAGGGTCGGCTTCTCGCCATGGCCGCGGCTGATGCAGCCGAGCTCCACAAGTCGCTCGAGGAGCTCGCGGACGCGTTCGAGCTCCCAGCCCCGGAGCGCGCCGAACGACTGCAGTTCTGTGACCCACGATCGCGATGCGGTCCACGCATCCGTGGAGCCACGCAGGATCGACGCGATGCGGACGCCGCCGAGGTGATTGTCGAAGCGCGCCACGCATGCGAGAGCCGCGATCACGTGGGTGGGATCGACCGGCGCATATGGGGCGTGATTGCTGTCGAGGCAGTTGTCGCATGCCATGCAGGTCCGGGCGACCCCTTGCTCGCCGAAATAGTCGGCGATGCGTGCGTGTCTGCAGCCGCGCGAGCCTGCGTACTCCATCACCTGGTTCACCCGCGCATAGGCGTTGGCCTTCAGGAGCGCCTGCTCGTCGAAGTCGACAGGAGCCCCGGTCAGGCGTCGAATACTGCCCTCGGGCTGTATCACGTCGGCCCGGCGAAGCAGGTCGAGCGCTGCGCGCGCGCCGTTGACGGAGACGCCCCGTGCCTGCCAGTCGTCGATCGAATCGCTGCCCTCGCGGAGCAGCTCGCGGTACACGGCGCGGACAACGTCGCGCTCGGGATAGGCCTGCTCGATGAAGAACTCCTGCAACTGGCGGTCGGCAGGGCTGTACAGCAGGACGCACTCGGAGGGTTCGCCGTCGCGTCCCGCTCGACCGGCCTGCTGGTAGTACTCCTCGAGGCTGCCGGGGAAGTCGTGGTGGATGACCCGGCGGATGTCCGGGAAGTCGACGCCCATCCCAAACGCCGAGGTGGCGACGATCGCCTGCAGGCGGCCCGCCGCGAACCCCTCGTGCACGCTCTGTCGTGTGTCCCCATCCACGGCGCCGTGATACGAGGCGACCGCGATACCCGCAGCCGCGAGCACCTCTGTGATCTCGTCGGTCGCGCGCCGGCTGCCGCAGTACACCAGCGCCCGGCCTCCACTGGGGCGGACGAGGTCCAGCAACGCGTCGCGCTTATCCGCCGATCCGCGACAGCGGACCACCGACATCGTGAGGTTGTCACGCACGAATCCCGTGACCCGCTCGACCGCCGCATGCAGGCCGAGGCTGGTCGCGATGTCCTCGCGGACTCGCGGGGTTGCCGTTGCCGTGAACGCGCCGACCGGGGGCCGGCCGCACGCTGCGATCGCGTCGCCCAGGCGCCGGTAATCGGGGCGGAAGTCGTGACCCCAGCTCGAGATGCAGTGCGCCTCGTCGACCACGAAGCGATCGACGGACAGCCTGCCGAGGTTGTCAAGAAAGCCGGATGCGCCGAGGCGCTCCGGGGCCAGGTAGAGAAAGCGAAGCTCGCCCTCGGCAGCGGAACGCAGCGATTCCGCACGGGTTGCGGCGCTCACCTGACTGTGCACGCACGCCGCGGGGACACCGAGCGCGTTGAGGCGCGCGACCTGGTCGACCATGAGCGCGATGAGCGGCGAGACAACGATGGTGAGACCGCCGCCGGCGATGCCCGGGACCCAGTAGGCGATGCTCTTCCCGGAGCCGGTGGGCGCCACGAAGAGCACGTCCGCGCGCGCCTCGGATGCGGCGACGACGTCGGCCTGCCCTGGCCGGAACTCGGCGAATCCGAAGGTCTGCTCGAGGACCGCGCGAGCCCGAGGCGAGGGCTCGAGCGGCATCAGCCCGCTGACTTCTCCAGCTTGAGCGCGCAGGAGTTCATGCAGTAGCGTTGGCCGGTCGGCTCCGGGCCGTCAGGGAAGACATGGCCGAGGTGGCCGCCGCACTTGGCGCAGCGAATCTCCGTGCGCGGGATGACCATGCTCCAGTCGCGATGCTCCTCGACGGCGCCGTCCTTCAACGGAGCGTAGAAGCTCGGCCAGCCGGTGCCCGAGTTGAACTTTGTGTCGGAGCTGAACAGCTCGGCGCCGCAGCCGGCGCAGGTGTACACGCCCTTGTCGTCCACGTGCACGTACTGCCCGGTGAACGGACGCTCGGTGCTCGCCTTGCGAAGCACGGCGTACTGCTCGGGCGTCAAGCGCTGGCGCCACTGGTCGTCGGTGAGGGTGACTTTCTCGTCCATGGTGCTCACGTTTTACCCCGTTTCGCCGGACTCGACGCATACAGTGCGGCGGCCGCCGCGTGAGTCTCGGCGATATGGCGGCGGAGCGAGGCCGGCGCAAGCACTTCGACGTTGGCGCCCCAGCGCAGCAACCACGGTCGCATCTCGACCTCGCCGGCGACGTCGAGCCGTACCTCGACCCCGCCGCCAGGCAGGTCGGTGCGCTGCGCATTGGTGGGCCATGGGGTCTCATCGACCCACTGACGGGCTTCGGGCGAGAACCGGAGCACGACGCGATCCGCACCGGCGCCCTGCCAGATCGCCCATGAGGCCCCGAGCACGGTATCGATGTCGAAATCCTCAGGCACCGAAAAGGTCGACGGCAGCAGGCGCGCTGACCGGATCCTGTCCAGGCGGAACGATCGAACCTCACGCGACACGGAGTCCCGCGCGAACACGTAGATGTGCCGTCCTTCCGCTGTCGGCTGGATGAAATAGGGGCGGAGATCGCGTCGCGTCTCATTGCCCTTGGCGTCGACGTAGCGCACCTCGATCTCGCGATGGGTGACGAAGCCGTCGATGACGGTGCGTTCGACCTTGAGCCGTTCGGCATCCGCCGGTTGCCGTTCCGCTGCCACAAGGGTTCGGCGCAGATACTCGCTCACCACCGGCACGCTCAAGGCGCGGGACAGGTGGGCGAGCGCGCCGACCAGCGCAGGATCCTGCTCCGTACGCACCTGCTGGAGCAGGCGCACGGCCACGAGCAGGAGGGTGGCCTGATAGTGGTCCAGCTGCAGGGGCGGCAGCAGACTGCCCTTGCCGATCCGCCAGCGACCGCCGGTTTCCTCGACGTCGATGCCGGCGTTGTCACGCAGCGTCGCCACATAGCGCTGCACGGTCCGAGCGTTCACCTCGAGTTCCTCGGCGAGCTGCTTGGTCGTCAAGCCGACCTCGGTCTCACACAGACGCGCGAAGAGCTTGATGACGCGTAGTTCCTTCTCTCCCTTCTCGTAGACGCCTGGCACGGATCGAGCCTAGCGTTTCGTCTTCGAGTCTGAGGCGATGTCGAGTGCGTAGCTCAGGAGAACCTGCCCGTCGGGTCTGATGCGAGGGCCGGTCGGCTCGAAGCCGAGTTCGACGTAGAGATGCTGCGCTGCGGTCATGACCGGGTCGGTGTCCAACGTCAGGACGCGCTTGCCGTGGCTGCGCGCGGTCTCGATGCTCGCGAGCATGAGGCGGCGCGCAATTCCCCGTCCACGATGTTCCGGGGCAACCCCGAGCATGCGGATATGCGCCTCCTCCGGTGCGAGGGGCTCGCTCGGCCCGGGAGCGATTCGCGAATCGAGCTCGAGGGTCACGGACCCTGCGATGGCGCGCTCGTCCACCGCGACCAGCACGATCGCGCGCTCGGACCGGCTGCCGACGTCGGCGATCCTCGCCAGGTAGGCCTCCCATCCCGGCGAATCGGGTGTCCAGAACTCGCGGTAGGCGCGCTCGGTCGCCTCCCCGACCGCGCGGTGCTCGGACGCCCGGAGCGGCCGGATCTCGATCTCGTCAGCCACGATGAAACCGTACGCGACAGCCATCTGTCGCCGGGTCGGTGCATCGTCGAGGCGTGGACACAGAGACACCGGGGCCTGTCGAGGCCGACATCGCCGGTGAAGGGCCGTACCTGCGTCGCGCGCGGGCGCTCCTCGCAGCGCGTTCCGAGCTCTTCCTCCGCGGTCCGGTACGCTCGGCGCTGCTCGGCGGCATCGCCGGCCCACCCAACGATCGAGCCGGGTCGCTGTTTCGCCAGGCGAGCCGGCAGCTCACCTTGCCGCTGCCGCGCGAACGTACCCGGCGGCGAGCCAGGATGGTGCGCTGATGCGCTACCTCGAGGACGGCTGCCCCGTATACACGGCCACCGACCTGTGCGACTACCTCGCCTGCGGGCACCTGGTCACGCTGAAACGACGGGTCGCGAGCGGCGAGGTCATCCACTCTGATCGGTCAGCGCTGAGCGAGGTGCTGGCGACGCTCGGTGCCGGGCACGAGCACCGACACCTCGAGACCCTGCGCGCGAAAGGCCTGAGAGTCCGAGCATTCGAGGACGAGCGTGATCGGTACGCGAGCTCGGCCGGCGAGCTTCGCGCCCTCGAGGCCGAGACCGTCGAGGCGATGGCCGAGGGGTACGACGTGATCTATCAGCCGACGTTCTTCGACGGACGCTGGATGGGTCGCGCGGACTTCCTGCTCCGCGTCGAGACGCCGAGTTCCCGGTGGGCGTGGGCGTACGAGGCTGCTGACGCCAAGCTCGCCCGACGAGTGCGCGCTGAGGCGATTCTCCAGCTCTGCGAGTACTCGGCGCACCTCGCGCGTTTGCAGGGGAAGCCGCCNNACGACTCGGTCGCCACGTATCCCGACCCTGTCGAGCATTGCAACGTCTGTGGATTCGCCGCCCGCTGCGCCGCGCAGCGCAAGCAGGACGATCATCTGTCCCAGGTCGCGCGGATGCGGTCCGGTCAGGTGCTCGCGCTGAAGACTGCGGGCATCGCGACAGTGACTGCGCTCGCGAAGGCGCCCGCCGACGCCGAACCGCCTGCCGGCATGAGCCCCGCGACGTTCAATGAGCTGCGCGACCAGGCAGCGATGCAGCACAGAGGACCTCACGCCG
>PLDZ01000038.1 GCA_003136295.1 Candidatus Dormiibacterota bacterium
CCGACCTCGACCGACGTGTTGCTTTGCTCGACTCTGAGATGGCGCACCGAGGAGATGCTGCCAGTGTCGAGGGCCGCCGGGTCAGGGCACGAGAACCGCAACGTCCCGCTCGAGGTCGGGAGCACGCGCTGGTCGCGGATGGCGTCGAGCAGCCACTCGATGTACATCGAATCGCCAACGGCGTCGTAGAGCGCGATCGGATCGGGGGTCTCCGGCCACGGGATCATGAACTCGGGCACCCGCTCGGTGATCGGATCACCGACCGGACGGACGCCGAGTGGGAGCGCGTAGCGCGTGGTGCCGCCGTCGGCGAACGTGACCGCGGTCAGCGTATGCAGCAGGAGCGGCGAACGCTCGTTGATCACCGCCGCATCGACGATTGTCGTGGTGCGGATCGTGCGGCTCTGCGCGCCGGCCCAACGCTGCCGGGCGATGTAGGCGGCGAGTGCACCCTCGCAGCCTTCGAGGCGATTGTCGCGGAGGATGGCCGAGACGCTGCGGTCGTCTGCGCTCATGTTGCCGGAGCGTCCAGGGTGAACCAGTAGAAGCCGTGCGGGCCCATCGTCAACAGGTACGGCAGCTCACCGATGCTGGGAAAGTGC
The DNA here is from genome assembly GCA_003136295.1 of Candidatus Dormiibacterota bacterium. Classification (GTDB taxonomy): domain Bacteria; phylum Chloroflexota; class Dormibacteria; order Aeolococcales; family Aeolococcaceae; genus Palsa-851. The sequence continues at coordinate 603 of PLDZ01000038.1, forward strand.
ACCCGTCCAAGCATCTCGACCGGTGACATTCCAACGTACTTGCGCAGGTCGAGCTCCACCGGTTGCGCGAATCGCGAGAGATTGTTGACGCAGAGCACTGTCTGCCCATTCAGAGTGCGCAGGAACGCGAACACCGACGGGTTGGCCGCGTCGAGGCCCTCGAACGCTCCTTCGCCGAACACGGGGAACCGCTTGCGCACCGCGATGAACCTGCGCAGCCAGTGCAACATGGACGACTCGTTGCGGCGCTGCGCGCTGACGTTGCATGCCTGGTACCCGTAGACGGGGTCCATGAGCGGGGGCAGATACAGCTGGGCGAAATCAGCGTGGCTGAAACCACCGTTGCTGTCCGCGGTCCACTGCATCGGGGTGCGAACGCCGTCCCGATCGCCGAGGTACACGTTGTCGCCCATGCCGATCTCGTCTCCGTAGTAGAGGATCGGGCTGCCCGGCAGCGACAGGATCAGCCCGTGGAACAGCTCCATCTGCCGGCGCCCGTTGTTGAGCAGCGGAGCGAGCCGGCGCCGGATGCCGAGATTGAGCTTGGCGCGCGGGTCCTTGGCGTACTCACCCCACATGTAGTCGCGCTCCTCGTCGGTCACCATCTCGAGGGTCAACTCGTCGTGATTGCGCAGGAAGATGCCCCACTGGGTGTTGGCCGGCAGCGAGGGGGTGCGATCCAGGATCTCGGTGATCGGATATCGCTGTTCGCGGCGCAGGCCCATGAACATCCGAGGCATCAGGGGAAAGTTGAAGCACATGTGGCACTCGGGCCGCTCAGGCGAACCGAAATAGTCAACGACGTCCTCGGGCCACTGATTCGCCTCCGCAAGGAGCACCTTCCCCGGGTATTCGGCGTCGATCGCGGCACGCAGGTCCGCCAGGAAGGCGTGCGTCTCGGGCAGGTTCTCGCAGTTGGTCCCCTCACGCTTGAACAGGTAGGGCACGGCGTCGAGCCGGAAACCGTCCATGCCGAGGTCGAGCCAGAACCTGCAGACGTCGATGATCTCTGCGCGGACGCGCGGGTTGTCGTAATTGAGATCCGGTTGATGGCTGAAGAACCGGTGAAAGTAGTACGCGCCGGAGACGTCGTCCCATGTCCAGTTCGACGTCTCGGTGTCGACAAAGATGATCCGGGCATCGGTGAATCGATTCTTCGTGGTGGACCACATGTACCAGTTGCGATGCTCGCTGTCGGGTGACGAGCGGGCGTCCTGGAACCAGGGGTGCTGATCACTGGTGTGGTTGATAACCAGGTCCATGATCACGCGGATGCCGCGACGGTGTGCCTCCTTGACGAGCAGGGCGACGTCCTCGACGGCGCCGTAATCGGGCAGCACCGTCCGGTAATCGGAGATGTCGTAGCCGCCATCCCGCAGCGGGCTCTGCTGGAAGGGCAGCAGCCAGATGCAGTCGACGCCGAGCCACTCGAGATATTCGAGCTTGGCGACCAGCCCGGCGAAGTCGCCGATGCCGTCGTTGTTCCCGTCGTAGAAGGCGCGTACCGACAGCTCGTAGAACACCGCTTTCTGGAACCACAAGTGGTCCTCGACGAGCCGGGTGCGCGCGCTCATCGCTGTGGACGCACGTGCAGCACGTGAGCCGGTTGCGAGGCGGGGTCAAGCCGAACGTAGTTCACCGCGCCGTACCACGTGTAGGTCTCACCTCCGAGCTCATCATGGACGTCAAACGGCCGGTCCGCTGCAACGCCGAGTGCGCCCAGGTCCAGCCACGTGTTCGCCTCCCGCGGCTGGTGGGGATCCAGGTTGACCACCATGATGATCACGTCGTCCTTCTCGGGTGTCGACCGCGAGACGCACAGCATGGAGTCGTTGGTCATGTGGTGCAGGCGGAGCGTGCTCAACTGCGCTATGGCGTCGCGATGGCGGTTGCGGATCTCATTCAGCCGTGTGATCAGCGGTGCGATCGACCCGGGCTGCGACCAATCGCGGGGTCGCAGCTGGTACTTCTCGGAATCGAGGTACTCTTCGCTCCCCTCGCGCACCGCCGCGTTCTCGCCGAGCTCGTATCCACTGTACATCCCCCAGGAGGGGCACGTGATCGCGGCGAGCACTGCGCGCAGTCCGAAGGCGTGCGGGCCTCCATGCTGAAGCGTCGCGTGCAGGATGTCAGGGGTGTTCACCCAGAAGTTCGGCCGGAACCAGTCCACCAGCTCAGTCTGAGACAACTCTGTCAGATACTGGCTCAGCTCCCAGGCGGTGTTGCGCCAGGTGAAATATGTGTACGACTGTGAGAAGCCGATCTTGGCGAGTCGCTGCATCACCGCGGGGCGGACGAACGCCTCGGCGAGCATGACCACGTCCGGATGCTCGCGACGGATCTCGGCGATGAGCCACTCCCAGAATGGGAACGCTTTGGTGTGCGGATTGTCGACCCGAAAGATGCGCACGCCATGGCCGATCCAGAAGCGCATCACATCGCGGAGCGCGATCCAGAGCCCGGCCGCGTCGTCGCTGTCGAAATCGAGTGGGTAGATGTCCTGGTACTGCTTCGGCGGATTCTCCGCGTAGCGTATCGATCCGTCGGAGCGGTGCCGGAACCACTCGGGGTGCTCGGTCACCCAGGGATGATCGGGGCTGCACTGCAGGGCGTAGTCGAGCGCCACCTCGAGTCCGACCCCCTGGGCCGCGGCAACGAAGTCATCGAAGTCGTCGATGGTGCCCAGCCCCGCGTGCACAGCGGTGTGACCACCGGATGCCGCACCGATCGCCCACGGGCTCCCGGGGTCCCCGGGCGAGCACTCGGCGACGTTGTTCGGCCCCTTGCGATGGGAGGTTCCGATCGGGTGAATGGGCGGCAGGTAGAGCACCGAGAAGCCCATCGCCGCAATCGCCGGAAGCCGCCGCTGGGCGAGCTTGAACGTGCCGCTCCGAGGCGGCACCGCTCCCTCCGACCGGGGGAACATCTCGTACCACGCCGAGTAGCCCGCCACCTCACGTTCGACCCACATCGGATACGGGCCGGCGATGGTGGCGTGGCTGAGGTCGGCGGTGCGTCGCATCAGCCCCATGGTGGCTTCGCGAGTGGCCAGCTCGACCCTCGTCTCGGGGGCGGTGGTCACGCCGAGCTTGGCGGCGAGAGCGGTGAGCGCCCGGCGATCGGACTTGGAGATGACCGGCAGATCCGCCCGGGAGGTGGCGAGGGCGGCGCCGTCGGCGAGATCGAGCTCGACGTCGACACCCGCGTGGAACCGGATCGTCAGATCGCGAGCCCAGCCTCCCCAGACGTCGAGGATCCCCACCACGGCGAAGCTCCAGGCGCCCACGCGCCGTGGCTTGATCCATGCGAAATACGAGTCCTGCGGCTCGGCTTCCATGGGCACCTCGACCATCCCGGAGGGCGGGGCGTCGCGCGCCAGCGGCCGGGCGCCTGGCCAGTGCCAGACCCAGGCGAGCAGGGGATCGTGCCCGTCGGCAAATGCGCGCGCCGACACTCGAATCGCCAGTCCGCGGGTGGCCTTGGCAGGGAACTCGCCGCCGTCGACGGTTGGCCTGATGTGCTCGACGACCACTCGCCTCCGATCGCCGAGCATCCGGTCGGGGACGGAGTTGCTCATCGGATTCATGTGCGACCGAAGGTCGGGTCACAAGCTAGCAGACGGGACCCGGTTCGTAATGGTCCCTCAACGCAGAGCCCGTAGAGTGCTGTTGAACCGACGTGAACCGATACCGCACCGCCCTCGTAACCGTCGCCTTGGTGATCGCCGCGGCGGTGCTCTACACCGTGGTGAGCAGTCCTGCTCCGGCGACCACCTCGTCGAATGCCGGCGGCCAGGTGTTTCCCGTCAGTGAGCGCTCCGCGGCCCCCGACTTCACCGGCATCGATGGGTGGCTCAACACCACGCCGCTGACGCTGGCGGACCTGCGCGGCAAGGTCGTGCTCATCGACTTCTGGACCTTCTCCTGCGTCAACTGCGTGCGCACCATCCCCCACCTCAAGGTGCTCTACGACGCGTACAAGGACCACGGCCTCGTGATCGTCGGCGTGCACTCCCCGGAATTCGACTTCGAGAAGGTGCCGGCCAACGTTTCGGCGGCCGTCCAGCGCCTCGGGATCACGTGGCCGGTGGCCATCGACAGCGAGATGGCCACGTGGAACGCCTACAGGAACCAGTACTGGCCGGCGGAGTACCTCCTGGATCAGCAGGGCCGGGTTGCCTACTGGAACTTCGGTGAGGGCGACTACACGCAGACCGCCGCGGCTGTTGCGCAGCTGCTCAAAGTGCATGTGGCGGCGCTGCCGTCGTCGACGCCGGTCCCCAGCAACACGACGCCCGAGCTGTATGCGGGCAGCGACAACGGGCGCGGTCAGCTCGCCGACAACGAGAGCTATGGCGCGATGGGGGCCGCAACTCGCTACCCGGACAGCGGAGCTCCGCAGTCACAGAACGCGATCCAGGTCACGGGCACATGGACGGACCAGGGACAGTACCTGCAGGCGGACGGCACCGGCCACGTGCGCCTCAACTTCACCGCCGATACGGTATATATCGTCGCCGGCACGCCCGGGGCAGCCGTCCCTGTTTCCGTCAAACTTGACGGAAAGACGGTTCCCGCCGGAAGCAGTGGCTCCGCGTTGAGTGGCTCAGGATTTACGGTGACCCGCCAGGACCTCTTCCAGCTGCTCGCCGGGATCTCGCCTGGATACCATCTCATCGACCTGACCGTGCCCGCAGGCTTCCGCATCTATACCTTCACCTTCGGCTGATGCTCTCGATTGCCACGGTGCTCGCGACCTTCGTCGCCGGGCTCGGATCTTTTCTTGCACCGTGCACGGTCCCGCTGCTGCCCGCCTACCTCGCGTGCGTTTCCGGGGTCAGCGCCGCCGAGCTCAGCAACCCGGATCGGCACAGCTTCCGGCTCCGCCTCCTGGCAGGATCACTCCTCTACGTCGCGGGGTTCACCGTCGTCTTCGTCCTCCTGGGCCTCTCCGCGGGCGGGATCGCGCGCGTCGCCAACGGGGCGGTGAGCGGACGGGTTGTCGAGATCATCGGCGGTGTCGCGGTGATCCTCTTCGGTATGGCCATCATCGGTGTGGTCAGGGTCGGCCTCCTCGAACGCACCCAGGGCTTCCAGCTTCCCGAGCGGCTGCGGCGACGCGGCGTGCTTGGCGCGTTCCTGGTCGGTATCGTCTTCGGTCTCGGCTGGACGCCGTGCGTCGGCCCGTACCTGGCGGCGGCACTGACCCTGGCCGCGCTCAGCTCGCACGCGGTGACCGGCGCGCTGCTGCTGGTCGTCTACTCGCTGGGGCTCGGCCTGCCCTTCATCGCCGTCGCGCTGCTCTGGGCGTCACTGCCCGAGCTCCCCCGCCGCCTCAACCGGTTCGTACGACCGCTGACCCTCGCCGGTGGAGTGATCACCGTGGTGCTCGGCGTGCTCCTGGCCACCGGCGCCTACACCCACCTCACCTCCTACCTGGCGCAGCTGTCGACCCCCACCTGATCAGTCGAATCTGCGGCACACCACCACGTCGAGGGTCACGTTGCGCTGGATGTGACGGGCGAGCCTGAGGTAGACCCTGAAATCGCGGTAGTGCTGGTCGCCGACCATCTCCCTGAGCTGGTCGGCATGCTTGTGCATATTGGCCAGCCAATGGTCGATGGTCGTCTCGTAGTGCCGCCGCTCGATGTGATGCACGCGCTCGATGTCGAATCCGGCCTCGTTGGCGAGCCGGGTCTCCTCGGCGAGCGTGCGGTAGTTCCCGGTGTCCCCGTAGATCCGGCTCACGAACTCGCCGCCGCGCTCGAGCTTGGCGTGACGCGGATGCTTGAGGTGCAACTCCTTGTTGATCATCACGCCGCCGGGCTTGAGCCAGTCGTGGCACTTGGTGAAGAACCCGGAGAGGTTGAAGAAGTGGACGATCACCTCATCCGTGTAAATGGCGTCGACATGCTCAGGGGGGGTGTAGTCCTCCCAATGGCTCAGCACGATCTTCGCGTCGGTGCCGCGGCGAGCGATCCGGCTCTCGGCGTAGCCCTTCTGGGTCGGCGAGAGGGTCAGCCCGGTACCGGTGAGGCCGTACGTATCGCACAGATAGGTGAGCGGACCCGCCCAACCGCACCCCACGTCGATGAGGCGCATGCCCTGCTGGAGACCCGCGAGCCGCGCGATGAGGTCGAGCTTGGCCGCCTGCGAGGCCGTGTCGTCTTCGGTGCCCGGGTCCCAGAGGTTGGCCGAGTAGACGTTCCACTCGCCGCCGGTGATGAGCAGGAAGAATTCCGGCGGCTGCTCGTAGTGGACGTTGGTCCGAGCCTGGTCGACCTCGGTCGTGTACTCGTGATAGAGCTGGTGCTCCGGGCGTACGTCGGTTCTCTGGCTGCTTGCCACGACTAACTCCCCTGCATTACGTGTCAGGGTGAGAAGAATAGCCGCGGCGCACGCGCTATTGCGGTCAATCCGACTGTTTCGCGCAAAACCAGCGGCGCTCAACCCTTCGCCTCCGGCCTCGCGCCATCACCGGGTGCGAAGATGGATCGGTCATGGCTGCCCCTGATCCCTACGGCACCAGGGCGGAGCTGGTACCGGGGGTTTCCTACCACCGCCTCGGCGCGCTCGCCGAGCGGGGCATCGGGGATGTCTCCCGGTTGCCGGTCACGCTGAAGATCCTGCTCGAGAACAGCGTCCGCAATGCCGCGGCCCCGTCGGTCCGCGAGGGTGACGTCGAGGCGATCGCGAGCTGGGACGGCACCGGGACGGGTGCCGACCGCGAGCGGGCCTTCATGCCGGCTCGGGTGCTGCTCCAGGACTTCACGGGCGTCCCGGCGGTCGTCGACCTCGCGGCGATGCGGTCGGCGGTCGCTCGAGCGGGCGGCGATCCGATGCGCATCGACCCGCTCGTCCCGGTCGATCTGGTCGTCGATCACTCGGTGCAGGTCGACGCCTTTGGCAATCGCGAGGCGTACGAACGCAACATCGTGCGCGAGTACGAGCGCAACCGCGAGCGCTACTCACTGCTGCGCTGGGCCCAACAGGCGTTTCAGGGCTTCCGGGTGGTGCCGCCGGGGATGGGAATCGTGCACCAGATCAACCTCGAGTACTTGGCGCAGGTCGTCCAGGTGCGCGAGATCGACGGCCTCCGCACGGCGTTGCCGGACACGCTCGTCGGCACCGATTCGCACACCCCCATGGTCAACGGCGTCGGNNGGCTGGGGCGTCGGCGGCATCGAGGCGGAAGCCTGCATGCTGGGGCAGCCCCTGTTCCTGCTCGCCCCGGTCGTGGTCGGGGTTCGTTTCCACAACGCGCTGCCAACAGGGACGACCGCCACCGACCTCGTCCTGACGCTGACCGAGTTGCTCCGCAAGCACGGCGTCGTCAACAAGTTCGTGGAGTTCTGCGGCAGTGGCCTGAGCTCGATGTCGGTGCCCGACCGCGCAACGCTCTCCAACATGTCGCCCGAGTTCGGCGCCACTGCGTCGCTGTTTCCCGTCGACGTGCGAACGCTCGAGTATCTCCGCGGTTCGGGGCGGGATCCCGGCCACATCGACCTGGTCGAGCGCTATGCAAAGGAACAGGGCATGTTCCGGACCGACGACTCCGAAATCCCGATCTTCAGCGAGATGGTCGAGCTGGACCTCGCGAGCGTGGTGCCGAGCGTTGCCGGGCCCAAGCGGCCGCAGGACCGGGTCGCGCTGCCCGGCGTGTGGGAGTCCTTCACCAACGTGTGGGCGCAGCGCGCCGACGGCGGCTCGAGCGAGGTGACCGCCGAGGGTGAGGAGTCGCGGCTCGAGGAGGAGGGAGGAATCGACCCCGACGCCGTGGCCGAGGAGCCGGTGCCCAACGGGACCCCGGACGTCGACCTCGTCCGCGACGGATCGGTCGTCATCGCTGCCATCACGTCGTGCACGAACACGTCGAACCCGACGGTGATGGTGGCCGCGGGTCTGCTCGCGCGCAACGCCGTCGCCCGCGGGCTGATGCCTCCCGACTACGTCAAGACGTCGCTCGCACCGGGTTCACGCGTGGTCACGGACTACCTGGAGCGGGCGGGATTGCTCAGCTCGCTCGAGCAGCTCCGGTTCAACCTCGTGGGCTACGGCTGCACNNGCAACCGCAACTTCGAGGGCCGGATCCATCCCCAGGTGCGCGCCGCATACCTCGCGTCGCCACCGCTCGTGGTTGCGTACGCGCTCGCGGGACGCCTCGACATCGATCTCACGACCGACTCGCTCGGGACCGGACGTGACGGGAACCCCGTGTTCCTCAGCGACATCTGGCCGAGCGCCGACGAGGTGACCGAGACGGTGCGCGCGGCCATCGGCAGCGACATGTACACGCGAGAGTACGAGCGAATCTTCGATGGCGACGAGCACTGGCGGGAGCTGCCGTCGCCGACCGGCGCGCTGTTCGACTGGGATGCTGAGTCGACATACGTCCGCGAGCCACCGTACTTCGTCGGCATGTCACCGGAGCCGCAGGCACCCACCGACATCATCGATGCGCGCGTGCTCGCGCTCCTCGGTGACTCGATCACCACCGACCACATCTCGCCGGCGGGCAGCATCTCGGGGGTCAGCCCTGCCGCCGCGTACCTTCGCGAGCACGGCGTCGAATCGCGTGACTTCAACACCTACGGCGCACGGCGAGGCAACCACGACGTGATGGTTCGCGGCACCTTCGCGAACATCCGGCTGCACAACCAGCTCGCCGACGGCAAGGAGGGCGGATGGACCGCGCACCTTCCCGACGGCGCTGTCATGACCATCTACGACGCGTCGGCGCTGTATCAGCAGGAAGGCGTTCCGCTCGTCGTGATCGCGGGGCGCGAATACGGCTCCGGGTCGTCACGGGACTGGGCCGCAAAAGGGCCGCTGCTCCAGGGTGTTCGCGCCGTGATCGCCGAGTCCTACGAGCGCATCCACCGCAGCAACCTGGTGGGCATGGGCATCCTGCCGCTGCAGTTCCGCGCGAACGAGAGTGCAGAGACGATCCACCTTGATGGGACTGAGCTGTACACGATTCGCGGCGTGGCCGGCGCGTCGCCCGGCTCGACCGTGCACGTGAGCGCGCGCCGCGCCGGACAGCCCGACATCGAGTTCGACACCCTGTGCCGCCTCGACAGTGAGACCGATGTCGACTACCTGCGCAACGGCGGGATCCTGCCGCTCGTGCTGCGTCAACTGATGGGCGCCTGAGCGCGGCGCTCGGACATGCCGCAGCCACCGGACCGCTGAATGGTTCTCTTCGTCCTCTTCTTCATCTTTGTCGTCGTGGTCGGGTTCGTGTCGTACTTCGTCGGTCAGCAGCGGATCCGCGACATGGCAGCTTTTGCAACCGCGCACGGACTGACGGTGATCGGCAACGACTGGGACCTCGGGGACTGTGGGTTCCCGCTCTTCCACGCCGGAAACCGGCGGTACTGGCACAACGTGCTTCGCGGAGCGTGGAGCGGTCTCCCCGTGACGTACTGCGACTACTCGTACGTCGTCTCGGACGGGAAGAACCAGAACACGATCTCGTTTTCGAACGTGATCGCGACACTCGGCGTGCAGATGCCGCAGGTCACGGTATCGCCGCGCAGCGCGATCGGTGCTTTCGCAGAGAAATCGATCGGCGCCCCGGGCATCCATTTCGAGTCGATCGACTTCAACGATCGATTCGATGTCAAATCGAGCGACGATGCGTTTGCGGTCGAGCTGATCGACGCGCAGATGATCGAGACATTGCTCGGTCTTGATCACAGCTACCACGTGGTGTTCGGACCGCTCTACCTCATGGTCTACGCGCACCGCAAGCCGGTCGCGGAGATCGGGTCCATCCTCGACGCCACCGCACTGATCACGCAGCGTATTCCCGCGCTGGTGCGCGTGCCCGAAGCGGCGCCTGATCTTCCCAGCGGCGTTTGATCGCCGCTTGCAGCGCGGTACTCTAGAAACCGCATTCGATTCCCCGCTCCTGAGGAGACGTCCGTGATACCCCTGATCATCGTCCTCGTCATCATCGTGGTCGTCGCGCTCGGCGTCGTGGCCTCGTACAACCGGTTCGTCTCCCAACGCAACGCCGTGCAGAACGCCTGGGCCGACATCGACACCGAGCTCAAGCGCCGCTACGACCTCATCCCCAACCTCGTCTCGACGGTGCAGGGCTACGCCGCCCATGAGCGCGGCGTCTTCGAGGAAGTCGCCCAGGCGAGGTCCGTCGGGCTGCAGGCGCAGGGCCCGGCTGCCGCATCGGCCGCCGAAGGTCCCTTCCAGATGGCCCTCGGTCACCTCTTCGCGGTTGCGGAGAACTACCCCGAGCTCAAGGCCAACCAGAACTTCCTGCAGCTCCAGGCGACGCTCTCCGACACCGAGGATCGCATCCAGTCCTCGAGGCAGATCTACAACGCCAACGTGCAGCAGTTCAACACTCGCATCCAGGCGTTCCCGTCGAACGTCATTGCCAACATGTTCCATTTCCAGGTCGCCGAGTTCTTCCAGATCGACGCCGCGCAGCGCGCGGTGGTCGGCGAGGCGCCGAAGGTCGACTTCAGCGCCATCACCAACGCGACCTACGGTCAGGCACCAGGGGCTCCGGCACCCGCGCCGGCACCGGGAACACCTCCGGCCCCACCCATTTCGGGCGCCTGAGGCTCGCCGATGCAGCCGGCGCCGCGTCGCTGGCGGCTGAGCGACGCCGAACCGCTCCCTGGGCTCCATCCCGTTGTCGGGCAGGTGCTCGCGGCGCGTGGCTTCGATCTGGCGGCCGCGTCGGCGTTCATGGACACCAGTGGTGGCTACCACGACCCCTTCGGGCTGCCGGCGATGGAGGAGGCGGTTGGCGCAATCAGGTCGACGATCGATGAAGCCGGCACGATCGCGGTCTACGGTGACTACGACGCCGACGGCGTGACCGCCTGCGCCATGCTGGCGCGGTGCTTGCGCGCGGCGGGCGCCACGGTCATCCCCTACATCCCCAATCGCATGACCGAAGGGTATGGGCTGCACTCGGCGGCACTCGCCGAGCTGGCTACCCGCGGTGTGCGCTGCGTCATCACCGTGGACTGCGGCACCAGCAGTGTGGATGTCGCGCTGAGCAGGCCCGCGACCATGCGCCTGGTGGTCACGGACCACCACCTGGCGCTCGCCCCCGGTGGGTCGCCCCCGCAACTCGCCCCGGCCGACGCGCTGGTCAACCCCAAGCTCCCCGGCTCGACATACGAGTTCGACGGGCTCGCCGGCGCCGGGGTCGCGTTCAAGCTCGTCCAGGCACTGGAGTCGCGTGGCGTCGTCCCCGCCGGCAGCGCCGAGGCGTCGCTTGGGCTCGCCGCGCTCGGGACGATCGCCGACATGATGCCGCTGCGCGGCGAGAACCGCGTGATCGTCCGCGACGGTCTGCCCAGAATCGCCGATCTGCCCGGGCTTCGCGCGCTCTGCGAGGTCGCCGGCATCTCGCCACCGCCCCGCGGGACGGACATCGCGTTCGCGGTCGGACCGCGCATCAATGCCGCGGGGCGGATGGAGGACGCCCGCCTCGCGCTCGAACTCTGCCTCTGCGACGATCCCGATGAGGCGATGCGCCTTGCCACCGACCTGGACACCCAAAACCGCTTGCGCCAGCAGGCGGTCGCGATCGCGCTTGCAGAGGCCGAGGAACAGGTCGCCCTGGTCGATGACGACGCCCCGGCGATCGTGCTCGGCGACCCCGGGTGGCCGATGGGCATCGTCGGGCTCGTCGCCGGACGAATCGCCGAACGCTATGCGCGGCCGACCTTCATCGCCTGCCTCGATCCCGTCGAGGCCAAGGGCTCGGCGCGCTCCGCGGGCGGCGTCCACATCGTCAAGGCGCTTGATGGCGCGGCCACGTCACTGCTTCGCTATGGCGGGCACGCCGCCGCGGCGGGGTTCAGCCTCGATGTCGCACGCTTCGACGAGTTTCGTGAGCTGGTCACGGCGTCAGTCGGCGAGCAGAATGCCGGCCTCGAGCGAAGTCGCGACTTTGCCATCGACTGTGAGATCTCGGGGATCGACGTCACCCCCGACCTGTGCCGTGCGCTCGATCAGCTCGAGCCGAGCGGCCAGGGCAATCCCGCGCCTCTTCTCGCGGTCTCCGGCGCGAGGGTGCTCGGCACGACGACTTTTGGGTCTGAGGGCCAGCACGTCAGGGTTGCGCTCGCCACCGGGTCCGGCATCGTCGAGGCAATCGCCTTCAACAAGCCGAACCTCGCCGACCACCTCCCCAGGAACAGGCTCGTGGACGCGTGCTTCGGGCTCGAGGTAGACAGCTTCCAGGGGTTGCAGCGCGTGCGCGCCCGGCTGCGCGACCTGCGCCCCGCGCGAGCGGTGACGCTGAGCGGCCAACCTGTCGTTTCGGCAGCGAACTTGTCTGCAGGTTAGGTCCGCGCGGCCAACCTGTCGCTTCGGCAGCGATCGTGTCTGCAGGTTAGGTCCGCGCGGCCAACGTCTCAAGTCCGTCGCCGGTCAGATCGGCGAGGCCGGCCTTCCGTCCCGTGAGTGCCAGGATGATCGACGCGAGCGGCCCGTTGACAGCCGGCCCTGCGCCGCGCGTCCAGTCGACGTCGGTGGCGTTGAGCGTGAGTCCCGTCGCACGGCGCTTGCCGCCGAGCAGCAGGTTGCCGCGGATGACGAAGTCACCCACCAGGGTGAGCGCCTCCGGCTGGTAGGTGTGTGCGATCCCGAGGGGGCGGCGGATGTCCTGGCCGTGGATCACGATCTCGCCAACCATCGCATCGAGTGGACCCGGAGGCGCAGTGGTGCGATCGAGTTGCGCCTTGAAGCCGGCGAGCGTGTCGGCGGGCGTTGTTCCAAGGTCCTCCTTGACGCCCTTCTCGTTCATCGCATTGAACTGAAACCCGGTGCCGGCGAACTTCCCGACGAACCGGCCGGGCGTCATCTTCGCCGTGGTGGTCATGTGCGCAAGCACGTCACGGACGGTCCACGCGGAGCACAGCGACTGCGTGGACCACTGCGGGTCAGAAATGTTCTCGAGATCCCCGATCAGCGCTACCCGCTCAGCGCGAATGAGCGGCCATTGGTTTCCAGCCACCTCGTTCCTCCACAAGTCCCACTGCCGCCGGCCGTGCCCGTTCGTCGGTGCTTGCGACTGTACAGCGGCGCGCAAAGCAAGTACGGATCGTCGTCACGACGGCGAACGTTCGGCAGCCACAGCGCAGCGCTTTCTACTAGTGCTCGTCGCTCTTATCCGCCGACGGCGACATCGGGCGCGCGCGTCCAGGTGCG
>PLDZ01000041.1 GCA_003136295.1 Candidatus Dormiibacterota bacterium
CGCGCGCGGTGGGGATGATGCGGATCTGAGCTTCTCGGTGCTCCCCGATCTCATCCTCATCGACGGCGGCAAGGGCCAGTTGAGCGCCGCAGTCAAAGCGCTTCGCGAGGCGGGCCTCATGCGCGTTCCCGTGTTCGGGCTCGCCAAGCGAAACGAGGAGCTGTACAAGCCGGGGAGGGCCCGGCCGATCATCATCGAGCGGGACAGCCCGACGCTGTTTCTCGTGCAGCGCGTGCGCGACGAAGCGCACCGTTTTGCCATCACCCGCCACCGGGCGCGCCGCGGACGTGCGGCGCTTCGATCGAAACTTGATGTCGTGCCAGGTCTCGGTCCGGTTCGGCGGCGGGCATTGCTTCGCCAGTTCGGGAGCATCGATGCCATCCGCGACGCCCCACTGGAACAGCTCACCACCGTGGTGCCACGGCCGGTGGCGCTCCGGGTCAAGGAGCTCCTGTGAGCGAGGGCGAGGTCGCGGTGACGGTGACGTCGTTCGGCTTCAAGTTCGGCCTTCCACCGGAAGCGGGGTGGGTCTTCGACGCGCGCGTGGTGCGCAACCCCTTCTGGGTCGCTGAGTTGCGCTCCTACACCGGACTCGATGCAGCGGTGCGTGACTACGTCCTCGCGGACCCCATCGCCGGCGAGCTCATCGATAGGATGCATTCGCTGCTGCTCTGGACTGCCCGGCGCTATGCGGAACGCGACCGAGACCTCCTGAGCCTCGCAGTCGGCTGCACCGGAGGCAGGCATCGATCCGTGGCCATCGTGGAGGCGCTGGCGGAACGCCTGCGTGCTGGCGGTCTGACGATCACCGTGGCGCATCGCGACGTCGACGTGCCGGATCCCCGGCTCTGAGGCACGAGCGCTCGACCGTGGACCGCGCAGAGTCCTTCACCCAGCGCGTCGCCGCCGAGCTCGCTCCGCACACGCCGCTGTTGGCCTGCTGCAGGCGATCGCTCGTGGAGGGCATGGCACTGGTCACCACCACGCCCGGTGCCATCGCAACCACTCGCCCGGTTGCGGTGCGCGCCGCGATGCAGGCGCTGCATGCCGAACACATCGCGGCACACGTGTCCCGGGTGGGAGCCGCGCGGCGTGTCCAGTACCTGCTCGTCGGGATCGAACCGGCGATCATCGAGACGAAGTCGACTCGTGTGTGCTGCAGACGCAGCCGCCTTCGCGGCGCGTTTCTCAGTGCCGGCCGCCTGGTCCGCCCTGACGGCGAGCCGTACCTCGAGATCGGTAGCGCGGACGAGGGCGGCGCCGCGCAGCTGGCCGATGATTTCGCGAACCTGGGAGTCAGCGCGCGAACGCGCCGGCGGCGCGGGCGTTGGGTGGTCACGGTCCGATCCGGACCCGCCGTTGGGGACGCGCTGAGCTCCATCGGCGCGCAGGCGGGCCGGCTGACCTTCGAGGCGGGGCGCGTGATCCGGGAGGTGCGCAGCGGCGTCAACCGCCGCCTCAACGCCGAGACCGCCAACCTGCGCCGCACCGCGGCGGCGGGGGTGCTTCAGCTCGAGTCGATCGCTGTGCTCGAGGCCGACATCGCACGCTGGCAGGCGCTACCCCCGGCGCTCCGTGAGGCCGCGACGCTCCGCTCCCGCCACCCCGATGACGACCTCGCGCATCTGGCTGAACGGGCCGGCTGCAGCCGGCCGGCGATGGCCGGGCGCCTGCACCGCCTGGTCGCCGCGGCGGGCGAGAGCGGTGATAGGGTGGGATCTCGCCGCTGAACCGGCGTCGATCATCGAGACGAATGGAGGTTGGCCTGCATGGGAGTCAGAGTTGGCATCAACGGCTTCGGCCGGATCGGGCGAAACGTGTTGCGTGCCGCCAGAGAGCGCTCCCCCGACCTCGAGATCGTCGCCGTGAACGACATCACCACGTCGGAGATGCTCGCCCACCTGCTCAAGTACGACAGCGTCCTGGGCCGGTTCAACGGGACGGTTGCTGCCGATGCTGACAGTATCACCGTGGACGGCCGGGTCATCAAGGTTCTCGCCGAGCGGGACCCTCAGCGGCTTCCGTGGGGCGACCTCGGCGTCGACATCGTCGTCGAGTCGACGGGCTTCTTCAGCGATGCCTTGCGTGCCAAGGGCCACATCGACGCCGGCGCTCGCAAGGTGGTGATCACGGCTCCCGCCAAGAACGAGGACATCACCATCTGCATGGGCGTCAACGACTCGGCGTACAACCCCGCAGAGCATCACATCATCTCGAACGCATCGTGCACGACCAACTGCCTGGCCCCGGTCGCCAAGGTGCTCAGTGACTCCTTCGGCATCGACACGGGTTTCATGACCACCGTGCACGCCTACACCAAGGATCAGGTGATCCTCGATGCGCCGCATGAGGACAAGCGACGCGCGCGCGCAGCAGCACTCTCCATCATCCCCACGACCACGGGTGCCGCCCGGGCGGTGGCGCTGGTGCTGCCCGAGTTGAAGGGCAAGTTCCACGGCATGTCGCTGCGCGTCCCGGTCCCCGACGTCAGCCTCGTCGACCTCACCGCAACGCTCTCGAAGGGCGCGAGCGTCGACGACATCAACGGCGAGATGCGTGAGGCGGCGAGCGGCAAGCTCGAGGGCATCCTCGCGGTGAGCGAGGATCAGCTGGTGTCGGTGGACTTCCTCCATGATTCCCACTCATCCATCCTCGATGCACCGTCGACGATGGTGCTCGGCGACCGCACGGTGAAGGTGCTCGCCTGGTACGACAACGAGTGGGCCTACTCCTGCCGCGTCGTCGACCTGGTCAACCTGATCGTGTCGCGGCTCTAGACGAGCGATGCCAGCGCTGTCGAAGGCGACCCTCGACGACGTCGACGTCCACGGCAAGCGAGTCCTGTTGCGCGAGGATCTCAATGTGCCGATGCGCGACGGCGCCATCACCGACGATCGCAGGATCCGCGAGGCGATTCCGACCATCGAAGCGCTCCGATCGAGGGACGCCCGCGTGATCGTGATCGCACACTTGGGGCGTCCCCACGGGAAAATCGATGACAGCGCCCGTCTCGGCCCCATCGCCGCGCGCTTGAGCAGCCTCCTCGGTGCCGACGTGCGCCTGGCCTCGGACGTCGTCGGCGACAGCGCGCAGAGCATGGTCGCATCGCTGCGCGACGGCGATGTCGGCATGCTCGAAAACGTTCGCTTCGAACCGGGCGAAGAGGCGAACGACCCGGCCTTCGCGAGCCGTCTCGCCGCCTTTGGCGACATCTTCGTGAACGACGCCTTCGGGACCGCGCACCGAGCCCATGCCTCAACCGAGGGAGTCGCCCACCTGCTCCCCGCGGTTGCCGGCAAGCTCATGGCGCGCGAACTCGAGATGCTCGGCGGCGTCATGGACAACCCGATCGCGCCGGTGGTCGCCATCGTCGGCGGGTCGAAGATCTCGACAAAGGTGGGCGTGCTCCACCATCTGCTCGATCGCGTCGATGTGCTTTGGGTCGGTGGGGCGATGGCGTGCACCTTCTACCGCGCGCTCGGCGAGAGCACCGGGACCTCGCTGGTGGAGGAGGAGCAGGTGGAGACCGCGCGCCGCCTGCTCGCGGAAGCCGGCGGCCGGCGCGCCGACCTCCGCCTCCCGGTCGATGCCGTGGTCGTCGAAGAGCCGGTGGCCGGCGCACCGGCGCAGGTCGTCGCGTGGAAGGCAATCCCCGATGGATGGATGGTGGTCGACGCCGGACCCGACACCGTGCACCGCATCGCCGCCGACTGCTCCGGCGCGGGAACCATCATCTGGAACGGCCCCCTTGGGATCTACGAGATTCCCGACTTCGCGGCGAGCACACGCGATGTCGCGCGTGCCGTGGCCGCCTCCAGGGCGACCACGGTGATCGGCGGGGGCGACCTCGCCGCAGCGGTTCAGGATGCGGGCGTTGCTGACAAGATCGGCTTTATCAGCACCGGCGGCGGCGCCACCATCGAGTTGCTCGAGGGGCGGACGCTGCCCGGCGTCGCCGCGCTTCGCGACCGCGAGGTCGTCCGGCGCTGATGGCGGAATCCCGGCACGCAACGGCCTCGCTGATGGTGGCCGGGAACTGGAAGATGAACACCACCGTGGACGAGGGCGTCGCCCTGGCGCGCGCCGTCTGTGTCGCGGTTGCGGCGAAGGAACGCGTCGATGTCGCGATCCTTCCGCCGTTCACGCACCTGTGGGCGATCCGCTCGGTGCTCGAAGGGACCGGCGTCCGCCTCGGTGCCCAGGACGTGTACTGGAAGGACTCGGGAGCGTTCACCGGCGAGATCTCACCGGCAATGCTGGCCGGATGGTGCGACCTGACGCTGGTCGGACATTCCGAGCGCCGCCACATCTTCGGCGAGCGCAACCACGAGGTTGGCAAGAAGTTCGTCGCGTCGCTTGCTCACGGCCTCCAGGTGATCCTCGCGGTGGGGGAGACGAGCGACGAACGTGACGATGGCCGCACCTTCGACGTCGTGAATCGTCAGCTCGACGCGGTCTTCGCCGAGCTGGAGATTCCGCCGGCGATGGACGCCTGGGTGATCGCCTACGAGCCGGTGTGGGCGATCGGGACCGGTCGCACCGCGACGCCCGAACAGGCGCAGGAGGTCGTCGCCCACATCAAGCAGCACGTTCGTGCACGCTTCCTTGACGGTTCTCCGCGAGTCCTCTACGGCGGCAGCGTCACCGCCGCCAACGCTGCATCACTGTTCGGCGAAGCGGATATCGACGGCGCGCTGGTGGGTGGCGTGAGCTTGCGTGCCGAGGAGTTCGGTGTCATCGTCGCCGCTGCCGAGACGGCCGCTTGCGCTCGTGACCTCGACTAGCTCCGCGGCATGAGCGGGGTGCGGCCCTTTGTGCTCGTCATCCTCGACGGGTGGGGATACAACACGGACGCCTACGGCAACGCGATTGCCGCAGCACGCACGCCCGAGCTCGACGCCCTCGAGCGCCGGTGGCCACACACGACGGTCGATGCCAGCGGTGTGGCGGTGGGATTGCCGCCGGGGCAGCAGGGCAACTCCGAAGTCGGCCATCTCACCATCGGCTCGGGGCGGCTCATCTACCAGCCGCTCTCCCGCATCCGCCGGGCCATCGCCGATGGCAGCTTCTACGAGAACGCTGCGATGTGCGCGGCGGTCGACCGTGCGCGCGATCGCGGCAGCGCGCTGCACTGCCTCGGGCTGATCTCGCCCGGCGGGGTCCACAGCCACCAGGACCACGCGCTCGCAGTCGCCGAGCTCGCCCGCCGTCGCGGCTTGAATGCGGTGTGGTTCCATGCGTTTCTCGACGGGCGCGACGAGCCGCCGAGCAGCGCCGCGGAATTCGTGCACACCTTCGTCGAGCAGCTGCGTCGCGACGGAGTCGGGGCGGTCGCTTCCGTCTCCGGCCGGTACTTTGCGATGGACCGGGACCGGCGCTGGGACCGCACTCAGCGAGCGTACGAAGTCATCGTGGGAGTTGGTGACGGCACCGCCGCCGACCCGGTTGCCTACATCCGGTCGCAGTACGCCGCGGGCGTCACCGACGAATTCGTCCCTCCGGCGTCGATTCTCCACGAGGGACGGCGCGTCCGCATCGAAGACGGCGACTCGATCATCTTCTTCAACTTCCGCCCCGATCGCGCGCGCCAGCTGAGCCACGCACTCGTCGACGCGGACTTCGACGGCTTCTTGCGGTCGAGGGTGCTGCGCGATGTCGACCTTGTCACGTTCACCGAGTACGAGCGAGATCTTGGCGCCGAGGTGGCATTCCCGCGCGAGGACGTGCGTCATACGCTCGCAGAGGAGATCAGCGCCGCGGGGTTGCGCCAGTTCCACGTCGCGGAGACCGAGAAATACGCGCACGTCACGTACTTCATCAACGGCGGCCGCGAGACCGCATTCGACGGTGAGGAGCGACTGCTCGTCCCGTCGCAACGGGTGGCGACCTACGACACCGTCCCCGAGATGCGCGCCGAAGGCGTCACCGATGCGGTGATCACGCGCCTGGAACAGAGCGAGGATGCGCTGCTGATCGCAAACTTCGCGAACGCCGACATGGTCGGCCACACCGGGGATTTCGACGCGACCGTGCGCGCCGTCGAGTGCGTCGATACCTGCCTCGGTCGCATCGCACGCGCTGTCGGCACGGCGGGTGGCGGGCTGCTCATCACCGCCGACCACGGCAATGCCGAGTACAAGATCGATCGCCGCGATGGATCGGTGCTGACCGCGCACACCACCAGCCCGGTGCCCGTCATCCTCTGCGGCGCCGGCGACGGTCCGCTGCGCGACGGCGGCGGCCTGCGCGATATCGCGCCCACGGTGCTGGAGGCGATGGGTCTTCCGGTGCCCATCGAGATGACCGGGACCTCGCTGCTCAGTTCCTGACCCCGGTGCCGGCTATGGCGCGGGCGACGGTGCCTGGAACGGGACCGGCTCGATCTGGTCGACGGGATGGGGACCGCTGCTCCATCCATCCGCAGGGCCGAGGACAAGATGACACTCGCCGCCACTGCTCGCATCACAGGCCACCGGCTGCGTATGGATGGTGACGCCATCGCTCCAGCTGACGGTGATCGTGACGGTGAATGTCTCGGTTGCCGTGATCGTCGCGCCCGCAGAGACCTGTGCGTAGTCGTGGCTCACCGCGCAGGAATCGCTCCAGTGCTGCGTTCCGGGGTTGTAACTCGGCAGCCGTGCGGGTCCACGCTCCACCGGACCCGGCGCAGTCGTGCTCGTGCCGTCGCCCCAGCTCCAGGTGACAGTCCCGGGTATGACGGTGACCGCGTAGAGGAGGAACAGCGTGTAACCGCCGACGACGGTGCTGGTCAACGCGTGATACGGGTCGGGCGCGACCGGAACAGTCGAGTCGGTCCACGCGCAGGTGGGGATGTGCACGAAGGTGCGTGATGTCTGTGACGTACCAGGAAGGGTCTCGATGTCCCCGACCGTCCAGGACCTGGTCACCCTGGCCACCAGGTCCGCCCCGGTCGGAAATGGCGGCGTGCGCAACACGCTGATCGGTGGGAAGGGTGGGGGAGCGTTGCCCACGAGATACGGCGTGCTGAACGAGAACATGGTGCCCTGGCAACTCCCTCCAAACGGTGCTACTGGTTGCGCGTCCTGCCAGGTGCCGCGCTTGAGCACGAACGCCGTCACCGCGATCACGTGCCCGGCAACGTTGGCCGCGGTCGCCGGGCTGCCCGGCGAGGTGGCGGTCGGGTCACCGCCCGGTGGAATCGCATTCGAGACCGCATATGCGAAACGCGCGTCGAAACCGTCGTAGCCACCGGCTGCGTTGCGCGAGAACGTCGGGTGGATGGTGACCACCGAGACGATGCCGCCCGGTGACGGTGATCCCGGGCCGGTATGAAAGCGGTGCGAGGCCGGGCAGCTCATGCCCTGGGGGTTTGGTCCGGCGGGCGGGATCTCGAGCGGGTTGCGCGGCTCCGGGCCGATCGGGACGATGTCGGCCGGGATGATCGGCAGGTATGTCCCTCCGGCGCCGGCCACCAGCCGGCCGTGCGTGAGCGCCCCGGTGCCCTCGCTCGCCGGTCCCGGCTCCGACCCGCTTCCGCCTCCGGCGGCGATCGCGGCCGCGGCGGGCATGAGCGCAATCATCGCGGCAAGGGCGCACGCGCGCCGCAGGCGATCCATCAGCACCATGAACCGATCAACGCTGTTGTCGCGAGCCCCCTCACCACCTCACCCGAAACTCTCGCTGCGCAGGACGGACAGCAAACGCCCGATCCCGGCGCCCGCCATCGACCCTCTCGTCGGCGGCAAGCATGGCAGTTCGCCTGGGCGGTCGGTTCAGGCCGGCGCCCGCGGTCATCTCCTCGCAAGTTTCGACCGCTAGGCTCGCAGCATGGCCGGACCCGGCGAACTCTATTCGGCGCGGCTCCGCCGCGATCTGAGCCTGGCGCTACGACGCCGGATCACGCTGTATGCGGCAATCGGAGCGGCGGGCCTCACCGTTGTCTTCTCNNCCTGGTGGTTCCGGTTCAGCCGCCGCAGAACAGCTTTGGCGGACCTCCCGTCGCGGTCTCCGGCGGATCCTGATCCCGGGAACGTGCTCGCCCTACTCCGTGAGCAGCTCCGCGAGTCGCGACCCGTCGAGGTTGCCGCCGCTGAGGATCGCCACGGTGCGCGGCGTTGCTTCCGCACCGACCATGGCCGCATAGGCGAGCGCTCCGGCTCCCTCCGCGACCACCTTGACATCGGTCGCCATGCGCGCAACCGTCTTCCGAACCGTTGCCTCGGGCACGAGCACCCATTCGCTGACAAGAGCACCAAGGCGCTCGAACATCACGGGATCGAACGGCGCCGAGGTCCCGTCGGCGATCGTATCTGGGATGAGCGGCGGCGGACCGTTGATCGCGAACGCCTGCTGCCACAA
>PLDZ01000091.1 GCA_003136295.1 Candidatus Dormiibacterota bacterium
CGCAACTGCTCGCGAAGGATGTGCTCGCGTTGCGAGTTGTTGATCGTCTTCTGGACGTCCTCGTGGATCTTGCTGCGCAGCTGTGCAACCTCGACCTCACGCGCGAGGAGCGGGATGAGCGTGCGCAGTCGCGCGATGGTGTCGGTTTCCTGGAGCAGGGCGACGCGATCGTCGAATCCGAAATCGGGACACGTGCTCGCGATGTCGGCGATCAGGTCGGGCTGGGACGCACGCGCCATGGCGACGGCGGTGTCGGCTCCGACCTGGGCTCCCGCGTTGACGTAGTCGGCGAACAACGTCCGCACTGATCCAAAGAGGGCATCCACCTCGGTGCCCTCGACGGTCTCGAGGGGGACCGGGGTGACGGTCGCTATCCACGCGTCGCCCGAGGCGTCAAACGCATCGATGCGCACCCGCTCCCTGCCTTCGACGAGGGCATGGGCACCGCCTCCCGGCAGACGCCGGAACGCGCCGACGTGAGCGATGACCGCGATGCTGTGCACGTCGTCGATGGAGGCGTCGTCGCGCTCGGCGTCGCGCTGGATGGCCAGCACCACGCGTCCGTCCCCGTTCACCGCGGCCTCGAGCGCGGCGACCGACCGAGGCCGGCCCGCGGCAAGTGGGGCCAGCTGCGAGGGGAAGACGACGTTGTCCCGGAGTGGGACCGCCGGCAGGGTCAGCGACGCCGGGCGGGTCGGAGCCGGTTCAGGGTCGGCGGCAGGTGCCGGTGGCTCGACATCGGGCATCCGAAGAGAATAGCCGGGGCTTCTCGGCGTCAAACCTGGATCGCCAGCCCTGTCGCCCAATCGCGATACCAGGCAGCCGCGTAGTACGCGGCCGCGTCGGCGTGATCGACGCGCAGCGCAGCCTCCCAGTTGCCGCCGAGTCCGGCGGCGCTCCAGTTCGCAGAGGAGACCAGCACCGACGCGTCGGCCACCATGCCCTTGGCGTGCCCCAGGGTCGATCGCGCGGGGTCCATCCTGCGGACCGGGAAGGGCAGCGACCCCAGATGGTCGGCATCGTTGCGATCTGGGATGTCCCCGAGCAGGAGCGCGCACGCCGCCCCGCGGGACGACGCGTCGATCATCCGCCCGAGTAAGCGGCGAACGCTCGGAGTTTCGGGATGGACGTAGGGGACGGTGACCAGCACTCGCCGGCGCGCGGTGGTCACCATCCTGGCGAGGGTCTCACCCACGCCCGCTCCGCCGACGACGAGACCAAGCCGGCGCGGGGCCGTGCAGATGACTCTCGGCGCGAGCTGAGGCACCGGGGTGCCGATGACCGGTGCGATCAGCTGCGGCGCTGGAGCCCACTCGGGTGGGGGCGCCGTCGCCGTGATCCAGTGAGCGCCAAACGCGCCGGCGGCAGCGCGATTCAGCTGCTTTGACCCGGTCGCGAGGACCCACCATTCGCGGGTCCCGGCGAGCCGGACGCCGGCAGGAGGGAGCCGGAGACGGCGGTCCCGCGGCGCGTCCCGCCAGATGAGATTGCCGGTCCCGACGGCCACTGTCGCGTCGATGATCAGCAGCTTGCCGTGTGCCGCGTCCGCGCCCACCCCGGCGACACGACACTCGGCGCCGGCGGCGGACAGCTCACGAGCCGTCGCCGCATTCCCGTCGGATCTGTGCGCATCGAGCACCAGGCGGACGCGAAGCCCGCGCTCCGCCGCCCGAACCAGCGCCCACCGATACGAGGGGCCGACCTCGTAGATCGCAGCGTCGATGCTTCGCCGCGCTCCGCGGATCGAGCGCATCAGCAGCGTGCCGGCCGCGTCGGGACCGAGCGCGCACGTCAGCGCGGTCACGGCGCGAGCAGCGCGCTGACATGAGCGAGGGGCACATCCGAACGCTAGGCGGTGGACATGCCCTCGAGACGCCCGATGGAAGTGGCGACGTCTTGGCGCGAGAATCCCTATGCGGGCGCAGGCCCAACTCTCGCGGAGAGCTTCTGCAACTCCTCATGGTGCTTCTTGACGTGCGTGATGACGTCGTCGAGCACTGTGTCCTGCGCCTGAAGATGCGACTGCAGCTGCAGGCATTCGCTGAGAATTGCCTCGGCGTCGTTGTATGTCTGCTCAGACCGCTTGTCGGACGCTTTGCCCTGGATGTTCTGGCCCACGATGATGATGGGGAGNNTGTGAAGATATATGCGCACCACATGGTCCCGACGACCGCGGTGATGATCAACGCAACCCTGCCGTTGACGCCCTCACGCTCATCGTTGACCTTCACCGGTTTCTCGTTTCTTCGCTGCGCGATACGCGGATGCGGAATGTGCTGGAACAGCTCCTCCACCCTGGGGATCTGCGCCGGCTGCACGGGTTGGTCGGTCATCGTCGTTCTCCTCGCAGTGGGCGCTCGAAGTGGGGCGCCCGATCGCGCGGTATCGTGAACGATGCGCGAGCGTTTGCGTGAAGCTCAGACGCGGATCACCCTCGTCGNNGCCCGCACGAGTCCGGACTGCTCCAGCTCGCGCCGGAAGTTCGACGGTTCGTACGTCACGCCGCTGATCGCCTCGAACACGCGGCGCGCCTGCGGCATCGTGAAGCGCTCCGGCAGGAGTCCGACCGCGATGTTCGACCACCAGAGCTTCCCGCGCAGGCGCTCGACGGCGTCGACGACGATGCGTGGATGGTCGAAGCCCAGCCGGGGAAGCGCGTCGACCGGTTCCCAGCGCGCGCTGGACTCCTCGGCCCTGAGCACCGCCGCATCGATGAGCGCGAGGTACGCGACCGTCGGGATCCATCCGCGTGGATCGCGCTCTGGGTCACCGTAGGTCTCCAGTTGCTCGAGGTACACGGCGCCGACCCCGGTCTTCTCGGTGAGCTTGCGCTGCGCGGTCTCCTCGGGCCGCTCGGTCGGGCTCATGAAGCCGCCGGGGAGCACCCACCTCCCCGCAAACGGCGCCTCCGCGCGCTGGACGAGGAGGACGTGGAGCCGCCCGGACAGCGGGGCGAGCACCACCGGGACGGCATAGACCCCGGCCGGAGCCGGAAACCCTGACGAGTTGACAGCGGTCATGGCGGCGGCGCCGCCGGAATCCGCACCTGGTGGCATCGCGATTGATTGTGGCGACGCGCTAGGCTGCACGTCGATGGAGAGCGGGAATATCGCCACGGCGGAAGGCTTCCGGACCGCCTACGCCGACATCTTCTCGAACGTCGGCGCGCTCGCTGCATCGCTCGACGATGAGCGCTCGATGCTCGCAACCGGGTGCCCCGGATGGACGGTNNATATCCGCAACAAACCTGGCGAGTTCATGGAGATCGGCATCGACGCCCGCCGGCGCGTGACCCTGGCCGACCTCCTCGCCGAGTATCGAGACGTGACCGCGCAGCGGATGGCCCGCCTCGCACCGCTCGAAGACTCGCAACTCGACGAGATGGGCCGGGGGTTCTTCGGTGAGTCCAAGGTGCGCTCGCTGCTCGCGATCAGGGTGTTCGACCTCTGGTCGCACGAGCAGGACATCCGTCGCGCACTCCACGAGCCCGGTGGGCTCGACGGCATCGCCGCAGCGCACAGCCGCGAGCGGATGCTGATGGGGGCTGGCAATGAGCTCCAGGAGCGAGTCGGCCCACCCGCCGGAACGTCGATCGTCTTCGATGTCTCCGGCCCCGGGGGCGCGCTGCGATCGATCACGTTCGACGGCGAACGAGGTCGGGCCGGAGCGTCGATCCCCGACTCGCCGACGTCGCTGCTGCGGCTCGACCTGCCCACGCTGACCGTCCTCGCGTGCGGCCGCTCCGACGAGCCAGGAGCTCGCTCGCGAGTTGTTGTCGAAGGTGACCAGAACCTGGGGAGGCTCGTGCTCGAAGACCTGGCCGTGACGCCGTGAGCAGAGGCTGGCTCGCGGCCCTCTTGGTCTCCCTGGTGATGCTCGCCGGCTGCGGGCTGCAGCAGGACCTGGCCTCCGTGCCGAGCCCCGGGAGCGGCGACACCGGCCCCGCTACGCCGATCACCGCGCCGACGCTGTCCGGTGCGACGTTCGACTGGTCGTCGACGCATGGGCACGTCGTGGTCCTCGACTTCTGGGGGTCGTGGTGTGAGCCGTGCCGGGCGGAGCAGCCTGCGCTGAACAAGCTGGTCACGCAGTGGGCACCCAAGGGCGTCGTTTTTCTCGGAGTCGACATCCGGGACAGCGATGCCGCCGGGTCGGCCTACGAGCAGGATTTCCACGTCACGTATCCGAGCGTGAACGACGCGAGCGAAGTGATCGCCTCCGAATACAACGTGATTGACCCGCCGACGGTGATCATCATCGACGCCAAGGGCAACATCGTCGACCGCTTCCTCGGGACGCTCACCGGCGCGAGCGCCGACCTGACCCGTCTCACCTGAATGCCCGAAGTCACCGTCTACGGCGCCCCCTGGTGCCCGGACTGCAAGCGGGCAAAGCGATTTCTGGCCGAACAGCGGGTCGAATACGACTGGGTCGACATCGACGAGGACGCTGCCGCTCTGGAGCACGTCGAGGAGTTGCAGCACGGGGGCCGGTCGATTCCGACGATCGTCTTCGACGGGACGGACGTTCTCGTCGAGCCGACCAACGAGGAGCTGGCGCGCAAGCTCGGGCTCACGCTCGAGGCAAAGCGTGGCTGCTATGACCTGGCGATCATCGGCGGTGGCCCCGCGGGACTCGCCGCTGCCATCTACGCGGCGCGCGAGGGCATCGACGCCGTCGTGGTCGAGCGCAGCGGACTGGGCGGTCAGGCGGGCGTCACCGAGCGGATCGACAACTACCCGGGATTCCCAGACGGCGTGGGCGGCGCTGACCTCGCGGAGCGCTTCATCGCGCAGGCTCGCCGCTACGAGGTGGAGCTCCTCAGCGCCGTCAGCGTCGAGCACATCTCGGTTGAAGGCTCGGAGGCCGGGGACATCTGCCTGCGCCTGGCCAGCGGCCAGGAGATCGAGACCCACGCCGCGCTCATCGCCACCGGGTCGTCGTATCGACGTCTCGGCGTCCCCGGCGAGGACGACCTGATCGGCGCCGGCGTGCACTTCTGCGCCACGTGTGATGGACCATTCTATCGCAGCGCCGAGGAGCTTCTGGTCATTGGTGGCGGAAACTCGGCGCTCGAGGAAGGCCTCTTCCTGACCAGGTTCGCCACGCGCATCCG
>PLDZ01000058.1:0-4684 GCA_003136295.1 Candidatus Dormiibacterota bacterium
TGCCGCATCCTCGCTCCAGAGCAACAGGTCGCTGCTGCTCGTGGTCCGCGGCGAGCGGGTCAGCGCGAGCGTGGCGATGGCCTCGAGCAGGTTCGTCTTGCCTTGCGCGTTTTGGCCATGAATGACATTGAGTCCCGGGCCGAAGCGCACGGTCGCCTCAGCATAGTTGCGAAAGCAATGCACTCGGAGCCGGACGATCGCGCAGCGCGGCGCGCTGCTGCCGGCCGGCTCGGAGATCGCATCGACCGACGGAGCGTCGACGCTCACGCGACTCGCCCGGCCATGGACGCGATCAACCCGGCGATGCGGCGGGTTGCATCCGGGCGCGCTGCCGCCCTCACCGCGGAGCGCATGGTCGCGAGTGCCTCGGATCCGGGCGCGGCGAGCTCCGCGACGGTGTCCACGAGCTGTTCGTCGCGCGGGACATATCTGCCCGCCCCGATGTCGACCACCCACTCCACGTTACCCCGCTCCTGACCGGGGAGATACCACACGAGCAGGAGCGGCACCCCGCAGCAGAGCGCCTCGGCGATGGTTCCCGGACCCGCTTTGGAGACGACGACATCGCCGGCGCGCATCCATTCGGCCATGTTGTTCACATAACCCAGCACCCGCACCGGGTGTCCCGCCGCGGTGTGCAGTCCCGCGAGGGCCGACCGCGCCCGCTCATTGCGTCCGCAGATGACCACCAGGTCGAGGTCCAGCGNNGCGGGAATGCCGGCGCGCCGGCAGTGATCGAGTCCTCCCGGCGACGGCACGACCACAGCGTCGACGTCCCGGCACGCCCACGCGGCATGGATGTCGACGAGGTCGGTGATCACGGTGATCACCGGGACTCGCCTGGGCTGACTGCGCACCGCGCGCACGCTGGCGTGGTTCAACAGGGGATGGAAGGACACGACGCAGTCTGGATCGATGCGCTGGATCACTTCCGTCACAGCGGTGGTCACGGATCGAAGCACTGTCCGCTCGAGCAGGGCGACCGCCGACCGGCTGTTGGTCGAGTGGTAGAGACCACCCCAGAGCCAGCGTGCATGCCTCGTGATCGGCCCGTAGAGGCCGGCGGTCCCGCCGATCACCCGCGGCTTGGCGCTCGTGAACGGATCGAGAATCGTGATCTCGAACTCGCCTGGCCACGACTCGAGCATCTGGCGCTCGACCGCCGTGGCAGCGGCGCGATGGCCGCCGCCGGTGTCGGCGATGAGAAACAGCAGGCGCCTCATCCGCTCACCGCTACCGAGACCGCCACGAGCGTTTGCGGAGCGAAGTCGGTGATGACCTGCACGTTGCTCCCGTCGGCATTCTCGACGTACGCCTGGAGAGTGCCGCCGGCATCGGCGTTGAGGTACACGAGCTGCCGTCTCGAGGGGGCGACCACCACGGTGCCCAGTGAGCCGAGCGCCGGACCTGACGCGATCGGGATCTGTTCATCACCCGCAACACTGACGAGCACGAGGGTGGGGGTACCCACCGGCGGCCGGTTGATCCCGAGCAATGTACCGGTCGCCGTGAAGCCCACCGGCTGGACGAATGGGTCCAGCAAACGTGGGGCGGTCGACGATGCGCCGATGCCCGTGATCCACGCCCCCTGAGCACCCTTCGCCGAGCGAGAGAAGGCGAGCTGCGAGCCGTCCGGAGAGATGGTGGGGTTATTGGACGCGCCGGTCACGCCGGGCACCGGGTATCGAGCGAGCACCACCGAATCGGCGAGCTCGAGGTGCTCGCCGTCCGACGTGCCGGCAACATCGATGACGAGTTGCTCGCCGAGTGGACTCCAGACCGGGGGGGTCACCAGCGGGTCGTCGCCAGCGGGCAGATTGGTGAGCTCGCGCGTGGTCGGGTTGAAGAACGACACCCTTCCCGCCCGGGAAAACGCCAGTGTCGATCCATCAGGCGACCAGGACGGCAGCGACGATGTTTCGAAGCTGGTGATCACCATTCCGGTCGCGGGGTCGAGCACGAGCAGCACCGGAGTCGACCCGCTGACCGTCGCGTCGACCTCGACGACGGCGAGCCAGCCTCCCCCCGGCGACAGCGCAGCCGAGGTATAGGTGTAGAGCGGCGCTCCGAAAGCGGCGGCGCCGCAGCCCGTCCTTCGTGGGCACCGCGGGGCGACCAGCACCGCTTCGGTCGCGATCGGCTCCCCTGTCGCGGCGGGAGCCAGCGGCGACAGCAGCACGGTGGTCGCTCCCTCTCCGCGGACGCCCGCGAGGATGACGACATGGGCCTCTGGTGACATGCCCGCCGTCGTGAATGTCGACGTTTCCCCGGCCACCAAGGGTTGATGATCTGCGTCGGTCGCGGTCGCGGCCACCGTGAGGCTGTACGTGACGCCGGCTTGCAGGGTTGCTCCCGGCAGCACGACGAAGCGGCTCGGGTCGCGAAGGTTGCGGACCACCCGCGTGCCCGGCACCGACGGACTCAAGGTGATCGCCGCCTGGGTCGTGTCCGCCGCCATCGCCGTCGAGAAGGTCACCGAGATCGGCGTGTCGACGGGCACGCCGTGGGATCCGTCCGCCGGCTGCACTACCCGGATCACCGGTGCTGCTCCGGTGGTGATGGTCCAGTGGTGGTCCACCGAGTTCACCACTCCGCTCGGGTCGCGGATCCCGCCTGCCAGGGTGAATGTGTACGACGCGCTCGGCGCGAAGATCGCCCTCGGGTGGAGCAGTGTGAACCCCGTGTCGCCGGAGAGCCAGACGATCCGGCAGGGTGNNGCCGCATCGGCTGCCACCCCCACAGCCCCGCGGTTGGGGATCAACTGGATGATCTGCGGCGGGCTGCTGAAACACCCTGACAGCGACGCGCACATCAGCCCGGCAGCGGCCCAGAGTGCGGTCCGGCGCGCGCCGGAGGCGAGGCGGGGGCGCCCGGCTCGGCTAGTACGCGCGGTTGAGCGCGGCGTCGACGTCGATGGCCGCGATGACGCTGTCGCCGCCCTTGACCTCGATGACCGACTGCCGATCAGTGGCAAGCGAGGCCACCGCCGTGGTCGCCTTCTCGAGGGATCGCTGGGATTCGGTGTACGTGCCGAGGATGTCGCCATCGCGAAGCAGGATGATCCCCGCCTCGCTCGGGGTCTGCACCACGACCGACCCGCTCACCTGCTCCTCGGCGAGATATTCGAGCAGGGCCTCGAGGTTGACAAAGCGACCGAGCAACCCGCTGTAGAGGTACGGCGAGGTGAACAGCTGAGCCAGCGCGGTCACGGTGTCGGCCTCGAGCTCGATGACGTCGATCACACCGTCGCCGGCGTCCATGTGCCGTCGAATCTGAAGGAACGCCGCCTCGCCCTGAACGGCGGTGCTGTTGGTCGAGAGCGCCTGCAGCGCCTGTCCGTCGTTGAGGAGAATGACTCCGCTGTAGCCACTGCCGCTCAGGTTCACGTACCCGGTATGGCGATCGGATCGGAGGGTCCGCAGCAGCCGAGGGAAGTCCACGAACGCGCTCTTCAAGCCTTCGTAATGCGCCCGCCCTGAGGGGAGCGGATAGACGCGCACGCCGGGCGTTCCCGATGATGCCCCTGCGGGTGCGCCTGCCAGCGGGCGGTCCGGCGACGCGGCGGGTGCCGTGGGTGCCGGCGCTGATGGCGCGGGCTGATAGGAAACCGGTTCTGGCGCGGGGTCGTACGCGACCGGCTCCGGCACTGGTTGGAATTCCGGCATCGGTGCGGGCTCGGCCGGAGCGGCGCTGTAGGTGTCGGGCGCAGGCTCCGGGGCCGGTGCGCTTCCCGCCACCGCGTATGCCGGCTCCTCGATGGGCTCGGGAAGGCTCGGCGCCGCAACCGGGGAATAGGCATCGGACGACGAGTACGCTGGCGCGGCCTCGGGCCACGTGGAGGCGCCGGTCGAGGCCGCAGCCGCGGGAGCGCGGCTCTCCGAGGCAGCGATGAGCTCCGCCGGAGATGCCTTGATCGTCTCCTCAGCGGGGAGCTTGGCGCGCGGATCGAACTGGTAGGAGCCGTCGTCCCAGCCGAGCGCGTCGATGACGACCTCCTCGCCCTGTCCGCCCGGGCCGTTGGCGTGGAACAGGTGTCCGAAGAGGAAGTACAGCGAACAGTTGTCGCCACCGTTGTCGATGGTCAGGGTGCCGGTTGCTCGCTCTGCCTGCATCGATTGGAGGAGCGTCGCGAGCCCGCCGTCACGAAGGGAACCCTGGGTCTGCACGGGTGCCGGTCTCCAGTTTTGTGAGGGAGGACCGTCCCGAAGGAGGCGGTCCGAATTGGAGTCGGCCCGTATAGTAGCAACCCTTCACCGTTCCGAACGAGGTTCGATACTCCAGAATGACGCGGGCTCACTTCGAGGAATTGGTGTGGATGGACAGCAGGTGCGGGTGCTCGTGGTCGATGACGACGCGCTCGTCCGCCGAGCCGTGCGCCTCACCTGCGAGAGCGAGGGCTACACCGTCCAGGAAGCTGAACGCGCCAGCGAGGGGTTAGCCCGGCTCGAGGTCTTTCACCCGGACGTGGTGGTGCTCGATCTCGTGCTCCCGGATCTCTCGGGGTTCGACGTCTGCCGCGAGATCCGGCGGTCGGGGCATCGGATGCCGGTGATCATCCTCAGCGCCAAACACGACGAGATCGACGTCGTGCTCGGCCTGGAGATCGGAGCCGACGACTACATCGCCAAGCCCTTCCGGCCGCGAGAGCTGCTGGCCCGGATCGGAGCTCATCTGCGCAGGGCCA
>PLDZ01000058.1:4760-8306 GCA_003136295.1 Candidatus Dormiibacterota bacterium
GGCATCGGCTACCGCTTCGCCGGGGTCCGGCGCTGACGATCCTCGCGGGCGTGAGGTGGCCGCAAAGTACACTCGGCATGGTGCGCACTCCTCCCATGCTCGACCCCCGCGAGCCGACCGTCCAGAGGCGGCAGACAGATCCACTCTCGGCGATCACCGTCGGTGCCCTTTCGGTCATCGCGGCGGGACTGTTCGTGGTGGCGATCCTGGCCACGTACACGTATTCGACCCCGAACGTGGAGTTGCCCCTGGTCATCGCCATCGTGCTGTTCTTCGTCGTCCTGGTCGGTGCGAACCTCCTCCGGCTCGCGGTGCGCAACCTGCGCCCGGGGCGCTGACCGATGACCGAACATCCCGGCGCCGGCCCGGCGGGGTCGGAGCCGGCAGGAGCCGACCGTCCGACGTTTCCGTCGTACGAGGAGTTCGCGTCGGACCTCCTCGAAGCGGTTGACGCCGCCGGACTCAGCATCGAGGACGTTCGCCACCATCTCGAGCCCGGGCTCGGTGAACGCCGTTTCGAGTGCACCGTCCGCCTCACAGGTGATCCACCACCGCGCTACCACGTGCACGTGAGCTACACGTGGGACGCGTTGCTGACGTTCATCTCCTCGTATGGCCCGGGGGCGGATTGCGAGCTCTACCACGATGACGACGAGGCGCAGGACTGCCCACATCAGCAGATCACCCCGCAGGCGTTCGTCGACGTTGAAGCCGAATTCGTGCTCGGGGACGGTGGCTATGAGTTGCACGACCTCGATGAGGTCGGCGGCTGGGTCGAAACGGTTCAGACCTTGCTGGGCAAGGCGTTTTCGGAGGACGACAAGCCCAGCGTGCACGTGGGCATCGCGGTGCTCGGCACCACCACGCTCGTCGAGAAGTTCACCGCCGAGCACTCCTGGTTCCTCGACTTCGAGAAGCAACCCGACCTGACGACGCTCGCGAAGCAGATCGACACCGCGCTCAAGCTGGTGCCGCAACTGGCGGATCGCCTGCCGATCTAGGGCCGTGTCCCGTGGCTACTCGGGCATGAACCCGGCTGCGCCGAGCAGCTGACGCTCGAAGGGGCGGTTGCGGAGCTCCGGATGCGGGACGGTCAAGCCGGGTTCCTGGACGCCGATCTCGCCGTGCTCGCCGAGCAGCAGGATGTCGGCATCCGCGATGCGCGGGCCCCATCGGTACGTGGTGCGCCGGCCGGCAGCGATCTCCGCCGTCTTGCAATGAGCCAGCCAGCTGCGCGGCTCCCAGGGCGCCGGGCTCCGGAGCCGGACGACCTGGTTGTGAAAGTCGCCCTGCCGGGTGACACCGACCGGGCGGGTGAGGATCTCCGGCGAGGCCGCGACGATCTGCACGTTGCTTGCTGTGAGCGCGCCTCGCAGGCGATCGAGGTTCTGACCGCGATGGCCGATGTTGCTCCCCAGTCCCACCCATGCGGTGTCGGTGGAGACCGGGTCAGCGGTCATCCGGTCGGGCCGGGAATGGGTAGGTCAACGAGCGCCTCGGGCGTCCCACGCACGACCGCATCAGTGGCGCGCAGGGCGCGCACGGTCTCGGCCACGTCGTGGACACGAACCATGTGAGCTCCGGCCTGCACGGAGAGGACCGCGAGCGCGAGGCTGGGCTCGAGCCGGTGGGCTTGATCGGCCTCGCCGATCAGCATGCCGGTGGTCGACTTTCGCGATGGACCGATCAGCACCGCATGACCCATGCCCAGCAGCTCGCCCAGGCGACGTACCAGTTCGAGGTTGTGCGCGGGCGTTTTCGCAAAGCCGAACCCGGGATCGATGATCACCTGCGACGAGGCGATACCNNTGCATGGCGACCACCCCGGTCCCCGGATGGGCTGCGACCACCGCGGCCATGTCCGGGTCGCCGCGCAAACCCCAGACATCGTTGACGATCACCGCTCCGGCGTCCAGCGCCGCGGACGCCACCGCGGCCTTGCGCGTGTCGACGCTGATCGGTACCCGGAGGCGTCCCGCCAGCTCGCGGATCACCGGCAACACCCGCGCCATCTCGACCTCCACCGACACCTCCTGGCGGGTCCTCGACGGCCTCGTGCTCTCGCCACCGATGTCGACGACGTCGGCGCCCGCGTCGACCATCGACTGTGCTCGCGCGACCGCTGCAGGGATGTCGTCTCCAACCCCGTCCCCGGAGAAGGAATCGGGGGTGACGTTGACGATGCCCATCACGAGAGTCCGTTTTCCGAACTCCAGCCGGTGACCCGCGACCGCAAGAGGAGGTGGTGGTCCACCTCGAGCCATCAGCACGGATCCGATCGCCGCGCCCACCTCAGCGGCGTTCTCGCTCCAGGCGGCGAGCTGCATGGGGAGCGAGCCCGCGGTCATCAGCGGCATCAGGAGCACGGCTCGATCGCCGTCGGCACTGCTCACCACCTCGCCGCCGCCGTCGGCCACAAGCCGCTCGAGCACCCGGATCTGATCCGAGCTCAGACCACGGAGCGCGAGGGCCTCCACCGCCCCGCGCTCGGCCAGGACGGTGAGCTTCTCGGGGAGCAGGCCGAGGCGAAGCACCGCCTCGCGCAAGGCGTCGGCGGGACCGGGTAGCAGCGGGCGCACGCTGTAGCGAGCGGCGGTCTCGGCGCTCCCCGCGCCCACATCAACTCCCGCCGGCCGGGATGTCCGCCGGTTGCAACTCCCCGGCCTCGCGCTTGGGCACCAGCACGCGGCGGGTGAAGATGCACACCCGCTCGCCTCGCTGATTGAAGGCGCGGGTCTCGACGGTGACGATGCCGCGGTCCGGCTTGCTCGACGACTCGCGCTTGTCGAGCACGGTGGTCTCCGCGTAGATGGTGTCGCCGTGAAAGGTCGGGTTCTCGTGCTTGAGGGAGGCGACCTCGAGGTTGGCGATCGCCTTGCCGCTGATGTCGGCGACGCTCATCCCGAGCGCGAGGCTGTACACCAGGTTGCCGACCACGACGTTGCGCTTGAACTCCGTCTTCGTTTCCGCGTAGTGCGCGTCGCTGTGGAGCGGATGGTGGTTCATCGTCAGCAGGCAGAACAGGTGATCGTCGGCCTCGGTGATCGTCTTGCCCGGCCAGTGCTTGTACGTGGCTCCGACGTCGAATTCCTCGTAGTAGCGCCCGAACTGCATGTGGTCAGTTCCCGACGATGAGCGCACGCGTGTTCATGGTGCAACCTACTCTACGTGGCCGCGAAGCGATCCCGCCCCGACGCGTCGATCGTCACCGCCGCGATCATCCACGGCGAGGCCCTCGAGGTGCTGCGCACCCTGCCCGACGGATGCGCGGGGCTCGTCTACGTCGATCCGCCCTTCAACACCGGCGGCGCACGCACCGGCATGACAACCAGCGCCACCGCCGACGCGACCGCGTCGCGCCTCGGGTTTGCCGGGCGTCGATATCGCGTCGAGCAGCAGGCGGGCCCGCGATACGACGACCGCTTCGACGACTACCTTGGCTGGCTCCGTCCCAGGCTCGAGGAGACGCGTCGCATCCTCACCTCAAGCGGAAGCCTGTATTTCCACATCGACCCGCGCGAGGCGCACTACTGCAAGGTGCTCCTC
>PLDZ01000167.1 GCA_003136295.1 Candidatus Dormiibacterota bacterium
GATGAGATTGTCGTTGCGATTGAGGATCAGGAAGTGGTCGACGGACTGCACCTCGCGCGCGTCCTTGTGCCAGCCCAGCGCATCCATACGGAAGACCGCACGTCCGTTGGGCGTGTAACCGGTATCGAAGAAGTCGACGACGCCGGCGTCGTTCTGGGAAACGTTCTCGAGGTAGGCCTCCGGCTTGCAGACAGCGCCGTAGATGCTCGGTTCGAACCGAGGATCAAGCGCGAATGTCTTGGCGAAGCATCCGTTCTCGGTGGCCACGATTCGGCCGCCCGGATACAGCGCGACGAAGTCATCCTGCACCGGCTTGCTGTCGTTCTGGCGAGTAAATGTCGTGGTTGTCTTTCCGGTACCCGACAGGCCGATGATCAGCAGGGCCTGATCGCCGCGAGCCGTTGGCACGACCTTGCACCCGGCGTGCAACGACAGGGCTCCCTGGTCGTAGGTGAGCTTGTTCCACATTCGCAGACCGCCCTTCTTCGACTCGCCGAAGTAGTCGCTGTTGAGGACGCGCGTGATCCCGGCTTCGAGATCGACGGCGATCACCCGGTCGCTGGGATATCCAGGGGCGACCAGGTTGGGCGTGTAGATGACCGTGAGCACGGGCTCGAAATCCGGGCCCGCCTGCTCGGCGTCGAAGTACAGCCAATGCTGCATGCCTGCGATGTTGGCGTTGGCCGCCTCGATGTACAGGCGTGCCGCGACGCGGTGGTCCGGGTCGTTGCCGATATACCCGTCGATGACCAGCATCTCCTGGTCACGGATGTACGCGTCCTGACGCTGGGCGATCTCCGCGCCGTCGGCCCGGCTCATCGTCTGGTCGGAATGCTCCTCGGGCCGGTCCGTGACCACATACGTGCTGCCCTTGCTTCTCGAAACGACCTTGGTCTGCACGTTGTAATTATCGAAGGCCGTGTGACGAGCATTGGGCATCCGCGACGTCAACTCGCGCAGCTCCGCGGGGGAAGGGTTCCAGCGGATGGTGCGAGCCGCCGGAAGGCCGCTCGCATGGGTTTTGATGACGTCGGCCATAACTTCTCCAATATCCCTGGGTCACGATCCCCCCGCGCGACCTCGATCGTCGTTCCAGGTGGGCTTCCGGACCTCGCGAGCATAGCAAACGGTCCGTCGAGATGGCCCGAGGCAACGGGTTCCGACGCTTATGGTTGTAGGCTGTGGCTGATGACTCAGACC
Source organism: Candidatus Dormiibacterota bacterium (assembly GCA_003136295.1). GTDB lineage: Bacteria > Chloroflexota > Dormibacteria > Aeolococcales > Aeolococcaceae > Palsa-851. Next base: position 1,201 of record PLDZ01000167.1, read on the forward strand.
GCCCCGGTTCCCATTGCAGAGGCCACGTCGCTCCGCGAGAAGTCCTGGGTGTTCTTCAACGGCGAGATCGTTCATTACGCGGACGCCAAGGTCGGCCTGCTCACCCACGGCCTCAACTACGGGACCGGCGTCTTCGAGGGTGTCCGCGCGTACTGGAATGCGGAGCGCGAGCAGCTTTTCGCACTGAGCCTGCCCGAGCATTTCGAGCGAATGCACCAGAACACGCGCGCACTGCAGATGACGATTCCCTGGAGCGTCGAGGATCTGGTCTCGATCACCGTCGACCTGCTGCGTCGCAACGAGTATCGCGAGGACACCTACGTCCGCCCGCTCTCNNGGCATCCGCTGCATGGTGTCGTCGTGGCGCCGCATCGATGACTCCATGGCTCCCGTGCGGACCAAGTGCACCGGGTTGTACGTGAACTCGGCGCTGGCCAAAAGTGAGGCGCTGCAAAGCGGGTTCGACGAGGCGATCATGCTCTCCGGGGACGGCCACGTCTGCGAGGGCAGCGCCGAGAACATTTTCATCGTGCGCAAGGGCGAGATCATCACGCCGCCCCCCTCGGACAACATCCTCGAAGGCATCACTCGCGCGGCGGTGATACACCTGGTTCGAGAGGAGCTGGGACTTGATGTTCGTGAACGGTCGATTGATCGTTCCGAGCTCTACGTCGCCGACGAGGTCTTCCTGGTGGGCACGGGAGCGCAGGTCGCACCGGTGATCGAGATTGACCGGCGGCGGATCGGCGATGGCGAACCCGGCCCGCTCACGAACCGTGTCCAGGACACCTACCACGAGGTCGTGACCGGGCAGAATCCCAAGTACGCGGCCTGGCTGACCTCGATCTACTGACCTCGGCCGAGACGACGCGAGCCCTGGCTGCGCTCAGGACCCGGTGATCGAGGCCGCGCATGCGGCGCAGGTCCCGTAGAAGTCCAGGGCGTCGTGGTCGAGGGTGAAGCCGTAGCCGCCGCGAACAGCGTCGATCAGCTGGTTGACCGCGGTGTCATCGATCTCGGTGGTCGAGCCGCAGAGGCGGCAGACGAGGTGATGGTGGTGGTTGTCCGCGCACGAGGTGTAGACGTGGACGTGGCCCTCAGCCTCGAAGCGCTGCGCGAGGCCGTTGTCGACGAGGAAGTCGAGGGTCCGGAACACCGTGGCGCGCCCGAGGAGTGGGTGCTCGACCCGGAGCGACTCGTAGAGCTCCTGGGCGCTGACCGTGCGGCGGGTGCGAGCGAGCGCACCCGCCACGATCATTCGCTGGAGGGTCAGGCGGTGTCCCTGGGCGGCAAGACGGTCCTTGACCGTCGGGGCTGCTGCCGGCATTGCTCAGGCCGCCCGCCGCAGCCAGCGCTCGGGATGGTGCAGCTCGTCGAGCGTCGGCATCATCTCCGCTGACTCCCAGACGCGATTCAGCGCGTCGAGCCCGGCTCGATCGGCGACGCCGGCGGCGAAATGCTCGCCGACCTCGTACTGGCGCATCTTCAGTTCGAGCCCGGTGATCGTGAGGACGAGCCGTTCGATCGGGCCACGCTGACGGCGCCGTTGCTGCATCGCGGCCTCGAGACGCTCCGATCCGCGANNAGGAGCGTCTTGCCGTCCGCGGACAGTGCATCGAGCATCAACCCGCGCATCAGGCCCTCGAGATGCGCGCCCAGCCACGGATGGACCTCGAACTGCCAGGCGTGGGTGAGCTCGTGCAGGATCAGCCACGGGCGAAGGTCGGTGTCGGTGAGGTGGAGATCGCGCTCGATCCCGGCGATGTTCGGCTCGACCAGGTAGAGCGCGCTCGCCTGGCGCACGGTGCCGGGGAGGTCCTCCAGCGCAAGGACGGGGTCGTACTGGCCAAGCACACGCCGCGACATCAACCCGAACAGTTCGCCGACATATCTGTCGAGCACGCGCCGGCTCATGCCCGTCGCCAGCGACTCCGGGATGGTCGCCCGGATCCGCTCGACGGGTGCGAGAAGACGCTGCACCATCCCGAGGTTGGCATCGATGAAACCCCGGCGGTCGAGGGCGATGAATCTCGGGTAGGCGGTCAACGGCACCTGGCAGACCTCGATCATCAGCGGCGCCACCCGGGCCGCCATCTCGGTGTACGCCGACTCCAGGGCCTCCACGTTGATTCCCACGCCGGTGCCGGCGTCGCCCGTGCGCGACACGGCGATCCGGCGGACGTTGTCCCAGTCGACCAGACGACGCGGGGTCTGGAGTTGCGGGCGCAGCAGGACTCTCGCGGACAGGACAGCTCCAGCGCCGACCGCTCCCACGGCGAGCGTCCGGCGGACCATGTCGCCTCGGGTGGCGTGACTCATGGTTCGATCATACGGGTGGACCGCCGCCCGCTCGGAAACTACATCGAGGACCCGGACCGCCCGTCGATGTACACCGGGTGCTCCGGAGGCTTGCCGTCCAGCCAGTAGGCATCGAGTCGCTTGTCCGTCCAGCCCCGTTCGCGAAGGAACGGCTCGTCGAGGATCTGCCGCCCGGTGAGCGATGGCGGCTCGGTGCCGACGATCTCCATCATCGCGTCGCACAGGATCTCGGGCGAGCGCCACTGGCTGCGATCCCCGAGTCCCCAGTTGATGCTCGCCAGGCTCTCGATGATCGTCACGGGCCACAGTGAATTGCTCGCGATGCCATCGCCGGCATGTTCGGCGGCGATGCCGATGGCGAGCCGGGTCATCCCCATTTTGGTGGTCATATAGGCGACATGACCGGGGCTCGGCTGGGTGCTGATCGGTGGCGAGCAGTTGATGACATGCCCCCAGTGGCGCTCGACCATGTGCGGGAGCGCGTAGTAGGCGCAGAGATACGAAGCGCGAACGTTGATCTCCCACATGAGGTCGTAACGCTTCGGCGGTGTCTGCAGGATCGGCTGCCACCAGAGCGCACCCGCGTTGTTGATGAGGATGTCGAGACGGCCGAAGCGTTCGACGGTGGCGTCGACCATCGCCTTGACCTGGTCTTCATGGCGGAC
>PLDZ01000213.1 GCA_003136295.1 Candidatus Dormiibacterota bacterium
CTTGAGGCCGGATCCAACGCATGCGGTCGCGTCCGCCGACGGCCGTGTCGGATTCGAACCGCGCATCGTCACGGCGATTCCGTCCGCGGAGAACCGAGCGTGATCGCGAAATAGGGTGTCCGAAAGGGTGTCGGCCGCGTCCAGCGAGAGAGGCGGCGTGCGAGGCCACTGCCGTGCCTGAGGTAGCTTTTCGCGTCCCGTCGCGTTCCACTGTCCAGCAGCCTGTCAGTAAAGGGTGGTCATGAGCCGCAGCGGCGTCGCCTGGGTTCGCGCGGGTGCGCGACCGGCCACGCTCATGCTGCCGCTGCTTCTGATCGCCGGGTGCAGCCCAAGATCACCGGCGCCGCCCACGGCGAGCCGTCCTCCCGCGTCGGCCGCAGGCGCCGGAACGTCCGCCATCCCGTCAACCGGGGCACCTGCCTCGACCGCCACGCCACTTCCCTATGTGTATCCCACGCCGCCGCTTCCCCCGCCTAACGCTATCGAGACCCTGACGATGCTCACCGCGGAAACCGGGTGGGCGCAACGGCGCCTGGACGGCGCGGTTCTCCACACGACCCAGGGCGTTCAGCATTGGTTGGTCGCCACCCCGCTACTCTCTGATGGACAGCGGATCGTGGCCGTCGCGTTCGTCGGCGCCGGCAGCGCGCGTGTCCTAACCGCAGGTGGGCTTTCGTCCAATGCGGATGCTGCACCGGTGAGCATGACGTTCACCTCGTGGGCGACCGACGACGGAGGGGCGCGCTGGTCGCGGGGCGGCAGCTTGAGTGTCGTGCAGGACCCAGGGCTGTCGTGGCAGGGCGCCCTCGATTTCGTCAACCCGGACGACGGCTGGTTCTCGGCGAATCAAGACGGAATAGACGCGAGCCTGGGAACGACCCTCGTCCGAACGATTGACGGCGGGGCTCACTGGGACGAGGTAGCTCATCTCGAGCCCACACCGTCGCCGGGCTCGACAACGTGCTACGCACAGCCGACCGCGACTTTCGCCAGCCCCACCACGGGATGGCTCTCCGGCGGAGGCTGCGCCGCCGCCCAGTTCGAGGTCACACACAACGGCGGCGTCACATGGTCTCCGCAGCCCATCCCGCTCCTGAGTACCCCATACCTTGGATTGGAGAGCCCCACCTTCATCACCAGCCAGGACGGAGTGATGCTGGGGATGCCGGCCTCTGAGGAGCCGGGTGTCGTCGTCTATCTAACTCTCGACGGTGGCCGGAGTTGGACCGCGCACGACGCACCGGGCATCTCGCCCCACGCCGTGGACTTCATCAACGCAGACGACATCTGGCTTCTCAGTTCAGACACGATGAACGCCGGCTTTGCGGCCGGCCTCTATGTCACCCATGACGGCGGGCAGATCTGGAGCACCCTGCAACGGCTCGACAACGGCCCGCCACCCGGAGGACTCGACTTCAACGGGTCGATCCTCGACTTCGTCAGCGCCTCACTGGGATGGACCGATACCTTCATCGGCGACGGCGACGACATACTGCAGACGACGGATGGCGGTCACACATGGAAGCGCGTGACGGTGCAGATCACAGGCTCCGCCGGGTAGTCCCCCCGGAAGGGCGCCGGGTTTCGCGCGACCAATCGACGCTTCATCGGACTTCTGATCGACGTAAAAGAACGCGCGGAATTCTAGGTACATTTTCGGATGCTGGGCTGCACAGCGTTGCCGCGCCTCGATGACGATCACATTGCGGTCGAGGGTGCTGGCGGTCTTCAGCGATAACAATGCTGACCATGACGACCTCGTCGCCCGGCGGGTGGGACGTGCAGCCATCGAGCCAGTGGATCTCGATGAGACCCCTTGGCGTGATCCCTCTGGCGCTGTTCGTGGTGGCCATCATCATTCACACGAGCGCCGTACTAATCGGGTTCGGCCTGGCGATGCTGACCGTCGGAGTGTTCATGTCGCTGCTTCTTTGGTCGCTGCGACAGGCCGACGCGCGGAAGGTAGCGGCGGCACCGCCCGGTACGTTCTTTGTGGGACGCGGGTCCGCTCGGCTGAACTTGCTACGCGGTAAGAGGGCCTAACGTAAAGTTTGACCTCCTGCTTAGCGCGTTTAGGAAAGCCGACGGCCGCTCAGGCCGCTACCGTCACGGTGAGAGTCTGGGGCGCCCCGAACTCCTCTGGAACCGGCTCGCCGTCCGCTTCCAATCCAGCGATGCGGACGGCGATCGCCTCAGCCGCGCGTTCACGACACTTGCCGACGGTTCGGCCCTGGGTGAAGCATCCTGGGAGCGGGGGCACCAGGACCGTGTATCCCCCGTTTCCTCCGGCTCGAGCACGATTGTGTAAGTCCTCACGAGTTCATCCCCTCCCTGCGCCGAGCGGAGCTCGTGCGCGGTGATGCCGGGTGAGGCGCGGCGAGGGGAGCAGCCTCCTACCGTACGGCGATGACGATCGCCGGCCTCATGGCCGGACTGGTCAGATCGATGTTGGGCGCCGTGGTCGGCGCGGCCGTGGCTAACTTGACTTGATTTGATGTTAGAGCTGGAGCCTCCCGTAGACTGCTTCGAGTGCGCCACCCGGGCAATCGCGAGGGTCTTGGACTCGGCGGCCTCCGTGCCACTGGCGTGCGCCGCGCGGTGCTGGCCGGCATCGGGCTGACCCTCTTCCTCTTCTCGTTTGCCGGCGCCAACCCCGGGGGGGCCGTCTCCGACGAGACGGATCAGTACATCAAGGCAATCGCTGCCGGGCACCTGGACCTGCTGGGCACCAAGGTCACCGACGACCAGGCACGCGCGATGGACAGTTGGCTGCCGGACATGAATCGCATTCTCACGAGCTATGCCGTGTACGGCCAGATCGCGCGCGCCTTCTCGATTCCGTCGTCGCTGGACCCGCGATACCTCGGCTGCACCGTGGAGGTCAGGATCGCCACCTGCCTCGACCGCAAACCGCCGCCCGCGCCCGGTCCGACCGAGACGTTCATCAGCTCGCTCGGGACGCGCCAACCATTCATCTTCGTCCCCGCGGGGTTGGTGATGCGCCTGGCGAGCGACACCACTGGAGCACTCCTGCTCGGACGCCTGGCCTTCGTGCTGATCGATGCGCTG
>PLDZ01000109.1:0-1588 GCA_003136295.1 Candidatus Dormiibacterota bacterium
TCGGCCGCCGGCACGGTCTCGAATGCGTCGTCGAGCCGTGCCCACAGGTCGTCGAGGCTGAACGCGATGCCGTGGCCCGGTCGCACGAGGCGATGCGTCGGCAGGATCGTGATCCCCGGATCGTCCGCGGCTGCGAGGTACACCAGGCAGCGTTCGAACGGCGCGCCGCGCGGAGCATGCGAGTCCGCGGACCGACGCTCCGCGGCATACGCGGCCGCGGTCTCATAGCGATGATGACCGTCCGCGACGTAGAGCGTTGCGTTGCGCAGCGCGCCGGCGATCGCGGCGACCTGCTCCGGATCGGCAACCCGCCAGAGCAGCAGCTTCTCCGAGGCGACCTCCCCGTCGATGCGACCTCCGAGCAGCGCGTGGCCGGTCGCCACGCCGTCGAGCCTTTCGACGATGCGATCGGCGTCCGTCCACACCGCGAAGACCGGGCTCGTCTGTGCGCGGGTGGCGCGCAGCAGCGCGAGCCGGTCTGCTTTCGGGCCGCGCAGCGTGCGTTCGTGCGGACGCAGATCCGACGATTCCCACGGCGTCGCCGCGACGGTGGCGAGCAATCCCCGCCGGGTCCGCGTGCTGCCGTCCGGATGCTCAAAGGAATGATCGACGACGTAGAAGCCGTCTTGTTCATCGCGCACCAGCACGCCGAGGTCGTGCCAGGACTCCAGAAAGGACGCAGCGCGTGTGTAGCGGTCGTCGACCCCCTCGACGTCGTCGGGAAATGAGGCGCCGTAGTCGATGCGCACGATGTTGCGAAGGTCGCGCCCGTACAGCTCCTCGCGTTTCGCGTCGCTGATGACGTCGTACGGCGGCGCCAGGACGCCACCGAGCTTCACGTGGTCGGGGTTGTAGCGCGTGCCTTCGAAAGGCTGAACGGTGGCCATGCGTCTGCTTCCGTCGCGGACGGAGCGTCAGGCCTTCAGAGCCGCACCTGGCGGAGCTGATCGAGCATGGCGGTTTCGCGCACCTCCTCGAGCAGCTCCGCGCCGACGGGATCGTCGATCTCCATCAGCATCACCGCGTGGCCGCGTGGCCGGTCCCGTCCCAGTTCGATGCCGGCGATGTTGACGTCGTTGCGCGCGAGCAGCGTGGAGATGGCGGCGATCACACCCGGACGGTCCTGGTGGGTGACCACGAGGAAGGTGCCGGCCGGCTGCATGTCGATGCGAAAGTCGTTGATGCGCGTGATCCTTGGGCCATCGTCGAACTGGGTCCCGGCGATGCGCAGCGTCTGCTCCCCCCTCACCTCCACCAGCAGCGATCCTTCCGGGTCGACGCTTCGTGTCGTGTGGCGCTCGTCGACGTCGACGCCCATCGATGTGGCCACGACCTTGGCGTTGACCGCGTTGACGCGGGTCTCGGTGAAATGCGCGAAGAGTCCGCGCAGCACGTGCGCGGTGATGATCGACGTGTCGATGCCCGCGAGCTCGCCCGAGTAGCTGCAGACGACGTGGCGCAGCTTGCGTCCGTCGAGCTGCGCCGCGAGCGAGCCGATCTTCTCGGCCAGGGTGAGATACGGCTGCAGCCTGGCCAGCTCCTCGGGGAGGACCGTCGGTGCGTTGACCGCGTAGCGCGGGGTTCCGCC
>PLDZ01000109.1:1594-8112 GCA_003136295.1 Candidatus Dormiibacterota bacterium
GCCCCGGCGATGTGGCCGTCACGGATCGCGTCGGCGAGCGCCTGCTCGTCGATGATGCCGCCTCGCGCGACGTTGATCAGGCGCGCACCCTTGCGCATCCGCTTGAGCTCAGCAGCGCCGATCACGCCCCGGGTGGCATCCGTCAGCGGGACGTGGACGGTGAGAACGTCTGTTTCGGTCAGCAACGTCTCAAAGTCGCAGAGTTCCACGCCCAGCTGCTGTGCGCGCTCGGCCGTGACCAGCGGATCGTGGGCAAGCACTCGCATGCGCAGCCCCTCGCGCGCGATGCGCGCAACCTCGGATCCGATCTTCCCGAGCCCGAGGACGCCGAGCGTCTTCTCGCGCAGCTCGATGCCCGTGAACTTCGAGCGCTCCCACAGACCGGCGTGCAGGGAGCGCTCGGCGGCGGGGAGGTTGCGCGCGAGCGCCAGCATCATCGCGATCGCGTGTTCGGTGGCGGCGATGGTGTTGCCGGTGGGGGCGTTGAGGACGAGCACGCCGTGTCGCGTCGCGGCGTCGATATCGATGTTGTCGACGCCGACACCAGCGCGTCCGACCACCCGCAGTCGCGGCGCCGCGGCGAATACCTCTGCAGTGACCTTGGTCTCACTCCGGACCACAAGCGCGTCGTAGTCGCCGATGCGCTCGCGGAGCGCGCTCGGCTCGAGTCCGGTCATCACGTCAACCTCACCCGCGGCGCGCAGGCGCGTGACGCCGTCCTCGGCGATGGGGTCCGCAACGAGAATGCGCGTCACGGTGCCGGCTGCAACGCGCGGCTCCGCGGTGACGGTCACCCGACGCTGACGGGTTCCGCTCGAGCGACAGTCCCGCGTGCCTCCGCCTGTGCTGCGGCAATGGCCAGTCCGCCACGGGTGCGCAGTCCGGTGTCGATCAGGCCTGCCTCGAGCAGCGCAAGGATCGTGTAGGCGTCGGCGTCATCGATGAAGCCGAGGTGGCCGATCCGGAAGATCTTGCCCTGCAGGGATTCCTGCCCGCCCGCGAGGACGAGGCCGTGCGCCGTGCGCAATGTGGTGAGCAGGTTCTTCAGGGCCTCAGGACTGTCTGCCGGGCTGTGCACCGCGGTGACCGTGTCGCTGCGATGACCCGGCGCGGCGAGCAACTTCATCCCCATCGCCTCGACACCGGCGCGGATCATGCGGCCGACGCGCGCGTGACGGGCCCAGACATTCTCCAGTCCCTCCTCGCGCAGCATTGCCAGGCCTTCCTGGAGCGCGAACATCACCGAAATCGCCGGCGTGGTGGCCGTCTGGTTCTTGTCCTGGGACTTCTTCTCGCGGCTGAAGTCGAGATAGAAGCGGGGGTTGGCTGCGGTCTCGGCGCGCGCGAATGCCGCCGCGCTGACGGCGATCATCGCGATGCCGGGAGGGGCCATCCATCCCTTCTGCGAACCGGTGACCAGGACGTCGATGCCGAGGGCGTCGGTATCCAACGGAAGGCACCCGGCGCCGCTCACGCTGTCGACCGCGAGCATCTTGCCCCGGCTCTTGACGACACCGGCGATGGCCGCGAGATCGTTGGTCAACCCTGTCGAAGTCTCGTTGTGGGTCACGAACACGGTGGTGATGCCGGGATGCTCGGCGAGCGTGCGCTCGACATCCTCGGGATCGATCGGCTCACCCGGGGGGACGCTCAGCCTGACCACGTCGGCGCCGTAGGTGTCGCCGATCTTCGCCCAGCGCTCACCGAACGAACCCATAACGCAGAACAAGGCTTGTTCGCCGGGGCTGAGCAGATTCGCCACCGCGGCTTCGAGGCCACCTGTGCCACTGCAGGGGTAGAGGAGGATGTCGTTGTCGGTGCGCAGCGCCCAGCGCAGCCCACTGACGACGTCATCGAGCACCGCGGCGAACTCCGGGCCGCGGTGGTTGATCATGGGACGGCTCGCGGAGCGGACCACGCGAGCGGGGAGCGGGGTCGGACCGGGAACGCGGAGTTGTGGTTCACCCATGGGCCGAAGTCTACCGAAGGGCGGGGCGGACGCCGCCCGTGCTGGGAGGGGGCCTCTCAGGGTCCGCAGTCCAAGCGACGCGTCACAACGGGATGTCGTCGTAGACAGAATTGGTCCGATGAGAGTCCCGCTCCTCAAACGCGGGAGCAGACAATGACGTGGGCGTGCGCCGGCGCCGGCGACGGCGTCGAATCACTGCTCGTCCGAACCACATCACTGCACCGAGCAGACGCACGACAAGCGCGATGAGCACAACGAGGTTGCGTGCAACCGCATCGCGGAACAGGAGCACCAGTCCAACCAGGCTGATGCCGACCAGCCACGCGATCACCGCGCCGAACTGAAACCCGCTGGTCCCCGAGATGGCCGCCGATGCGGGGGCGAGGGCACCGGGCGAGATCGCGTCGGCGTGGCCACTCCGCCATGCCCGGATTGCGTCACGCCGGGCGATGATCGCGGGCATATACGCCTCGACGCCGTCGCGAAGGCCGATCGCAACGTCCTGGCGGAATCGCGCAGAGGCCATCAGCGAGGCGTCGGTGCGATTGCTGAGATACCCCATGTCGACAGTCGCCACCGGCACGAGGCTGCGAGTCCACGCGGCGTCGCCGAGAGCGATACCGGCGTCGGGCAGGCCGTCAGGAGTGATCTGGGCGGTGAGCGCATCGCTGACCGTCTGCGCGAACACGGCGCTCGCGCCTGTCGGGTAAAGCACCAGGGAGCCCGACGTCCTCGGATTGGACGAGGCGCCGGCATGGACGCTCACCACGAGCGCCGCATGGTGGGCAATCGACACCTGTTCGCGGCGCGCGGCGGAGACGTAGGCGTCGGTACTTCGGGTCATGACAACGTTGACGAGGTCGGCACGCAGCAACGCCGCCAACCGCCGGCCCACATCGAGGTCGACGTTCTTTTCAACGAGGCCGTTGATCCCGATGGCGCCGGGATCGAACGGGATGTTTGGGTGCGCCGGGGTGTGCTCGCCTCCGTGGCCCGGATCGACGCTGACGACTATCGGCGAGGGCGCCTTCGACGCCGCCGCGAAGGCGTGGTACGCCGAGCCGAGGACACCAGCGAAGATCGCGGCGACCGGGGCCATGGCAAGGATGTGGAGAGAACGAGCCCGGTGATGGCGCATGCGCCTGCGGCCCAGTATAGGTGTGGCGCGTCAGCAAAACCGCTGCCGGCGGCGTTGGGAAGGGTGTGATTGCCTCGGCGAATGTGATTGCGGCGGGCGAGACGTCGCCCAAGCAGACCTTTGAGGCCGTTGCTGTTCCGGACGCCAGGCGGCTCTACTCGCTCGCGCTGTCGATCCTTCGAGACGAGGGCGAGGCTGAGGATGCGGTTCAGGAGACGCTGCTCAAGGCCTGGCGGTCCTGGGAATCGGTGGCGCGAATGGAGCGTCCGGCGGCGTGGCTCACTCGCGTGTGCGTCAACCACTGCATCAGCCGGCGCCGGCATCTCCGCTCGCGCGGCTGGCCGCCGCTCGCTCTCGTCGACGACACGGCGGCGGCTCACGCCATTCCAGCCGCTGATCTCATCGATGTCGATCGCGCGTACCGTCGCCTATCGCTCAGGCAGCGGGCCGCGATCACCCTCAACTACCGGCACGGCTACTCGGTCGAGGAATGCGCGGTCTTCATGGGGTGCCGGCCCGGCACCGTCCGCACGCACGTCGCGCGCGGCCTTGCGACGTTGCGAAAGGAGCTTGGCGATGATTGACGTCGATCCCGGACTGGATGCGAAGCTTCATGCGTTCTTCGAGCACATCGAGGCGTCGATTCCGCCGACCGGCCTGACCGACATCGACACCAGGGTGGTTGCTCGCACTGGCAGGTCGTTCAACCTCTTTGCCGGGCTGGCGGCCGCAACGGTCATTGCCGGAAGCGTTGCCGTGTTCGCTCTCGAGCTGAGAAGTCACAACACTCCGGGTCCCGGTCCCGCCGCCACATCCGCATCACCCTCGGCGCGACCCTCAGCTTCCCCGTCGGCACTCAAGAAGATGCCGCTTCTGGGCAGCGCTGGCATCCCGGCGTCAGCGCACGAGGTAATGCCGCTGACGCGCGGTCAGGGATCGGTGGTGCTGCAGACCATTGTCCCGCAGGGGACGCTGTACATCCAGTTCGACTGCGCCGGGCCGGGTCCCTTCAAGTTCCTCTCGACCGATCATGTGATCGGCAACGGCCAGCTGCAGTGCTCGAGCGGCATCGGTGTCACCACGATCGCCGTGGGGAGCCCGAAGGTTTACGACGACAAGCCGCTCACCCTGCAGGTCACAGCCGACGGGTCGATGATGTGGGAGATCTACATCGCTGAGAGCAGACCTCCGCTGCCTCAGTTCACCGTGGAGCCCGATCAGCGAGTGCTGGTGCCCGTGACCTACGGCACCGGCTCGATCACGCTGCCGACCTTCAGCGTTGGCCCCGGTGAGCAGCTCGACGTCCGCGACGCGTGCAACTCCGGGAGCTCCGCTGACACGCTGGAGATCGTGGGCAACATGTTCACCTTCGGCGACGACAAGCAGTTCCAATGCTCAAACCCCACAGGGTCTGGTAGCGGCGGCTTCGGTTCCAATCCACGCGGCGGCCGCGGTAGCGGACCGATGAACGTCAGGGTCAAAGCCGATCCGTCGATCAGCTGGGAGATTCTCATCACGGAAGGGCCGCCAATACTCGCATTGCAGTCGTCAGGCGACGTCCAAGTGGCTCCGGAGGCGTCCGGGATGGGCGCAGCCGCAGTGCCCGCGTTCACACCCACTCAGTCCTGGTCGATCGCCGTCGTCTGCTCGGGAGTCGGCACGCTGACCATCCGGTCGCCCAGCTTCACGCACACATTCACGCCAAGCTGCCTGGGCTGGACCACATATTTCACGCCCACCGACGAGGTTCCCAGGCAGCCGGTGACACTGTCCGTCGACGCGCCATCCGGGATGGGCTGGGCGGTCTTCATCTACCGGGTGGGCGCGCCAAGCAGCCCCGCGGCATGCCCCGCAGTAGGTCCGGCTGCGTCCACACCGACCCCCTGCATCCAGACGGGCGGCTAGCGGATCTCCGCGAACGGCAGCAGCGCGATATGGCGAGCGCGCTTGAGCGCAACCGTCAGCGACCGCTGGTGCCGGGCACACGTCCCGGTCATGCGGCGGGGCAGGATCTTGCCACGCTCGGAGAGGTACCGGCGCAGCCGGGTGACCTCTTTGTAGTCGATGAAGTCGATGTGTTCGAGGCAGAAGCTGCAAACCTTGCGGCGGCGGCGGTCGAAATCAGGCATGTGTCTCCAGCTCAGAAGGGAATATCATCGGGATCGACATCGCCGCCGGCAGGAACCGCAACCGGCACTGCGCTGCCCCCGTCTCCGGAAGGCGCACCTTCCTGACGGCCGGCGCTATCGAGGAACTGCACGTCGTTGGCGTTGACCTCGGTCTTGTAGCGCTTCTGACCACTCTGGGCGTCGTCCCAGGAGCGGGTTTGCAAACGGCCCTCGACGTAGACGAGCCGGCCCTTCTGCAGGTACTGCGCGGTGGTCTCAGCGAGCTTCCGAGTTCCCTGGTTCCAGACCACGACGTCGTGATAGTCGGTGAACTCCTTGCGTTCGCCGGTCGCCGGATCGCTCCCGTATCGATTGGTGGCGATCGCGAGGTTGCACACTGCGGTGCCACTCGGCGTGTATCGGAGTTCGGGGTCGCGGGTCAGCCTGCCGATGAGCATCACGCGATTGAGGGAACCCGCCATCACAAATCTCCTTCGTCGTCATCGATTGCCGAGGGCACGTCGTCTGACTCCAGATCGTCGTCCCCACCCACGGACCCTGCATCGACAGTATCCGCGTCTGCGCCGAGGATTTCAGCTTCGGGCTCGATCGGTCCCTGCACCTCCTCGATCTCGGCCTCCGGATCCGGCATCGGACCCTCATGGACGACGATCAGGTGGCGGAAGACGGTGTCGTGGATCCTCAGCGCGCGCTCGATCTCGGCAACCTTGCCGCCGTCGAGGTGGAACACCACGAGGACGTAATGGCCCTCGCGGAGCCGCTTGACCTCGTACGCCAGGCGGCGCTTGCCCCACAGCGTCGTCTTGACGACTTCGCCGCCTTGGGACTCGATCAGCGCGCGCACCGATTTCACGGCGACGCGCACCGCGTCATCCTCCAGCTCCGGCCGGACGACGTACATCAACTCGTAGTCACGCACCATGCGTGGCACCTCCTTTCCTCTGGGCTTGCGGCGCCCGGGGTGCTGCGACTGCCGAGGTGGTCAGGCAGTCGCGATCCGGGCGCAGGAAAGCGTTATGTGGAAACGCTCCTCAGGGAGAAGCGTTCGCAGTGTAGCAGGCGCCGCTCTGAGGACCGGCGGCGACCGCCTCAGTCCAATCGGAACGTCTTGGGCAGAGTCGTGAGATTGCGACACCCCGTCTCGGTGACCACGACCAGATCCTCGATGCGGATCCCGCCAAAGTTGGGGTCGTAAAGGCCTGGCTCGACGGTGATCACGTCGCCGACCTCGAGCACGACATCAGCCTCGCTGACGCGGGGAAACTCGTGGATCTCAAGGCCG
>PLDZ01000109.1:8155-8862 GCA_003136295.1 Candidatus Dormiibacterota bacterium
ACCGTGCGCGTCATGTCGCCCCAGTAGCGCGTGCGCTTGTCGAACGGGAAGATGTCGAGCACGATCGGCAACCCCGCGCGGATGACATCGCTCATCGCCCGGTGCGGATCGGCCGATTCGGGGCCACCGCAGCAGATCGAGTCCTCGGTGCCGCAGCCGTTCTCGAGCAGGTGGCTTTCGACTACGAAGATGAGGTCCGCACTCGAGAGTTTGCGACCCTCGTGCATGAGCAGCCCGTCGCGGATCTCGGAAGATGCGATGACGTCGATCGCCTTCTGGAGCGCGGCCATGCCCGCGTTCTCGGTGGCGGTGATCCACTCCACCTCCTCGAGGGTTTTGATCCGGCGCCGCTGCTGGTAGATGTCACTTCGAGACCTGACGTCCACGTCGTTGTGCCGAAGGTGGTCGGCAAGCATGGTGGGAAAGTCGGCGTCGACGTCGACTCCGTTGAGCCCGTGCTCCCGGCACACGGCGGTCACCAGGGCCGCCCACCCCTCGTACTCGTTGCCGCCGGCGCGGGGCGCCGGGATTTCCAGCTCGAGGGTGCTGCGCCCCTCTCCTACCGACGCTTCCTTGCGGGCGCGGCCCTCCTCGAGGGCACTCGCCCAGAGCACCGTATCGCTGCCCCCCCGGTCGACGACGACCACCGGGTCGGGGACGAGGAAACCGGTGCGATAGAGGATGTTGGGGTGGTGATAGGTCTCACC
>PLDZ01000267.1 GCA_003136295.1 Candidatus Dormiibacterota bacterium
TGGTCACCGAGCACATCCGAGTTTTCGCGAGCCGACGGGGCATCAGCGACACGATCATCTACGACCTCGACAAGGTTCGCGAGCGCTACGGCTTCGAGCCGCCACTGGTGGTTGACTTCAAAGCGCTGCAAGGGGATCCGAGCGACAACATCCCCGGCGTTCCGGGAATCGGCGAGAAGACCGCCATGTCGCTGGTGCAGCAGTACGGGCCACTCGAGAACGTGCTCGAAGCGGTGCCGACGATGCCGGAGGGACGGGTGCGACGCGCGCTGGAAAGCCACATGGAGCAGGCGCGGCTGAGCAAATGGACGGCGACGATCAAGGTCGACGTGGATGTCGACCTTCCGCTCGAGGGCGCGCGCCTCTTCCAGTACGACGAGGGCGACGTGCGCGAATTGTTCGACCGCCTCGAGTTTCGAAGCCTGCTCCCGCGCCTGCCGGGACGAAGCGTGGACGCGGACGCGCCGCCACTGACCTCGAACGGGGAGACGGCGGACGCGCCGCCGCCACCACCGGGCGACCTGCAGCTGCCGGGCACCGAGGTGGAGATCATCGTCGACGCGCATCAGGCGGCCGAGGCCTTGCAGCGGATTCGCGCCGCCGGCGCGATGGCGATGCGGACGGTGATCGACGGCAGCCCGCGAACCGGCGATCTCATCGGGGTCGCATTCGCGCCGCCGGGTGAGGACACCGCGTACTACATGCCCGTGTGGCACGCGGGGCTGGAGCGCAACGCCGATGCCGCCGCGGTCGCGGCACTGGAGGTGGTGCTCGTCGACAGCACCATTCCCAAACGCGGGTACGATCTGAAACGTGAGCTGCTTGCCTGGCGCCGGCGCGGTATTGCCATACGGGGCTTGCACTTCGACGCACTGCTCGCCGCGTACCTCACCAACTCGCGACTCAAGGTTCCGACGCTGCCTGTGCTCGCGCACGACCTCGCGGCGCTGAGCGTGGAAGCCGAGGACTCGTTGCTGGGGAGTGGTCGCTCGAAGCGGGGTATCGCCGATGTGCCGATCGACGAAGCGGCCGCGTACTATGGCGTCTGGGTCGGATTGCTCGATCCGGTCGGCGCTGCGCTGGTGCGGGACATGGAGCGCACCAATGCCACGCGGCTCCACGACACCATGGAACTGCCGCTGGTGCCGATCCTCGCCGCGATGGAGGTCGAGGGCGTGGCGGTCGACTGCGACCTTCTCGGGGCGATCAGCGCCGAAATGCACCAGCGGATCACTGCGATCGAGCGCGAGGTCCAGGAGGTCGCCGGGTACACCTTCAACCCTGGGAGCACGCAGCAGCTGGGGCGTTTTCTCTACGACGACCTCGGGCTCGCGAGCGGGCGCAAGACCAAGACCGGGCGAAGCACCGATGCCGACACGCTCGAGGCACTTCGCGGGGAGCACGCGGTGGTCGACCTCATCCTGGAATGGCGGCAGCTCACCAAGTTGAAGAGCACCTACGTCGACGCCCTTCCATTGTTGTGCACGGCGGATTCGCGCGTGCACACGTCCTTCAACCAGGCGGTGGCGACGACCGGGCGACTGTCATCGTCGGACCCCAATCTGCAGAACATCCCCGTGCGCACCCAGTGGGGACAGCGAATCCGCCGCGCGTTCCACGCCGACACCGGGCAGCGCCTGGTCAGCGCCGACTACTCGCAGGTCGAGCTGCGCGTGCTCGCCCACGTCACCGGCGAGAAGGAGCTGATCGAGGCATTCAAGCGCGGCGAGGACATCCACCGGCGCACCGCGGCCGAGGTGTACGCGGTCGAGCCCGACGCGGTGACCCCGGACATGCGGCGCATCGCCAAGGTGGTCAACTTCGGTGTGGTGTATGGATTGAGCGACTTCGGCCTCGCCCGCGACACGGGGATGAGCCGCGAGGACGCGCACGCCTTCATCGACGCGTACTTCCACAATTTCCCGGCGGTCACCGCCTACCTCGAGGGCGTGCGCAACCACGCTCGTGAGTACGGCTGGGTGGAGACGTTCATCGGCCGGCGACGCTACATCGCTGACATTCGCGCCGCCAACAGGCAGCTGCGTTTCGCGGCCGAGCGCATGGCCGTGAACATGCCGATCCAGGGCGGCGCCGCCGATATCATGAAGCAGGCCATGATCCTGGTCGATGCGGCACTTCGCGAGCGGGGATTGCGCAGCCGGATCCTGCTCCAGGTGCACGACGAACTGCTCCTCGAAGCGCCGGCGGAGGAGGTCGACGACCTCGTCGTGCTCCTTCGGGATCGCATGGGCGCGGCCGAGGCGCTCAAGGTGCCCCTCGATGTTGACGTCAAGGTCGGCGACAACTGGGGGGACATGACGCCCATCGCGAGGAACTGAGGGTGCCGGAACTTCCCGAGGTGGAGACCGTCGCCCGTGATCTTCGTGCTGCGGTGACAGGCCGGCGCATCGAGCGGGTGACGGTCGACCGTCCCGATATCGTGCGTGTCCCCGACGGACGCATGCTCCCGGGATTGCTCACGGGGCAGCGCTTCGAGAACGTCGATCGCCGCGGCAAGTACCTGCTGCTGGAGCTCGATTCCGGCGACGAGCTCATGGTGCACCTCGGCATGACCGGGCACCTGCTGGTCTGTGATGCGGATGCCCCGGTCGCAAAGCACACCCATATCCGCGCCTCGCTGGACGACGGGACCGAGCTCCGTTTCGACGACGCACGTCGCTTCGGCCGCGTGGCCTACGGTTCGCGCGAGGCGCTGACGGCCGCG
>PLDZ01000149.1 GCA_003136295.1 Candidatus Dormiibacterota bacterium
GTCTAACGCAAGTAGCGAGTTGCAGATATACTGTTGGTTCATGACCACCACTCAGATCGACGCCAACACCGCCGCCACATCGTCGAGCTGTCACCCCGCGGCGAGGACGAGCTCAGTCTGGCCTACGGCCGGCTCCGCCTCATCGAGGACGATCTGTTCAGCGCCCTGAGCGCCGCGGAGAGGGCAACGCTCTACGACCTGCTCGTCCGCGCCGTCAATGGCGCGTCGCCTCAATGCGAGGTTGCTGATGGTTTCGGTGACGGAGGAACACCGAGCACGCCGAGGACAGGCCCGAAGGGCGCCGCATAGCGCGGCGCCGCGATGCAGTCGCACGGCGGAGAAGCTCGAGGAACCGCTGCCAGGTAGTTCGGGGTCGGGCAGGTCAAGCCGGCAAAGTTCGGCGTCCTGCAGGGCTCCTGGCGGCAGGACCTTTCGGGATTCCATTCCGGCTGGAGTGCTTGCGCCGCGGCCTCAAGCACGTCAACGCCGGCGTGGGGGCCATCGGCTCGCCTGCAACCTCCTGACTCCAGCGGTTTTTACTCGCTGCCCAGAGGGGTCGACAGTGCAGCGCGCCATTCGGGGCTGTGCAGAAATGTCCGGAACGCTGCGGCCGCAGGGCTGAGGAGCCGGTCGCGCGCCCAGGTCACGTGCCACAGGCGATGCACCGGAAAACCCTCAACTCGGAGCGGTCTGAGCAGCCCCAACTGCAGTTCCAGCCGGACCGCGTACGTCGAAAGCACCGTGACACCGAGACCGCCGGCGACGGCCCGCTTCAGCGCCCCATTACTGGCCATCTCCATCGCGGCCTGCGGCTCGACGCCCGCGCCGCGGAGGATCCGCTCCGCTGATTCTCGAGTGCCTGAACCCGGTTCGCGCAGCAGCAGTGGTCCATCGAGGAGATCCGAGGGATGCAGCGGTTCACGGTCGACGAGCGGATGGTTGGGCGCGCAGAAACACATCAGCGAGTTTTCGAGAAATGGTTCCGCGACCAGGAGGTCATCCTCCCAGAGCGTGCCGACGACGCCGATGTCCGCCCCTCCGGTAAGGAGCGACTCGCGCACGCGTGCGCGGTTGACAACATCGAGACTGAGCGTGATACCGAGATGCTCGCGGTGGAAGGCAGCCGCGGCATCCGGCAGGACGTAAATTCCAACAGTGGTGTCACCAGCGACGTGCACCCTTCCCGCTCGAAGGCCGGCGATATCGTCCATCGCCTCCTGTGCGTCCCAGACCATCGCGAGGATCCGGCCGGCGCGCTCGTGCAGTGCCCGCCCGGCGGCGGTGAGGACGGGGCTGCGGCTTCCGGGGTCGAGCAGGGGCTGGCCGACCGCTCGAGCGAGTGCCTGCATTTGATGGGTTACGGCAGGCTGGGTGAGGGAGAGGGCGTCGGCGGCCTGAGTGAAGCTGCCGTGCTTGATGACGCTGGTGAAGATCCGGAGTTGGCGCAGCGTGATTCGCCGTTCGAGCTGGTCGCTCATTAGGCAATCTTATCGACACCATAAGATTCATGCATTAGACAGCAGGAGCCGCTCGATTTATGGTGCCTGCATGGATAGCGGCATTCGCGGAACCGGCACCCGGCGGACGAGACGATGAGCGACGAGGGCACTGCGGCGCCGATCTTCGTGGGCATCGGCGGCGACAGCGGGAGCGGCAAGTCGACTCTCGTCGCGGCGTTCTACGACCTGCTCGGAGCAGATCGGATCACCACGATCTGCCTGGACGACTATCACTCGCTCGATCGACGTGAACGCGCGCTGATCGGGGTCACCCCCCTCAATCCCCGTGCCAACAACTTTGCCCTCATGGAAGAGCAGTTGTGGGCGCTGAAGCGAGGCGAGTCGATCTCCAAGCCCGTGTATGACCACACCGATGGAACGTTCAAGAAGCCGGAGCACGTGGAGCCGAACGAGGTGGTGATCGTGCAAGGGCTCCATCCATTTCTGCTCCCCGGCATCCGGCACGCGTTCGACCTCAAGGTCTGGCTCGACCCCGATACCGATCTGCGCATCACCTGGAAGTTGCAGCGTGATGTGGCCAAGCGTGGCTACAACGAAGCGCAGGTGCGCGCCGAGATCGAGGCGCGTCGCGAGGATGCGGAGCAGCACATTCAACCGCAGCGTGCCGAGGCGGACCTGGTGGTGCGCTTCTACTCCCCGGACTCGGACTCGCCGGCGCCCGCCACGGATCACCTCAATGTGCGCTTGACCCAGCGTCACTCCATGCCACAGCTGGATTTCGAGCACGGCCTCGACAACGGGACCACGCTGCGACTGCACAACGACGTCGACGACGACGACGGCCGCCGATCCGACGTGATCGACATCGACGGTCGCATCTCAGCCGAGGACGCGGCGCGCGTGGAGGACGCGGTGTGGAGCCATGCGAGCGACCTCCATCATCACCTGCACCGTCTCCGCCAGAAGGAGCTCGGCAGCTATGACGAGCCGCACGGACGTAGGCACAGCGACCCGCTCGGGCTGACCCAGCTGATCCTGGCCCATCGCATCCTCAGCGCGCAGAAGTCCTTGCTCGTCCGAGTCAAAGCCGACGACTACGCGGCGATGAGCCACCAGCTGACGCCGCCCCGCGCCGGCACCTTGGAGATGCACTCATGACCGCGATCGAAACAGCGCCGCGGGATGCGGCAACGGACCGCTGGTCCTCCGGAGTCATTCCATATGCGCAGATGGGCTACTGGCAACCGGATTACGTGCCCAAGGACAGCGACATCCTGTGCGCATTTCGGATCACGCCACAGGAGGGCGTGCCACCGGAGGAGGCTGCGGCCGCCGTCGCCGGCGAGTCCTCGACTGCCACGTGGACGGTGGTGTGGACCGACCGGCTCACCGCCTATGAGCACTACCAAGCCAAGGCCTACAAGGTGGATCCGGTACCGGGCACACCCGGTCAGTACATCGCGCTGATCGCGTACGAGCTCGATCTCTTCGAGGAGGGATCGATCGCGAATCTCACCTCATCGATCATTGGCAACGTCTTCGGATTCAAGGCCCTTCGCGCGCTCCGGCTCGAGGACATGCGCATCCCGCTTCACTACGTGAACACATTCCAGGGCCCGCCCCACGGCATCGTCATGGAGCGGGAATACCTCAACAAGTACGGGCGTCCCCTGCTCGGCGCGACCACCAAACCGAAGCTCGGCCTGTCCGCCCGCAACTACGGTCGCGTGGTGTACGAAGCGCTTCGCGGAGGCCTGGATTTCACCAAGGATGACGAGAACATCAACAGCCAGCCCTTCATGCGCTGGCGTGATCGGTACCTGTCGTCCATGGAGGCCGTCAACAAGGCGATGGCCGAAACCGGAGAGATCAAGGGGCACTACCTCAACGTCACCGCGGGAGACATGGAAGGGATGTACGAGCGCGCCGAATTTGCGAAAGAGCTCGGCAGCATCGTCATCATGCTCGACCTCACCGTCGGTTTCACAGCCATGACCTCGATGTCGAAGTGGGCGCGTCGCAACGGCGTGCTGCTGCATCTGCACCGAGCCGGGCACGGGACGTACACGCGGCAGAAGAACCACGGGGTGAGCTTCCGGGTGATCGCGAAATGGTGCCGACTGCTCGGAGTCGATCACATCCATGCCGGGACCGTGGTGGGAAAGCTCGAGGGCGATCCGAACATGGTGAAGGGCTACTACGACACGCTTCGGAAGGGGCGTATCGAGCGAGATCCCATGCACGGCATCTACTTCGATCAGAATTGGGGGTCGATGCCGGGCGTGATGCCGGTCGCATCGGGTGGCATCCATGCGGGGCAGACCCATCAGCTCATCCACTATCTCGGCGAGGACGTCATCCTGCAGTTCGGCGGCGGGACCATCGGCCATCCCATGGGCGTCGCCGCCGGGGCCACGGCCAACCGAACAGCTGTCGAACTGATCATTCAGGCTCGTAACGAGGGCCGCGACTACTTCACAGAGGGGCCGGAGATTCTCCGCGCGGCAGGTCGCTGGTGCTCGCCGCTTCGCGCCGCCCTCGATGTCTGGGGAGACATCAGCTTCAACTATGAATCGACCGATACGCCCGACGTCGTGACGACGTCAACACCGGTCTGAGGAGCGTCGACGTGCACATCACTCAGGGAACGTTTTCCTACCTCCCTCCGCTGACCGATGAACAGATCGGGGCCCAGGTGCAGTACGCGCTGGACAACGAGTGGGCGCTGTCTGTGGAGTTCACCGACGATCCACATCCCCGGAACTTCCTCTGGGAGATGTGGGGATTGCCGATGTTCGACCTGCGCGATCCAGCGGCGATCCTGCTCGAGGTGACCCGATGCCGTGAGGCGTACCCCGCGCGCTACATCCGAGTCAACGCGTACGACCGGAGGCTCGGGCGGCAGACGACGGCGCTCAGCTTCATCGTGCAACGGCCGAAGCATGAGCCGGGCTTTCGCCTGGAGCGTCAGGAGGGGCCTGATCGCCAAGTCCGCTACACACTGCACGCCTATGCCACCGACCGTGGCGCCGGTGAGCGATACGAACGCTGAGCGATGACCCAGGACACTCACGTCCCGTTCGGGATGCCGCGTCCGTCGGTCCCTCACGTCGCCGCCACCGGCCNNCCGGTCAAGACGCGTATTCGTGAGGTCGCGGCGCTCCTCGTGGTCGACACCGCTCGCCGTCGGTTCGGGCTCGAGGCTGAACGTCCGAACTTGCACATGTGCTTCACGGGAAGTCCGGGCACCGGCAAGACGACAGTCGCTCTTCGGATGGCGACCATCCTCCACCGTCTCGGGTACCTCGCCAAGGGCCACCTTGTGGCCGTCACGCGCGACGAACTGGTCGGGCAGTACATCGGTCACACGGCGCCGAAGACACGTGAGGTGCTCAAGCGCGCGATGGGTGGGGTGCTCTTCATCGACGAGGCGTACTACCTCCACCGCCAGGAAAACGAGCGCGACTACGGCCAGGAGGCAATCGAGATCCTCCTCCAGGTCATGGAGAACCAGCGCAATGACATCGTCGTGATCCTTGCCGGCTATCGCGATCGCATGGATCAGTTCTTCAGCAGCAACCCCGGGATGGGCTCGCGGATCGCGCATCACATCGACTTTCCCGACTACGATCTCGACGAACTCGTCGCCATTGCGCGAATCATGCTCGAGCACCAGCGCTACACGTTCTCCACTGATGCCGAGCCCGCATTCCGCGAGCTGCTGGCTCGGCGCATGGACAAGCCACGGTTTGCGAACGCGCGAAGCGTGCGGAATGCCCTGGAACGCGCGCGGCTCCGCCAGGCCAATCGCCTGGTGTCGGACCGAGGCCGGCTCGTGACCCGCGATGACCTGATGCGCATTGAGGCTGAGGACATCTACAAGAGTCGGTGGTTCACCGAGGCAGCCGAGGCGCCGGCCGCCCTGAACGGACGCAGCGCTCCAGGCGGCTAGAACTCCAGACGGCTGGATTTTGTTCCCAGGTAGGTTGCTACTTCATCCTCGTCCATGCGACGAGCTCGTCCGCCGGCATGGTGTTGATGACCATTTCGGCNNGCGTGCGCGTCGGTGTCGACGGCGAGCCGGCATTCGGTCTCGATAGCGACCTTCAGCAGGCGCTTCGGGGGATCGAGCCGTTCCGGTCGCGAGTTGATCTCAACCGCGACGTGATGCTCGCGGCACGCCGCGAAGACGGCGTCCGCGTCGAACTCCGACTCGGGTCTTCCCCGGCCGACGACGATCCGCCCGGTGCAGTGACCGAGGATGTCCATGTGCGGGTTGCGGATGGCGGTGAGCATCCGCGGTGTCATCTCCGCCTGCGGCATGCGGAGCTTCGAATGCACGCTTGCCACCACGACGTCGAGCTGCGCGAGCAGGTCCGGCTCCTGGTCGAGCGAGCCGTCTTCGAGGATGTCGACCTCGATGCCNNCCGAGTGCACATGGCAGTCGCCGTGCAGTGCCCGGCGCAGCGCCAGCACGTCGTCCGCAATGGGCGAGGCCTCCGTTTCGAGGCGTTGCAGGTATGCGGGTGTGGCTCCCGCCAGCGCCTCCTCGATGACTCGCGCGGTGACCGGCCCGATCCCCGCGAGGCCGTGCAGTGTGCCGCGCCTGCTCCGCTCCTCGAGCTCCGCATCGGGGAGCCCACGAACCACGGCGGCCGCATTGCGAAAGGCACGCACGCGGTACGTAGGTTCGCGCTCGCGTTCAAGGATGTGCGCAATGCGCTCCAGAGCTGCGATGGCGTGGTGGCGGCTTGTCAAGTTCGTTGGGCGGTCCGCATCGATCCGCAGATCCGCCCTACCGCGATCGCCTCGGTCCGCGATACCGTTTCGCCGTGACAGGCACCCCGAGCAGCGCGCCGAAGTCGTCACCGTGGGGGGTCGTGATGGGACCGAACTGCTCAGCTGCCTC
>PLDZ01000119.1:0-6660 GCA_003136295.1 Candidatus Dormiibacterota bacterium
TCGAGTTGAGGGCGTTTCCGCAGTCGAGCGCTCGCGAAACCCTCGAGCGGGTATGCGATTACGTCGTCGAGCGCCGGATCTGAGCTGCGCGGTTCGCTCGCCGCGTCGCCGGGTCAGAGCGCACCGAGCCGGCGCACCTCGGCGCCGAAGGCGCGAGCCCATGCCGCAAGAACAGCCGCGGCCACAACATAGCCCAGACTTTCGACCNNGCGGCGAACAGACAGACGACGATCAACGCCCAACGAACGATTCGATACTCGCGGCGCAGACCCCCACGAAGCTGGCTGAGCGTCTGGTGCTCGACCGCGGTGCGCCCCGGAGGCGGCTCGGTGGCGCCACGGCGAAGGCGCAGAACGGCTGCGCCGAAGCACAGCGCCGCGACCCACCCGGGCCAGAGTGTGCGCGCGTTCGATCCTGTGGCGATGAGCGTTTGCAACGGATTGAGGGCCATGTGCGCGGCCAGCTGGCCCGCGAGGGACTGGTGCAGGCGCACGAGCAGCGTGCCCGCGACGCCGCATGCGGCCGCGGCAACCGCCACTGCGACACAGCGCAGCGCGATCGGACCGCGGGCGAGGAAGACGAGCTCGGTGAGATGTGCGTCGCGCTGGGGCTGCACCGTGGCATTGTAAGTTCGGTCGATGTCGCGAACCAGAAAAACGGCGCGCCGCGGGATTCGCGTCGCCACGTACAACATCCTGCTCGGCGGCGAGCGTCGCCTCGACCTGGTTCGCCACGTGCTCCGGCGCCTGGACGCGGACATCGTCGCGCTCCAGGAGGTCCGCGAGGTGGATCGCATCCGAGCCCTTGCTCGTGATCTTGACATGGCGATGTTCCTCGGAGAGCCGAGCGACCCCGACTCGCCGATGCACACGGCGATCCTGACGCGCCTGCCGGTGCGCGCCTGGCGCAACCGCCGTCATCACGGCAGGATGCTGCGCTCCCATCTGCACTGCGATATCGAGACGGGCGGGCGCGAGCTTCCGCTGCTCGGCGTGCACTGCCTGCATCTGGCTGCGCGCTTTGGCGACCGCAACAAAGGGGAGGCACGGCGCATCCGAGAGATCGGCGCCGTGCTCACCGATATCGCCGACGAGCCGGCGCTGCCGCACATCCTGATCGGCGATTTCAACGCGCTGTCGCCGGGGGATGACATCCTCGCGACCTCGTTCTTCCGGCGCATGAACGATCTGCGCCGCGCCGGGCTGCTCGTGGCCGGGCCCAATGGCATCCTGGTGCCGCTCGATCCCGACGCCAAGGGCGAGAGCAATGGCCTGGCTGACCGGTGGCGTCGCGCCGGGGTCGATCCGCGACTCCTCGGCGGCATACCCGCGCTGCCGCGCGTCGTTTCGCCGCTCACCGTGGGGCTTCCAGTGTCGCGTTCCATGGACCGGCTTCTCGGTCGGATGATCGAACGCTGGACGGTTGAGCGTCTCCTCAAGGAGGGATATATCGACTGCTACCGCCACGTCCATCCGCGCGCCCGCGGGCTCACATGCGCGACCTGGCAGCCGTCGGCGCGCGTCGACTACATCTTCGCGACCGAGGATCTTGCCCCGCACGTGCTCGGCTCAGACGTGGTCGGGGGCAGGACGTGGCCGGATCCCGATGCCGCGGTGGCGTCGGATCACTACCCCGTGGTGGCCGAGTTCAGGGTCTGAGTGCTGGGCTACGCAGCAGCGACGTTGGTCGACTGCACCAGCGTGTAGATCAGCAGCAGGACGATGGCGGCGATCGCGAACCCCGCGACGCCGCAGGCGATGCCAACAATGGCCATTGCCTTGCCCGCGCCCGGGTTGGCGTTCGCCCGGCGGACTCCGAGAATGCCGAGGGTGATCGCAAGCGCGCCAAGGACCAGGCTCAGGTAATCGAGGAACGGTATCCACGAAAGAGCGAGCGCCACGATGCCGGAGATTCCAGCCGCGACTCCGGCGCTGTTGCCGGAGCGGCCGTCGATGACTTCGCTCACTCCCGCGTGTCAGGCGCTGGTACGCGCGACGACCCAGCCCGACCAGTACCCGAGGGTATCGTCACCGCCACGTTGGGGCCGCATACCGTCGGGATGGTCGCGCTGTGCCAGGCCGATACGGGTCAGACGCTGGGCGGTGGAGGTGGTGGCGGGCTGCCGTAGCCACCGGGGGGATTGCCGTAACCGCCGGTCGATCCCGTGGCCACCAGCGGTGCATCGCCGGGCCAGCGGCTGATGATGACGATGTACCAGACGACCCCGTAGATGATGACGTCGATGATGAGTCCGACGATCGCACTCCCGTACCCCGCCCCGAGGATGCTGAGCCCGCTATAGAAGATGATGTTGCCGATGAGGGTGACGATCGCACCAAGGAGCCCCAGCGCGAGTCCATAGATGACCAGACGCTTCCCTTCGCGGTTGAGCTGGTACATCTGATACGCGCCCAGAGTGAACACGCAGAGGCCGACCAATCCGATGAGTGCCCCCAGCAGCCAGAGGATCGGGAATCCGCAGCCGCCGATCGAGACGCCGGCGACGGTGCACACCCCAAAGGTGCCGAGCAGCCCGATGATGCCAAAGATGATGAGAATGGCACCGAGGATGAGCAGCACCAGTCCCAACGTCTTGGCGGGGATATTCACTTTGACGGGCGGGTTTGCCGCGAAGGGCGGGTCGGTCAGGATGTTGGCCATGTGTTCGGGTGGTTCCTCCCAGGCTTGAGCGAGCAACTGTGGCATCGACGTCGACCCGGGGTGCCACGTCCCCCGAGCGCGGATCNNTTGCTTCGGGTGGTTCCTCCCAGGGTGAATGAGCAGATGTGGCATCGACTTGAACCGGGGGCGCCACGTCCCCCGAGCGCGGATCGCTGGATTATGGGGTAATCAGACCCTCATGGGAAAGGGTGTCGCGAACAATTCGGCGACGATCTGGATGCAGGCGTCGCAACACTGCGGCGCTGCAGAGACCGCCCGCCGCAATCAGCGCCAAAAAGATGCCGATGCTCAGTGAGCGTCCCGTGGCTCTGGCGAGAATCAGCTGAACGAGGACACTCCCCATCGCCAGTGCCGCCGCGGTCGCATGAGCTGTGCTCTCGGGAATGTACGGGGTGACCACGTCATCCACAAATCCCCGTCCAATGAGCAGCAGGAGGATGGCAGCAGCAACCGCCACGAAGAACAGATCCCCAAGCAATGACGCGCGAAAGGCGTTGACTGTCACGTGCGAATTGCCCGAGGCGTATGCGTACCAGGGCAGAAAGGCTACGAGACCGCCGAGGGCAGCCGATGCGACACCGATCGCCTCGGCCTTGTTGACGTGGCTGAGCATCGCACTGACCTCGAGGATGAACCGGGATGAATCGCCGGAGCGCAGGCGCGCGACCCGGTATTAGTGTGGTTGGTTCGAGTGGATGGTATGCAGCTCTGGGCGTGCTGTCAACGCCGCCGGCGCGTCCGAGAGCTCGACTCGGCGCCTTTCGTCTGCGCGCCCGGCGGCGCGACACCGATGTCCGCGGCGAATGCGGGCGGTTTCCCGGCAACGAGGAGATCGCCGAGCGTCCGCCAGTTGAAGCGCTCACCGCCACGACGAACCAGCTCCACAAAACATGCGGCGGTCGCCTCCGCATCCGCCAGGGCATGGTGCGGTTTGCGGTGCACAACGCCCAATTCCCGGCAGAGCCGTTCAAGCCCGATCGTGTCCTTCAGGTCGAAGAGCTTGGCCGCAAGCCTGGTGGTGTCGACGTTGTCGGCATCCAGGCTCGAGCCGATGGCACGGCCGATCAGCCGGGTGTCAAATGCATCGGCACTGTGCTCCACAAGCACCGCGCCTTTTGCGAAGCGCTGAAAGCGTTCGACCACCACTGATACCGGTGGCGCGCCGTTGAGTGTTGCGGCGTCGATGCCGTGGATACGGCGAGCGTATGGATTGATCCGATCGTTGCTGTGCACGAGCGTCTCGAAGCTCATCAGATGATCGTGCATCGTGAAGGCAACCGCTCCCAGCTCNNGCCGGACCGAGCCTTGGCAGAAATTTGTCGCCCGTGGGGACCCTCCCTCGGCGGCGACCATATCGCCGGCGAGCTTCCATACACGCACATCGTAGAACTCCTGGACCGGGGAACCGGCACGGGCGACCTCCAACCTATACTCGCTCGTGATGCGACTGGTAGCCGCCGGGCTGAGCTTTCGCACCGCTCCACTGGCTGTGCGGGAGGCTGCGGCCATCCCAGCGGCGCGCGCTGCAACGACCCTGCGATACCTCGTCGGACATGCGGGGCTGCACGGCGCAGCAGTGCTTTCGACCTGCAATCGCACCGATTTCTACGTCGTGTGTCCGGATCACCTCAGCGCGGAGGTGACGCCGCGACTCGCCCGCTACCTCGACCCGGGCGGCATGCGCCAGATCGAGCGCCATATGCTCACGCTCGAGGATCGCGATGCCGCGATGCACATGTTCCGGGTGGCGAGCGGCCTCGAGAGCATGGTGATCGGAGAGGCGCAGGTCCTGGGACAGTTCAGAGCGGCGCACCGCGTCGCGAGCGAAGCGGGAACGGTTGATGCGCGCCTCGACTACGTGATGCGGCGAGCGATATCGACCGCCAAGCGCGTACGCACCGACACGTCCCTCGGCAGAGGCGCGGCGTCGCTCAGCGAGATTGCCGTGGAGTGCGCGCGGGCGTCGTGCGGAAACTTGGAAGAGAAGGGAGTCCTCCTCGTCGGCGCCGGCAAGATGAGCCGGCTGGCCGCCAACCGGCTGCGTGACCAGGGGGCACGGATCATGACGACGTCGCGCGGCGAATCGAGCCGCCGGCTTGCGCGATCGTTGGGGGCGGAACCGATCTCGCTGGCAGGACTCGAACAGGTGGCCGACGTGGTGGACGTGATCATCGCGTCCACCGACAGCACCACGACCGTCCTCGATGCCCCAGCGATCGACGCGCTCCAGCGCCGGCGGGGTCGGCGGCCGCTCTGCATCGTCGACATGGCCGTTCCTCGCGACATCGATGCCGCTGCGGCGGAAGTTCCCGGGGTCACGCTCATCGACATCGATGAGCTCGGGCGGCGGGCGGCCGCAAGGCTCGATGCGCGCCGGGAAACGGTTCCCGCTGCCGAAGAGATCATCGATACGGAGCTTGAGAAGACCGTCACGGTGATCGGCCAGCGCGACACGGCGGGTCCGACCATCGCTGCCCTGGTCGAGTGGGCCGAGACGCTTCGAGCTCAGGAAGTTGCGCGGACCTTCGGCACCGAGCACCAGATCGACGAGGCGACGAGGGAGCGCATCGAGATGCTGACGCGCAGCATGGTGCGCAAGCTGCTCCACGGACCGGTCACCCGTCTCCGCGAAGCGGGCGATCCCGCCACAGCGCTGGCGATCCGCGAGGCGTTCCGGCTCGACCGTTGATGCCGGCCGCGGATACGTCGACGCTGCGACTGGCGACGCGCGGAAGCGCACTCGCGCTCAGGCAAGCCGCGCTGGCGGCGCATGCGCTGCAGGCAGCGGGCAGCGGCGACCTCGAAACCCTCGTGGTCCGCACCGAAGGTGATCGCCGGACCAATGCACCGATCGATCAGCTCGAGGGGCAGGGATGGTTCACCGCCGACCTCGAGCGCAGCCTGCTCGACGGCCGCGCCGACGTGGCGGTGCACAGCGCCAAGGATCTCCCGTCAGCCCTCGCCCCGGGCTTGAGCATCGCCGCCTACCTCGCTCGAGCGGATGCGCGAGACGGGGTGGTCACGGCGAGCGGCCGCCCGCTCGACGAGCTGTCCCCCGGAGCGACGGTGGGAACCAGCAGCGCGCGAAGAGCCGGGTTCCTCGCAGCCCTGTATCCCGGTGTGCGCGCGGTGCCGATGCGGGGCAACGTCGACACCCGCCTGCGCAAGCTGGATGCCGGTGAGGTCGATGCGCTGCTCCTCGCGTGTGCAGGGCTCGATCGACTCTCGCTCGGCCACCGGTTTGCGCAGCGCCTCGATGCCCATGAGTTCGTGCCCTCCCCAGCGCAGGGCGCGATCGCGCTCGAGACGGTCAGCGATTCGGCGGCGTCCCGTGCATGCGCGCTGGCCGGCGACGCAACAACCCGCATCGCGGTGACCGCCGAGCGGGCCGTGCTCATCGGCCTCGGAGGTGGCTGCCTCATGCCTCTGGGCGCCTGGGCCAGGATCGAGGACGGCCGTCTGGTGCTCGTGGCGGCGCTGGTGGTCGAAGGAGCAGTCCGCCGAGCCGAGGCATCGGGCGGCATCGAGGACCCAGTGGGGCTCGGCGAGATGGTCGCGGCCCGCCTCCGGTGACGGACCTCCCGCGGCCGCTGGCCGGGCGACGCATCCTCGTGACCCGGACGCGCGAGCAGGCGGACGGCCTGGTCGACAGCCTCCACGCAGCGGGTGCAACGGTGGTTGTGGTTCCGCTGATCACGACGGTGCCGATCGCCGATCCCGAGACGATCGCCCGGATCGCTGCTGAGGTGGGCGCCGCGTCCGCGCCTCGCTGGGTGGCCTTCACGAGCGCGACTGCGGTTCGCCTTGTGCTCGGGGCCGCGGGCGTCGCCGCCCTGAGGGGCATCTCCATCGCCGCCGTCGGGCCCGCGACCGCCGCGGCCCTCGCAGCACTTGGGGCGCCGGCGGATCTCGTGGCGGTCGACCACGATGCGGCCGGCCTTGCTGCCGCCATGCTCGATCGAGGGCTCGCCGGCGCCA
>PLDZ01000119.1:6699-7614 GCA_003136295.1 Candidatus Dormiibacterota bacterium
CCGGCGGGAGTGGTGATCGTCTGCATCGGGGAGCAGACGGCCGAAGTCGCGCGAAACGCCGGTCTCAGCGTCCACGCAATCGCCCGCACGCCCTCGATCGAGAGCCTGGTCGCCGCGCTGACCGAGTGCTTCACCCCCCAGCCGCTACGCTGAACGGCGACATGGGATTCCCGCACGAGCGACCCCGCCGTCTGCGCCGGACCCCGGCGCTGCGCCGTCTGGCACGCGAGTCGCGGCTGACGGCGGGACAGCTGATCCACCCCGCCTTCATCCGCGAGGGCCTGCAATCGCCGCAACCGATCGGCTCGATGCCCGGACAGAGTCACGAAAGCATCGATTCCCTGTGCGCCACCGTGGAGGAGACGATCGGCCTCGGCCTCGGGGGTGTGCTCCTCTTCGGGCTCCCCGCCGCCAAGGACGCACAGGGATCGGGCGCGTTCGCGGACGCTGGTGTCGTTCAGCAGTCGATTCGCGCGCTGCGCGAGCGCTTCGGCGACGCGTGCGTCGTGATCGCCGACTGCTGCCTCTGCGAGTACACCGACCACGGGCACTGCGGGTTCCTGCTCGAGAACGGCGACGTCGATAACGACGCAACCCTGGAACTGTATGCGCGAACTGCGGTGAGTCAGGCGGAGGCGGGCGCCGACATCATCGCGCCGAGCGGGATGATGGACGGCCAGGTGGCCGCGATCCGCGAAGCCCTGGACATGTCCGGATTCACCGACACCGCGATTCTCGCCTACAGCGCGAAGTTCGCGACAGTGTTCTACGGACCCTTCCGGGATGCTGCCGACTGCGCGCCGAGGACGGGCGACCGGCGCTCGTATCAGATGAACCCGGCGAATCAACGCGAGGCCGTGCGTGAAGCGATCCTCGATGTCGAGGAGGGCGCCGACATGGTGATGGTGAAGCCCG
>PLDZ01000084.1 GCA_003136295.1 Candidatus Dormiibacterota bacterium
CCTTATTACAAGACCAAGCACGAATCCGAACGCATCGTTCGGAGTGAGGCAACGGTGCCCTGGCGGGTCTACCGCCCGGGCATGGTCATCGGTTCGTCCCAGACCGGCGAGGCGGACCGCGTCGACGGCCCGTATTACGCCTTCAAGCTCATCCAGCAGATGCGCGATGCCTTCCCTCAGTGGGTGCCGTTCGTCGGCCCCGAGGGCGGACCGTTCAACCTCGTCCCGGTTGACTTCGTCGCCAAGGCCATCGACCACATCGCCCATCTCGAGGGTCTCGACGGACGCGTGTTCCATGTCGTCGATCCCGCACCGCTGTCACTGGGCGACACGCTCAACACATTCTGCAGGGCGGCGCACGCACCCGAATTCGCCCTCCGGATCGACCGGCGCATGGCGCGCATGATTCCCGGCGGCTTTGCGGCAATGGGCTCGCTGCCGGCGGTGCAGCGCATGCGCCAGCAGGCATTGGCGCGCCTGGGGATTCCCGAGGCAGCGTTCATGTACATGGACTATCCGGCGACCTTCGACGCGACCGNNTACGCGTGGAAGGTGTGGGATTACTGGGAGCGGCACCTCGACCCGCAACTGCCAACGCCCGCGAACGTACGCCGCGTGGTCGGTGGCCGCGTCGTTGTCATCACCGGTGCCTCGAGTGGGATCGGGCGCGCGGTCTGCAAACACCTTGCGGTGTCGGGCGCGACGATCATCGGGGTCGCTCGGCGGACTGAGCAACTCGAGGAGATGCGCGCCGAGGTGGCGAGTGCGGGCGGCAAGGCGTATGTCTATCCCACCGACCTCAGTGACCACGACGCGTGCACGCACCTCATCGAGCGCGTGATCGCCGACCACGGCCGTGTCGACGTGCTCATCAACAACGCGGGACGATCGATCCGTCGCTCCGTCCTCGACTCGCTCGATCGTTTCCACGACTTCGAGCGAACCATGAAGCTGAATTACTTCGGCGCGATCGCGCTCATCATGGCCGTGATCACGGGAATGCGTGAGCGCCAGAACGGGCACATCATCAACATCACGTCCATCGGAGGGCAGGCATACCCNNACGCCGATGATCGCGCCCACAGGTATGTACAAGAACTTTCCGACGATCAGCTCTGACGAAGCTGCGGACATGGTCGTTGAGGCGCTGATCAAGCGACCGCATGAGGTGTCAACACGAGTCGGGAAGTTCGGCGAGCTCGTCCATGCGATTGCGCCCAACGTCCATCAGCTGATCATGGCCGGCGCCTTTCAGATGCTCCCCGACAGTGCGTCTCGTTCACACGGAGATGTCGAACCAGGCGAGCAGCCGGTGACTCCCGAGGCGTACGCACTGGGGATGCTCATGCGAGGCATCCACCTCTAATACGGATCCTCAGTTGGGTAGCCGGCGGCCTCGAGGACCAGGTCGTGGAGCAGCCCGTTCGATGAGATGCCGGTGCCACCGAGCACGGGGTCATCGGCGCTGCGGTCGGTGAAACGGCCTCCGGCCTCAGTGACGATGAGCTTGAGCGCCGCGTAGTCCCAGAGATTCGCTCGCGACGTCCAGCCGATGTCGGCGGTCCCACGAGCGACGCCGAGGTGCGACATCGAGTTGCCAACCCCACGCGCATCCCAGCAGCGCGCCGCGAGGGCGACGAGCTGCTCGGCCTGCTTGGTGACCACGAAGCCGCGGATTGCGGTATGCGTGATCAGCGCTTCCGAGATCTCGGCAATCTTCGACACGTGGATCCGGCGCCCGTTGAGAAAGGCCCCGCCACCAAGCGTGGCATGGAACCGCAGTCGCATGGCTGGCGCCGACGCCACCCCCACCACCGATTCACCGTCGCGCTGGAGGGCGATCAGGGTCGCCCAGGTCTCGTTGCCGCGCACGAAGCTCCGGGTCCCGTCGATCGGGTCGATCACCCAGCGCCAGGTCGCATTGCGATCGCCGGCCACACCGAACTCCTCGCCGATGATCGAGTGGTCTGGCCGCTCGGCACCGATGCGCTCGCGAACATAGGTCTCGATTGCCCGATCGGCCTCGGTCACGGGCGACAGGTCGGGCTTGGCGTCGATCTTGAGATCGTGAGCTCGGAAGCGCTCCATCGAGATGCCGTCGGCGACGTCGGCGAGCTCGAGGGCGAGCGCGAGGTCATCTGCCACCGAATTGAGCTTAGCGGGCGTGGGATGTGCCACCGCCCGCACCCGCGTGTAGCCTTAGCGACTGATTCAGCGTTGGTTGCGTGCGTCCAGACATCGAGAGGTAGTTCCATGGCTCATATCAAGCTCGACGTGCTCGCCGAGAACGGCTACGCCATCCTTGGCGACGGCCCGGCAATCCCCCCGGAGGAGTGGGAGCGGCTCGAGTACGTCGACTGGAAATCGGGAGGCGATACCAATTTCGCGCCGCTTGCGTCGGCGATGGGTGAGATGGAGTGCGCCGGCTTCTGGGACCACGGCAAGCCCGACAAGGACGGCATCTGGACGTCAAACCGCGAGATCGCGCCGACGCTCTGCAGATACGTCGAGGCGGTTGGTGCGAGATACGGCCGCGTCCGTGTGATCAAGCTCAACCCGTCGACCGAAGCCGACGCCCTGCGCCAGCTGCACCAGGACGACAACAACCGCCTGAACCCGGAAGGCGAGGGCTGGGTGGTTCGGTCCTGGCTCGAGCTCAACGCCCCCGAGGGATCGGAGTTCATCCTGCGCGAGGCCCGCGATGACCCTTCGACCGAGAGCCGCATCCCGCTCCATCCCCGCCGGCAACTCGTGCTCGACACCGAGCGCCTGTATCACGTGGTCCACAACCCGGGCCCGAATCCGCGGTACGCACTGATCACGTCCTTCGAGTCCGGTGAGCCGTTGGATCGCTGGATCGCATCCCAGCGACTCGAGGCAGCGCAGCGGGTCTGATCGCATCTGGGGCCGTGCACCGGCGCCCGTATACTTCGGGCCTTCG
>PLDZ01000133.1 GCA_003136295.1 Candidatus Dormiibacterota bacterium
TGCCGGTCACGCGGCGGGCGACTCCGTGTTGCGCGCAGTCGCGCGTGCGGTGCGCCGCGTGGTTCGCGACAGCGACTACGCGGTGCGCTACGGCGGAGAGGAATTCCTCATCGTGCTCACGAATTCGACGGTCGAGGGAGCGATGCGTGTCGCCCAGGCGCTGCAGGCCGCCATCGCCGAGCTGCGCGCACCGGCGCCTGACATCGAGCGGGTCACGGCATCGATCGGCGTGGCGGTGTTCCCCGATCATGGACTGGAGCTGGACGACGTGGTCGCCGCGGCGGACCTCGCCATGTACCAGGCCAAACGAGACGGGCGCGACCGGATCGCGGTGGCACCCATCTCCCGGCGAGAGCTGTCGGGCGAAGACCCGTCAGACGACTGGCTTCCCTGACGGAGCCAGCCCGAAGGCTTCACTCAGCGTGACGCGGCGGCCGACGCGCAGCACCGAGTTGCGGTAGATACGCCCGGCGATGGCCGCGAACAGAAAGATGGTTGCGATCACGAGGACCACGCTGGTCGCGACCTGCCAGAAAGGTGCCACGCCCGCGGCGATGCGCACCGGCATGATCACCGGCGACATGACGGGGATGAACGAGAGGACGGTGGTCCCGATGCTCCCGGGGTCGGGTGCGGCGACGGTCAGCGCGAGGATCCACGTGGCGACCAGGACTGAGATCACCGGCAGTGCCACGGCGGACACGTCCTCCTGGCGTGACACCATCGAGCCCGCAGCCGCGAAGAGCAGTGCATACATCAGGTAGCCCAGCACGAACCACACGATGCCGCTGACAACCACGTCGACACTGAGTGTGGGGATCGACACCAGCTTGGTGGCACTGGCGAGCACCAGGGCGACGCCGGCGACAAGCACGACCTGCACCAACGCAACCAGGCCGATCCCCGTGATCTTGCCCAGCATGAGCTGCCATGGTCGCACCGTCGCGAGCAGGATCTCGACGATGCGGTTCGACTTCTCTTCGATGACTCCCGCCGCCACGAGCTGGCCGTAGATGATCATGGTGACGTAGAGCGTTCCGGCAACAAGGAGGCCGATGACGATCTGCTCCACGCGCGCTGCATTCACGGGCGAGAGCTCGTTGACGGTCACCGAGAAATTGAGCTGGCCTAAGGCGTCGCTCGGGGAAAGACCGTGCTGTGTCAGATATTCGGTCAGTACCTGCTGGCGTGCCTGGTCGTTGAGCGCCGTCTGCAGCGTCGGATCGACCGACGACTGAGTAGTCAGGGTGGTGCTTGCTCCAGATCCGCTGACCAGGGCGTCAATCGTGCCGCTCTGAAGATCTGCCGTTCCGGCCGCAAGTGATGCAGATGGGTGGACGATGATGGTCTCTCCGAGTGCATCCGCCTCGGCGCGCACAGGCGCCGAGATCGACTGCGCCGTTCCGACAAATCCGACGTCGAGCGACGTCGCCGATTTATTGAACACATACGCCTGCAGCAGGATGTAGGCGCCAATGCCGGTGACCGTGAGCACGGTCGTGATCGCAAAGACCCGCGTTCGAATGCGGGCGAGGAACTCACGCGCCGCGATCACACGGATCAACGCTTGACTATTCATCGATCGCCTTTCCACTCATGACGTCCCGGAACAGCTGGGTCAACGCCGGTCGATCACGCCGGAACTCGCGCACCGGGCCGGTGGCGAGCGCGGCGCGCAGCACTGCCTGATCATCTGCGCCGTCGTCGAGTTGCAGCAACCAGCGAGAACCGTCCTGTTCGACCAGCGACGTCCCGCGGATGCTGTCGTACCAGCCGGCACCGGCGGCGGGGGCGTCCACCCAGAAGCGCAACGGTCCGCGCTCGGTCAGCTCGTCGACGGTCCCGCTGGCGACCATTTGTCCGTGGTTGATGATCCCTACGCGGTCACAGACGCGTTCGACGATGTCGAGCTGGTGGCTCGAGAGCACGACGGGTTTTCCCGCAGCGGCTTCCGATCGCAGGACCTCGGTCATCGAGTCGACCGCAACGGGGTCGAGCCCCGCGAACGGCTCGTCGAGGACCAGCAGGTCGGGCGAGAACACCAGCGCCGCGGCGAGCTGCACGCGTTGCTGGTTGCCATGGCTGAGGCTCTGGAGCTGGCTCTTCGCGCGGTCGGCGAGTCCGAGCCGCTCGAGCAATGCGCTTGATGCCTCCTGGGCGGCTTTTCGGCGCAGGCCGTGCAGCTGTGCGAAGTACACAAGCTGTGCGATCACGGTCATCTTTGGATAGAGTCCGCGATCCTCAGGGATGTACCCGATGCGCCGTCTCGCTGCGAACGTGATCGGCGAGCCGTCCCAGATAACGCTTCCGGAATCGGCTTCGAGGACACCGAGCACCACTCGCATCGTGGTGGTTTTCCCGGCGCCATTGGCGCCGACGAATCCGAAGATCTCGCCCGGCGCGACGCTGAAGCTGAGATCGTGGAGCGCCTCGAGGGCGCCGTAGCGCTTGGTCAGGTGACTAAGCTCCAGCATCGTCGTGGATTTTCGCGGATTTGCCGCGCGCCAGCCCGCGCTACTGCTCCGTAAGGTGCCTGAGGTCACTCCCGGCTTCTGGGTGACCAAGGTTCTGACCACCGGGATGGGTGAGGCCACCTCGGATACCCTGGTCCATCAGATCAGTCCGGTGATCGCCGTCGCCTTGGGTTTTATCGGACTCGTGGTCGCGCTGGCGCTGCAGTTTGCGGCGCCTCGATACCGGCCGTGGATCTACTGGGTGGCCGTGGTTATGGTCGCCGTCTTCGGGACCATGGCCGCTGACGTCCTGCACATCCAGCTGGGGGTTCCGTATTTCGCCTCGAGCATCCTGTTCGCGGTGGTCCTCGCCGCGGTGTTCGCCGTGTGGTACTCCACCGAGCACACGCTCTCGATCCACACGATCAACACGCGGCGGCGCGAGGCCTTCTACTGGCTCACGGTGATGGCGACCTTTGCCCTCGGCACCGCGACCGGGGACATGACGGCGACGACCTTTCACCTCGGATACTTCGTCTCCGGGGTGGTGTTCACGATCCTGATCGCGATCCCGGCGGTCGCCCACCGGTGGTTCGGGATGAACGCGATCTTTGCCTTCTGGTTCGCGTACATCCTCACCCGGCCGCTCGGCGCGTCCTACGCTGACTGGGTCGGCGTGTCACACGCCCGTGGCGGTCTGAACTGGGGCTCGGGCAGCGTCAGCATCGGTATGACGGTGCTGATCGTCATCGCCGTCGCGATGCTTGCAGCCACTCGAGAGGGCGCGCCGGAGGACCAGCCTTAGATCTGGCGACGTTCAAGAACCGCTGAAGGCGCTCCTGAGCGTGTTCAGCGAGACGCGGTTGTTTGCAGTGGCGGCGCCGGTGCCGGTGGTGTGAACGCGGCGACGTCGACGGGCTCACCCTGACGCCACAGCCCGGACGGCCACCAGTTCCTGCGTCCAAGCAAGACCACGATTGCGGGAACCAGGATGGTGCGCACCACGAAAGTGTCCATCACGACACCAAAGGCGACGCCGTAGCCGATCTGCTGGATTTGCGATCCTCCCGATGCACCACCGCCGGCGAAGGCGAGCACCGCGAATGTGCCGCCGAGGATGAGTCCGGCGGTCGTCACCGTCGTGCCGGTGGCGCCGATCGCCCTGCGCACCGCGTCGCGCGTGCGCAGATGATGCGACTCCTCGCGTATTCGCGTCATCACGAGCACGTTGTAGTCGGATCCCAGCGCCATGAGGAACACGAACATCAGGAACGGAAGCACGAAGTTGATGCCGCTCTGACCACCAAAGTGGACGAAGATCAACGCCGTCAGACCCAGCGCGGCGAGGTAGGAGAGCAGCACGCTCGTGACCAGGTAGAGCGGTGCCACCAGGCTGCGCATGACGATCGCGAGCAGGATCGCGATCAGGACCGCGACCACGGGGATGATGTGCCAGAGGTCGGACGACGAGAGCTTGTTCACGTCGTACGCGAACGGCTGAATGCCGAAGACGCCCTGCGCCTCGGCGTGCACCGCCGCGCCGGCGCGGTCCGCGAGAACCCGCAGCGCCGGCACCTGGGAGATGGGTGTCGCGGCACCGCCCTGCTCGACGCCGATGTACTGCACGGTCCGCCCGTCCGGGCTGACGAACCGAGCCAGGGCCGCAGCGGCCAGGGTGTTGCCACCCGCGTGCACCGCGATCAGCTGCGAGGGGGTCAGCGCCTGACCCGAGAATGCCAGCGGTCCTTCGACGGTGGCGAACCCGCCGCCCGATTGCAGGTTTGACTGGATCGTCTGGAGGTCGTCCGCATGTGACCATATCGGGGTCGCGAATTTGAACAGGAACTCGGTCGCATTCAGGTTCGCGCTTCCGTAGTGCGCGGAAACGAGTGCATCACCAGCAGCGGAATCGGTCCCGGTCGGGGCTGACTGATCGGCGAAGCCGGCGGTGGTCGTGCCGACCTGTCCAAATGCGATAGCGCCGAAGATGATCGCGCCGGCGATCGCGATCGGCACGGGACGGCGAACGACCACGCTGGCGATGCGTCCATAGATGTTCGCGCGCGGGTTCTCATCGAGCCGCGCCTTCGACGGCCAGAACACGGCCCGACCGAAAATCGCCAGCAGCGCGGGAAGGAGCGTCAGTCCCGCGATGAGCATCAGTGCGATGCCGATCGCCAGCGCGGGACCCAGCGCTTGGTAGAAATTGAACTGCGCGATGATCAACGACATCAGCGCGGCCATTACGATGAGGGCGCTGAAGGTGATCGACTCGCCGACCGTCGCAACCGCGCGCCGGACCGCGTCCTTGGGTTCGAGGCCCCTTCTCAACTCCTCTCGCACGCGGAACACCAGGAACAGGCCATAGTCGGTTCCCGCACCGAGTACCAGGACGATGAGGATGAACTGTGTGATCGCTGAAACCTGGACACCAAGGTGGGTCGCGCCAGCGATGACCGGGCTGGCAAGGGCGAGCACCAGTGCCGCCGGGAGCAGCGTCACCAGCGGGGCGAGCAGCGCACGGAACGCGAAGAGCAGCAGCACGATGATGAAGAGAAACGAGAAGCGCTGCACGTCTCCCTGCGAGCTCTTCGACTGGCTCTGCTGGTCGACGAACCCCGGGATGGTGCCCGTGAGGTGGAACTGCAGTCCCGATGAGTCACCGGGAAACGTCGCGCGGATGGCCGCCACCAGGGAGATCGCATCGCTCCCCGCGCTGAAGGGCGGCAGGTCGGTGACCACCTGCGCCTGTTCGGCCTGCTTGTCCGGCGACAACCCGAAATCCTGCACGCGAGTGACCTTGGGAAGGCCGCGGACCCTGGNNGAGCTTGCCGGCAGGAAACTGCTTTGGGAGTCCTTGGCGACGTCCGACAGTCCGGGAAAGACCTTGACGGACACGATCGTGATCAGGACCCAGCCGATCACGACCGGCCAGCGGTACCGAACCGAGAAACTCCCGATCGCGGCGAACAACCGGCTGGTCATGCGCCCACCGCGCGAGGCTCCTTCATGCCCCGGATAGTACACGCCATGAAGTTTTCGGGCGTTCCAGACCGGTTACGAGAGATCAGGAGTCGAAGCCGACGCCCGCGAGGTCGAGCGCCTTGAGCCAGAGATTGCGACGTCCATCATTGCGATCGGCGCGATCCAGGGCCCAGCGTGTCAGCTGGACGACTCCGTAGCGGAACGGCTCCGGGGGGAACGGTATCGGGCGGGTTCGGACCATGCGCAGCGCCGTGCGCTCGGTTCGTCTACCCTCGAGCAGGTCGAGCATGACCTGAGCGCCGAAGCGAGACGCGCCCACGCCGAGACCCGTGTACCCGAGGGCATAGGCAACCCGCCGCTGGTGGCTGGTTCCCCAGAAGACGCAGAAGCGACTGCACGTGTCGATCGCGCCGCCCCAACGATGCGTGAAGTGCAGGTCCGCAAGCTGCGGGAACGTCGCGAAGAAATGCTCGGCGAGCTTGTCGAAGGTCTTCGCACGCTGCTCGAGCTCGACGTCGACACGATTGCCGAAGTGATAGATGGCGTCGTAGCCACCCCAGAGGATTCGCGAGTCCGCCGTGAGCCGGTAGTAGTGGAATTGATTCCCGCTGTCGCTGATTCCCTGGCGATTCCCCCAGCCGATCGACGCCAGCTGCGTGGATGTGAGTGGTTCGGTGACGAGCACGTAGTCGTAGACAGGAAGAATGAAGGGACGAACGCGTGCAAGCAGGGGGCGATCGGCGTTGGTGGCGAGGGCCACGCGCCGGGCGGCGACGCTGCCGTGGACCGTCGTCAGCCGGATCCGCTCCGTTTCCGGGGTGAGGCGCTGTACGGCGGTGTTCTCGTGGAATCGCACCCCGGCGTCGAGGCATGCCCGACGCAGACCCCATGCCAGCTTCGCGGGGTTGACGATCGCGGTCCGATCATGGACCCACAATCCGCCTCGGTACGACGGCGACGCGACCTGTGCGCGCATGGCTTGGGGGTCGAGCGCGTCAACGCCATATCCGTGCGCTCGCATGGCCTCGGCGACCTCGATGAGCTCGGTGTACTGCCACTTCGCGGTTGCCACGTCGATCATGCCGGTTCGCTCGAAATTGCAATCGATGCCATGATCGCGCACGGTCGACTCGATGGCATCGAGATTCTCGACACCGAGCCGTTCCAGGGTGTCGAGCTCGGCGGGAAACCTGCTGATGCCGTTGGCAAAACCGTGTGTCAGGCTTGCGTCGCAGAATCCGCCGTTGCGGCCGGATGCGGCCGCCGCGACGCGGCGCGCTTCGAGAACGACGACACTAAGCGACGGGTTCCGTTCTCGGGCGAGCAATGCCGACCACAGACCGGTGAATCCTCCGCCGACGACCGCGAGGTCGCACTCGATATGACCCTCGAGGCGGGGCTCCGGCTGCGGCGCCTGCAGGTCGTCGAGCCAGAACACGGCCGGCGCGGCGTCGCGGAGGGACGGGTGGCGCGGCGCGTCGTTCACGGACCGCATCTTCCCAGAGCACTGGGCGGCCCCACGTGCCGGCTGCGACTATCCGATTCCGGCTGCGGCCAG
Source organism: Candidatus Dormiibacterota bacterium (assembly GCA_003136295.1). Lineage (GTDB taxonomy): Bacteria > Chloroflexota > Dormibacteria > Aeolococcales > Aeolococcaceae > Palsa-851. The sequence continues at coordinate 6,997 of PLDZ01000133.1, forward strand.
CGCCGTGTTCTTGACCATGATCACCGCGAATCCGTCGTCGTAGACCTTTGTCCACTGCGCGTCGACCTCGAGGGCGAGCACCTCAGGGGCGCCCGGCACGTCGATGACGTAATCGATGCCCCACTCCGCGAAGATCTGCTGCCAGTCTGAATTGCCGGTTTCGACGTCGCTCACCTGCTGCATGACCTTGGTGCCGAGTAGCGTCGCCTCCCCGAACGAGAAGACGCGACGGTTTGGGTCGGGATAGAAGCGGTCGATGAGGTAGCCCCCCCAGCCGTACTGATCGAACATGCGCGTGCCCACCGTGGGATGCGCCGCCAGCCAATCTGCCGCGCCGACCGGGAAGTTCGCCGCGGTGGCACGTGCTTGATTCGACAGTGTCGAATGTACGAAGTACCCGGTGCCCAGCACCGCGATGACAAGGATCGCGGCCGCGCCGGCGAGCATGTCCCTGGCACGTGGCGCGATCCATGCGCGAACGCGTGCAGCTGGCGCCATTCGCTCCCAGCCGGCGGAGAACGACCAGATCAGCAAAGGCGTTTCCGCTGCGATGAACAATGCGGCATGACGCACGGCGGAAAGCGCCAGGTAGGAGACGGCGAGGGTCAGGCACACCTCCCACAACGACGGTCGGCGCAGGACGAATGCGACCGGCACGAGCAGCAGCATGGCTTCGAAGCCGCGCTCCTCGAGAACATGGAAGTTCGGCGATTGCCACTCGGCGATGAAGTTCTGCTGCACGGCCGAGAACTGCGGTTGGATGACGTAGCTGTAGAGGTGGATCCCGTGTGGATTCACGACCGCCGCGACGACGCATGCGACGAACACAAGAACCAGGTTCCGCGTTCTGCGTTTGTGCTCGTCGCCGTCAACGCGGCGCACCCAGTGCACCGCTTCGACGAATGCCGCGACCCCGACCGGCACCAGGCCGAAGAGGAAGCCGCCGTGGAGGTTGGCCCACGCGATCATCACCAGTGGCAGCCAGTAGATCGCGCGCGATTTGCCGCGCAGGTAGCGGTCCAGCCAGAGCAGCTCGAGGCAGGTGAACGCGAAGGTGATCATCTGAGGGCGGGGTCCCCATACGGCAGCTCCCGCCAGACCGGCGACGCCGATCACGATCGCGGCGATGACCGGATTGGCGTTCTCGAGCCGCACCCGCCGCCAGATGAGCAGGAACCCGACAAATGTCACCGCGCCGAATGCAAGTGACACGAGTGTGAGCCCGCCGAGCTTGAAGATCAGGTACGCGATGACCTCCGTTGTGTACTCCGGGTCGATCCACTGCTTGCCGGCCACCGTGAACGTGAACAGGTCCTGGGAGACAATCTGATGGTGATCGACCATCCACTGGCCGGTGACGAGGTGCCAGAAGATGTCCGGGTCACCACCTCGACGGACGAGCACGCACAGGATCACGACAAACGCGGCGACCACCAGGAGTTGCCCGGACGTGACGCGTCGTAGGCGATGAGTCAGGGCGGCGGACATCACGCCGAAGGGTACTCAGTGCCGCAGCCAGTTCGACCGCAGGGTCCGATGTCACAAATCCGAGGCTTGCGGTGCTTCACATGATGTGGTCGAGTCCTCTGCCCTCCAGGCTCTGGGAAGTCAGCGCTTGAGCGATCTCTCCCGTCCGACACCCGAGGTGGGCGTGAGGCCGACGAGCTTCGACCGGCTGTTCGACGAGGAATACGGACGGGTCGCGGCGATCGCACGGCGAGTGCTCGGCGATCCCGATGCGGCGGAGGACGTCGCCCAGGAGGTCTTTCTCGATCTCCACCGGCGATTCGGCGACAACCCCGGCGCCAAGGCGCCGGCGTGGGCGCGGACTGCCGCTGCCCATACCGCGCTCAACATGATCCGCACCAACCGGCGCCGCGCCGTCCGCGAGGAGCGGTTTGCCACCGAGCCCAGCCTCGCGAACGACCCGGTGGCCTCCGTTGAGGCGGCCGAGACAGCCCGGACAGTCCGAGCGGCGCTCGCCCGGATCCCGAGACGTCAGGCCATGGTCCTGGCGCTCCGGTACAGCGGCTTGAGCTACGCCGAGATCGCGTCGTCGCTCGGCATCGGGGTGAACGCGGTGGGAACGAGACTTCGGCGCGCAGAGGCGCGCCTTCGCAAGGAGGTTGGCGATGCATCCGTCTAACGGCACCCTGCGCCGCTCCCTCGACGAGCCGGTCGCGATCGATCCGGCACGTCGGGAGCACATCGCGACCTGCGCTCGCTGCACCGAGCGGGTCCAGCGCATGAGCGCGAATGCAACATGGGTCCAGGCGATGCTGGCCCCGACCGAGCCTGTCGTCGATGTGCCTTCGGCCCGTGCCCGGCTTGCGCGCACCGAGCTCGCCACCACCGAAGGCGTTCAGGCACCTGGGTCCGCGAGTCGGATTCGGTCGCGCAACACGTTGGCGAGCCGGGGGATGGCCGGGGTCGCGGTGGCCGGCATCGCCAGCGTGGTGCTGGTTACGACCGGGGTAGCCCAGGACTTCCTGAGTCTGTTCCAGCCTTCAGAGCTGAAGCCAGTTCCGGTGACGGCGGCGGACGTCCGCTCCCTCGCCGGGCTTGCCAGCTACGGGACGGTGACCGGCGGCTCGTCGATCACGTTTCGCCCCGAACCGGATGCGGCCGCGGCCGCCGCTGCTACCGGTCTTGGCGCCCCGGTCGTGGGGGATCTCCCCGCAGGAACGCCGGAGCCGAAGTTCGCCGTCGTCTCGGGTGGCGTCGTGACGTTCAAGTTCAGCGCTGACCTGGCGCGGGCGGCGGCGGCCCGGGCCGGCGGACAGCTGCCGGCGATCCCCTCCGGGCTGGATGGCAGCATGCTGTCCGTGTCGATCGCGCCCGCGATCGTGGTCTCGTACGGCGTCGATCCCGCCACTTTGGCAAACCGCGGAAGCGTGCCTTCGGGGGCGGCGTTCATCGTCGTGGCCACCCGAACCCCGACCGTGTCGTCGACCGGCGTGACCGTCCGGCAGCTCGAGGACTACCTGCTCTCCGTACCCGGCATCCCGGCGGGCGTGGCGTCTGAGATCCGAGCCATCGGCAACCCCAGCCAGACCATTCCGGTTCCGATCCCGGTCGATCTTGCCAGCGGCTCGTCGGTCACCATCAACGGCGCACGTGGACTCCTCATCGGAGACTCCACGGGGCTGGGCAGCGCGGTCGTGTGGCAACACAATGGCGTCGTGTACGCGATCGCCGGAACGCTGACCACGAACCAGGTGCTGGGCATCGCCCGCTCGACGCATTGACGCCGGCCGCCGCCGCCCTGCCTCCGGCGTCCGAGGACGGGGCGGCGGTGCGGACCCTCGAGCTCACCAAACATTACGGGGCGGCGGTCGCGCTGTCCGGCCTCACGATGGTGGTGCCCCGAGGTGAGGTGTTCGGATTCCTTGGACCGAACGGGAGCGGCAAGACAACCGCGGTCAAGCTGCTCCTCGGTCTCAGCCGCCCCACGGGCGGCGAGGCGTGGGTGCTCGGCCGTCCGGCGGGCGATCGCCGGACCCGCAGCAGGGTCGGGTACCTGCCCGAGCTCTTCCGCTACCAGGGGTGGCTCAGCGCGGCCGAGGTGCTCGGACTGCACTGCCGTCTCGCGGGAATCGCGCGCGCTGAGTGGCCGGCCCAGATCTCCGGGGCGCTGTCGACAGTCGGGCTCACCGGGCACGCCGACGCCAAGGTCGAGACCTTCTCCAAAGGAATGCAGCAGCGTCTCGGTCTCGGAGTCGCNNAACTCGCATCTCCTGGGCGAGGTGGAGCAGATCTGCGACCGGGCCGCAGTGGTCGCCGACGGCCGGGTGCTGGCCATCGGGCGGCTCGACGAACTTCTCGGAAGTGGCGGGGTGCGCATCCGGCTCACGGGGTTGACCGATGCGGGACGCGCCGCGCTTGCTCGCAGAGGGGCGCTCTCCGAGCACGAAGGCTGGTACATCGTCAACGGCGTCGAGTCCGAAGCGGTCCCCGAGCTCGTGGCCGACGTGGTTGCGAGCGGAGCCAGGGTGTATGCGGTGGAACCGGTGCGTCAGACACTCGAGGAACGGTTCCTTGCCTTGATCGAAGCCGAGCAGGCGCGATGGCAGCACTGACCATCGCGCGGCTCACGATTCGCGAAGCCGCGCGGCGAAAGTTGCTGCTGGCGCTCGCGATCCTCACGGTCATCGTCATCGGCCTGACGGGCTGGGGGTTTCAGCACCTGACCACGCTCACCAATCCCGACGGAACCCCGATCGCCGCCAGTGAGCTCCGTCTCGCAACGTCACAGGTGCTGGTCCTCGTCGAGTTCATGTTCAGTGGCGTGCTCGCGCTCAGTGCCGTCGTCGTCGCGTCCCCGGCGATCTCGAGCGAGCTCGAGTCAGGCGTTGCGCTCTCGATGCTGGCGCGTCCGGTCAGCAGGTACCAGGTGGTGCTCGGAAAATGGCTCGGCCTCGCCGGGCTCATCGTCGTCTACGTCGCCGCGACGACGACCCTGGAGCTGGTTGTGGTGGGGCTCACGACCGGGTACGTCCCACCGGGGCCGGTCGGACTGGGCGCATATCTGAGCGGAGAGGGGATCGTGGTGATGTCGCTCGCGTTGATGATCAGCACGCGACTCTCGGGGATGACCGCCGGCGTGATCAGCCTCGTCCTGTTCTTCCTCGCCTGGATCGGCGGCATCGCCGGTGCGATCGGTGATGTGTTCGGCAGTCATGCGATCAAGAACGCCGGCACCATCAGTCAGCTGTTGCTGCCGACCGACGCCATGTGGCGTGGGTCCGTGTACGAGCTCGAGCCCGTCCTGTACCGGGATGTGCTCGGGGCGACCACCGAGCGGGCCGGCAATCCCTTCTTCGTCCAATCGCCCCCATCAGCGGGGTTCCTGGCGTGGACGGTGTGCTGGGTGGTGCTGATAGTGGCGCTGACCGTTTGGAGCCTCCACCGGCGCGAGGTCTGACGCGGCGCCTCTTCCACTGACCCGGACCGGTTGGCTATCCTGCCGCGGCGATCGTCTCTGAGGCAGGGGGAGTTGTGACTGACCGATACCCGGTTCCAATGCATGGGCGACGCTCGGCCCGGACCCAGCTGACATCGGGGCTCCGGCACCTCTTCGCCCTCCATGAATCGGCGGAGGCGCGTGGGCTTCCGGTCGATGCGCTGCTCGAGGAGCTGGAAAACCGGTCGTCGGCGAAGCGTAGCGTCTCCCGCCGGCGCTTCCTCGGCGGTGCAGCGGTCGCCGGAGCCGGGCTCGCACTCGGACCGGCGGCGACCCGGGCGCTGGCGGCGACGCGGCGTCCATCGTCAGGTCAACAGCCGAGGATCGCCGTGGTCGGGGCGGGGCTGGCGGGTCTGCGCTGCAGCCACGTGCTCTGGACACGTCATCGCATCCGATCCGCCCTCTACGAAGCGCATCCGGAGCGAATCGGTGGCCGCTGCTGGTCGCTGCGTGACTACTTCTCCAACGGACTCATCACCGAGCACGGGGGTGCGTTCATCGATTCGAACCAGTACGCGGCGCTCGATCTCGCCGCAGAGCTGGGACTCGAGCTCGAGGACTACAACGGCGGTGAGTTGACCGGGCTGCCGGAGGTGTACTGGTTCAGCGGTGGGTACTACACGTACGCCGAAGCGAGCGCGGATTGGAAGGCCTTCGGCTACACGGCATTCCACGATGCGGCCAACGAGTCGAACACTGCTTCCGGACTCGCACGTCTCGACAGGCTTTCCGCATCCGAATGGCTGGACAGCACGCCGATCGGCACCTCGTCGCGGTTCGGCAAGCTAATGCTCGCCAACACCGTCTCCGAAAACGGCGGCGATCCCGGTGATCAATCAGCACTCGACCTGATCGGTCTGACCGGCGTGAATCCGCGCTCCTCGCTCGATCCGCTGCCCGGCTACGACGAGAAGTGGCACATCGTCGGCGGCAACGATCAACTCGTGCACGGTATGGCGGGACAGCTGCCGCCAGGCACGCTGCAAGTCGGCCACCGGCTTGCCGCGCTTCGCGAGAACAGCGACGCCACGTACACCTTGACGTTCAACGCCGATGCGTCGACGACCGACGTGGTCGCGGACTACGTGGCGCTTGCACTGCCCTTCACGCTGCTGCGCGATGTCGACCTCAGCCGGGCGGGCCTCAGCGCAACCAAGCTCCGCGTCATCGATACATTCGGCATGGGGTCCAACGCCAAGATCCACCTCGAGGTGGCCGAGAAGACCTGGGCGCGGCATGGCTTCAACGGGGTTGCGTACACCGATCACGAGAGCTTCGACGTGTGCTGGGACGACTCGGTGCCGCTCGGTCCCGGTGGGGCACCGGCACTGCTCCTGGCGTTCCCCGGAGCGAGCGCGGGGCGCACCACGTTGACCGGCGACGCGCATGGGCCGTCACCGGTCACGGACGTGAACTGGTTTCTGGACCGCATCGATCCGATCTTCCCCGGTACCCGCGCCGCCTTCACCGGTGCTGCATACGAGGATCACTGGGTCCGCGACCCCTGGGTCAAAGGGGCGTACTCGTTCTACAAGGTCGGCCAGTACGCAACCTACGGAACCATCGCGTCCGCCGCACAGGGGCGGGTCCACTTTGCCGGCGAGCACACCTCGATCAACAACCAGGGCTTCCTCGACGGCGCTATCGAAACTGGTGCTCGAGCTGCGAAGGAGATCGTCGCGCAGCTCTAGCCAGGTTCACCTCACGCCGTCGTTGCCGCGCCCGCCCGCTGCCTGGCTCGGTACGTCCGAGCCTTGTCGCGAGCACCGCACCCGCGCATCGAGCACCAGCAGCTGCGGCCGTTCTTGGAATGGTCGAAGTACGCCCACCGGCAGGCCTCGCTCCGGCAGACCTTGAGGCGGTTCCAGGTGCCCAGCAGCGTCGCCTCAACGATCGCGGTCGAGATCATCCCCAGAAAGCTGTCAATTCCCCGGCAGTTGACCGTGAGCGTTGCTCCCTCGGCTGTGAGGACAGGACGGAGCGGGGCGCGTCCGAGCAGGCTCTCCAATCTCACAGAAACGGCCGGATCGACGTTCTCTCCGGTGTGTGCCTCGAGAAGATCGCGCAGCAATTCGCGGGTGGAAATCAACTGCTCCCGATCCTTCTCGGACACCGTCAGGTCGATTCCAATCGTGTCGCGCAACCAGCTGCCTGCCAGCTGCGCGGTTCGGAGCTCATCGACGCCATCAGGCATTTCCGTGCTGTTGATGAACTTCTGGACGAGCGCCAGCGAGCCCGGAGCGGGGGTGCGGGGGACGGTCTCTGTCATCTCAGGCGGTCCGATTTTCATGGTCCACGTCACCAGTATACGCATTTGACAAGTGATGGCCGATGCGGTAAGCTATCACCAGTGAACCACGTTAGGTGGTGATTCAAACGGAGGAATCGCAATGTACGGAAATTTGATCGTCGAGATGGCCCAGGTGGCCGAGCAGGAGCACATGCGGGATGCGCTGATGGCGCACGCCAGCGCCGAGGCGCGCAGGGCGCGTCGCCGTGAGCTCGGGCCCGGACGGATCGGGCGTGCGTGGACAGCGTTCTGGGCCCCCCGTGACGTCGTCCTCGTCTATCGCCGCGCCGCTGACGGTGCGCCGACCGACCTCACCCCGTGCGCGGACTGCTAGTTCGCGCGCGGAGTGCTCGCGATGGTGCGCCGGGAGCCCTCGGGGCCGAATTCGTCGGCCATGAGGGTTCCCGTCAGGTCCAGAGCACGGCCGAAAATCGCGACGGCAGCTCGTCGACGTCGACGTTCGGCCAGGTGCCGGGCGGAAACAGCCCACGCTCCAGGTACTGCCACGCCGCGGTGTGGTTGGCGCAACCGGGGACGTTGGGTCCGTAGTGCGGCCGGCCCGATCGGCGCGGGTCACTGCCCGTGTGCTCGGGTTCGCTTGAGTAGAGCAGCACGCCTTTGACCGCCGCGGGATCGCTGCCGGCCAGCGAACAGTACGCGCCGGCAAACGAGCCGTTGATCGGATTCTCGTAGAAGCCGGCAACGTACCCTGTGCCGCGGTAGGCGGCGGTGTATGCGGCGATGTACGTCGCCGAAATCGGGTCGCTGGTCTCGACGTCGCGAAAGATCGCGACGCTGTGAGCAACGCCGAGCGATCTTGCCTGCGCGATCGCTTGCTGCGCGTCGGTCGTCCCCGATGTGAAGGCGCGATTCGGGTCATCGATGAGCAGGATCGAGAGACCCTGCTGGTGGATGTACTGCGCCTCGGTGCTCGAAAGCTTGCTGCTGTAGATGAGATATCGACCGACGAATTGGGGTGTGCCGAGATCAGCTCTGGTCTGCGCGATGATGTTGCCGGTCTCGACGTTGTCGACCGTGTCGATGCCCCACCAGGCGCCGCGTGTTGCTGCTGCCGCAGCCTTGTTCTGGTGCGGCACAACCTGTGCCGCATGAGCCGTTTGCGCACTCAGCAGTGCAACCAGCACAGTCGCCGTCAGCGCAACGCTCGCCGACCGTGCAGCACCGTGAGCCATCGATCGCCCTCCTCGCCATTGGACGCGCCACCGGTGCGCCGGTGCGAGCGGACCATGCTACCAGCGCCGCGACGGCAAGTCCCGCTCCTCACGGGTACGATCGCCGCGTGACGACCGCGCACATTGAAGTCGTGATCCGGGAAGCGGCAGCCCCCGACGTCGAGGCCATCGCCGGGTTGCACCTCGCCAGCTGGTGGGCTGCATACAGAGGCATCGTCCCCGACGAGTTCCTTGTGCGCATCACGCTCGAGAGCCGCGTCGAGCGGTGGCGACGAGCACTCTCACCTTCGGAGGCTCCGCTCATCGAGACCACGGTTGCGCTCCACGGCGGCACGATCAAGGGTGTGTGCAGCTTCGGGCCGCTACGTGAGTCAGTGGCACCGGGGATTGGTGAGGTGTACGCGCTGCATGTCGAACCCGACTCGAGACGCCGGGGTCTGGGGAAGCTCCTCCTCGACGACGCGGTCCGGCGGCTGAAGGCGCGCGGTTTCGGCGCCGCCGTGCTCTGGGTGCTCCGCGACAACGCGAACGCACGACGCTTCTACGAAGCGCGGGGTTGGTCAGCGAACGGCGAGGAGCGGATCGAGGAGCGAAACGGCTACGCGATACCCGAGACGAGATACGCGATCACGTTCCTCAGTTCACGCTGACCTCAACCGGCGCAGAGATCGACGTGCTTGGCGGAGAGAATGTTCGCAACCGCGCTGATCAGCCTGGCGCGGCCAAGCGCCCCCGCGTTGACGGCCGCGACCAGCGCGGCGGTCGTTGCGGCGGTGAGGGGTGCCACCTGCGCGGTCGCCGCCGTGTACAGGACGACGTCCGCACCGGCGGTGATCGCGGCCACCACAGCTCTCGGAACTGAGTAACCGATCTTGGCGAGGGCGCCGGCGGAGAGGGAGTCGGTCATCACCAGACCCTGAAACCCGAGCTGCTGGCGCAGCACCGTGGTCATGACCACGGGCGAGATGCTCGCGGGCAGGGTCGACAAGCCTGGGACCGTGGCGTTGGCGATCATCACCACCGGGGCGCCCGCGGCGAAAGCGCTCTCGAACGGGACGAGGCCGGCATGCTGCAGCACAGTCCACGGCTGGGTCGTGGCGGGCGCCACGTCGGTATTCCCCGAAGCCTGGCCGAGCCCGGGGAAATGCTTGACGACCGGCACGACGCCGCCTGCCTCGAGTCCCTGCACGAAGGCGATGCCGTCGGCCGCGGCAATGCTGGGGTTGAGGCCGAATGACCGTGTGCCGTCGGGGTCTCGGTTGTTCGGCCCCACGCCGTTGTCGAGATCGAGNNTCGCCGCCATCTGTCTCGCAGAGGGCAGCGAGCCGACCAGGTTCGCCATCCGTTGGACGACACCCCCTTCCTCATCGGTCATCACCAACGGTGGGATGCCATCGGGCGCAGACGCCGCGAGGCTGTGCAGGCTCGTGGCCAGGCTCGCCGGTGCGGATGAACCGAACAGAATCACGCCGCCCGCGCCCGCAGCAACCTCGGCGGTCACCGCCGCGACGTCGCTTTCGCTCACGGGTACCACCAGGGTCTGCTCCGCGAGCCGAGTGAGGCTCCACGTGGCCAGCACCGTCGCGTTCGTGCAGGCGTTCGGCGTCGCCGTCGGCGTCGGCGGGTTCGACCCTGTCGCGGTCGGGGGCGTCGACGCGCGCGGGCTCATGGAGGTGCCCGGAAGGGCGCAACCAGCGAGCATCGACGTCGCCGCCACGATGGCGAGGAGGCCGGGTGTTGACCGTCGCATACGCGTTATACGTGCTGAAGAGCGAAAAGGAGCCGCGCCGCCATTCCGGACGCGGCATAGTGGCAGCGCGAGTCACCGGAGCGAGAGTATGAAGATCGGCAATCGGTGGCGTAATGCCGCTCCACGCCGTCTGGGAAGTAGCTAGGGCGTCGAGAGTTGCGGAGCCGTTGTCGACTTCGTGGACTCGCCCGAGACCTCACGGAGAGTCCGCCCGCTCGCCCGGACGTACAACCAGGCGGCGGTGAGGACCACCACTGAGACAAGCAGGACGACACCGATCGCCAGGGTGGGGACATTGACCAGCTTGAGTCCGGACACGAGCAGCACCGCAGCCAGCGCGCCGCGGAGAAACGCGGTCGGTGCGTAGGACGAGACGCTCGCCCCGATCAACACCCCCGGGATGCTCCCGATCAGGATCGACAGCGTCAAGCCGAGCTTGAAATCTCCGAACATGATGTGAGCCAGCGCCGCTGCGCCCACCATCGGGATGGCCTGGGCGAGGTCGGTGCCGACCATCTGCGAGCCACGCAAGCGCGGGTAGAGGAAGAGCAGCAGGATGATCACCAGTGTCCCCGACCCGACCGAGGTGATGCCGACGATGAATCCGATCGTTGCGCCGATCGCCAGCGTCGGCACCCTCTTGATGCGCAGCTTCTCGTCGACACCGCGCGAGGTGCCGTTGCGGTGGTCCAGGAACATTTTCACGAGCAGAGCCAGAACCGCAAGCAGGAGGACGGCGCCGAGCGCAACGCTCACGATCGTCTGCACGCCCGTGCCGTGGCTGATCGATTTGAGAAAGACGACGCCGAGGAATGCCGATGGGACGGAGCCGAGTGCGAGCCAGCCCGCGAGGTTCCAGCGCACCGTGCCCCGCCCCGCGTGGACCGCGGCACCGACCGGCTTCATGATCAGCGACGCGACCAGGTCGCTGGAGACCGCGGCCAGGGGCGCGATGCCGAAGAGCAGGACCAGGATCGGGGTCATGAGCGCGCCCCCGCCCATACCGGTGAGGCCCACTGCGAAGCCGACGATCAATCCAGCCAGCGCAACAAAGAGATCGATGTGCACCCCGTCGTCCCCCCTCATTCCCTGCCGCGTTTGACGCTATCAGGTACTGTGCGGGATTAAGGCTCCGGCGTCAAGTTTGATCGTATTCGGCCAGCCACCGGCGCCGCCGAGACCGAGCCTAGCCCCAGACCTCGGCAGCGGTCTCGACGATGAGGCGGAGCTTGGCGACCTCCTCTTCGTAGGTCAGCGTATTGCCCTCGACGGTGGAGGAGAAGCCGCACTGCGGCGACAGGCAGAGCCGCTCGATCGGCATGAACTTTGCGGCCGCATCGATCCGGCGCTTGAGCTCATCCTTTGTTTCGAGGGCGCCACGCTTGGTCGTCACCAGGCCGAGAACCACGTACTTGTCGTCGGGAACATAGCGCAGCGGCTCGAAGCCACCGGAGCGCGCGTCGTCGTACTCGAGGAAGAACCCATCGACGC
>PLDZ01000145.1 GCA_003136295.1 Candidatus Dormiibacterota bacterium
GAGCGAAAGTTGCCGCGGCACATGTGCGTCGTGATACGCATGCTCGGGGGCTTCGCGGCGAGAACGCGATTGATGTTCTGGATGTACAGCTCGTGCTGGTGTTCGCGGTCACCGCCGAGCGACGCGATCAACTCGCGCTGCCGTGGGTCGTTGAGGTACGCGAGGCTGGTGTCGTCGAGCTGGAGATACGTGCATCCCAGATCGCCGAGGCGGCGTACCTCCTCTGCGTATGCAGCGGTGAGGTCGTCCCAGAAGCCGGCCATGTCCGGGTATACCGATTCGTCAATCGCCGCCCGGCCGCCTCGGTAATGCACCATGCTCGGCGAGGGAATCGTGAGCTTCGGCGTGACGCCGTCGCCGCAATGGTCCTTGAGGAACTGGAAGTGGTCGGCGAATATCGTCTCGCCGAGCCGGACACGGTCGTTGATGCGCAGGGCAGCGGGCGCGAAATCCAGCGTGCCCGAGTCGTTGAAGAACTGCACATGCAACTTCTCGTCGGCCTGGGTGACACCGCCGAGCCGATAGATGAAATCCATGTGCCACGCGGCGCGGCGGAATTCGCCGTCAGTCGCCGAATGCAGTCCGGCGNNTGTGCGCGTGCCTGCATGAGCCGCGCCGGACGCAGAAGACTCCCGACGTGGTCGGCGCGAAAGGGTGGCTCTGTGCGTCTGCTCATCGCTGGTGCTCGTCGGCCGCTGATCAGCGCGGTAGCGTACTCGATGCCGCATTTCCATTGCGCGCACCAGTTGGAGACGCCGATGTGCCAGGCGAATTCCCTAGGCTTGCGCGGTCGATGTCCGAGCCCCATCTGACCACGTTCCGATGAGTGACGCGTCCCGCAGGACTGCCGAGCGGCGCATCCGCAATCGCGCGCTCACCATCGGAGTCAGCATCACGCCGTTCGGATTGTCCTTTGGGGCGGTGTCGGTTGAAGCGCACCTGAGCCTCATCCAGGTCTGCCTGCTCTCGCTGGTGCTGTTCTCCGGGGCGTCGCAATTCGCGCTCGTGAGCATCATCGGCGCCGGTGGTTCGTACCTCTCCGCAGTGGGAACGGCGCTCCTGCTCGGTGTGCGCAACGGCCTCTACGCGGCGCGTATCAACGCGCTGCTTCGCCCGACCGGATGGCGCCGCTTTGTGATGGCTGAGTTCACGATCGATGAGACCACCGCGATGGCGGTGAGCGAATCGCGATCCGGGCACCCGGCGCGAGCCTTCTGGTACACGGCGCTGAGCGTGTACGTGCTCTGGAATGTGTCGACCGTCGTCGGCGCCCTGGTGGGCAACGCGCTCGGCTCGCCAGCAACGACCGGTCTCGATGTCGCGGGACCGGCTGCGTTCATCGCGTTGCTCGCCCCACGGCTCACCACCGCACGCATGCGTCTGGTCGCGCTCGGATCCGGAGCGATCGCGCTGGTCACCGTCCCGTTCGTACCCATCGGCGCGCCGATCCTCATCGGGGGCCTCACGGCGGTCGCGCTCCTCCTGGTGGTCGACCGGTGAAACTCTGGCTTGCCGTACTGATCGCGTGCGCCGGCTGTGCCGTGTTGAAGCTCGCCGGCTTCGTGGTGCCATCGCGTCTCCTGGAATCGAGCGTGGCTCGCCGGATTCTCGACGCCCTGCCGGTCACCCTGCTGAGCGCGCTCATCGCGGTCTCGGTGTTCGCGACCGGCAATCACCTGACGCTCGATTCGCGTGCGGCCGGCCTGGCTGTCGCACTGATTCTCGTCGCGATTCGGGCACCGTTTCTCGTGGTGGTTGTTGCCGCGTGCGCGACCGCAGCAGGCGCGCACGCCCTCTGATCCGGGACCCGCTCTGAGGGGGCCGCCAAGCGGTATTTGGCGGCGCGTGAGGTTGCGCGCATGATCGCTGCATGGATGCCGAGGGATGGCGAAATGCCATGCGCGACTGGGCGTTACCCGACGCCATCCTGGCGGCCGCACCTGAGTCGCCGTGGGGCTTTCCGGTTGAACTGTTCCGATCGCGCGCCGAGCTGGCGACGCCGGGAGGCCTGACGTTTGCCAACCGGCGCGCCCGGGATGCCCTGCCCGATGGCGGCACCGTGCTGGATATCGGCGTCGGCGCCGGCGCCGCGTCGCTCCCACTCCGTCCTCGATGCTCGCTGATCATCGGTGTCGACTCGTCGAAACAGCAGCTCTCGGAGTTCCGACGCCAGGCGCATCGTGCAAACGTGACCGTTCGCACCCTCATGGGCGAGTGGCCGGCGGTGGCGAGGCGGTCGCCGGTCGCCGACGTGGTGGCCTGCAACCACGTCGCGTACAACATCGCCGACCTCGCGCCCTTCGTCCTGGCGCTGACGGCCCACGCGCGCCGGCGTGTCGTCATGGAGATGACCAGCCGGCATCCGACCGCATGGATGGCCGACCTCTGGTGGCAGTTTCACGCCCTCAAACGGCCGGCCCGACCAGACGCGAACGACGTCGTCTCCGTGCTCCGCACCCTCGGCCTGAACGTTCGGCGGCACGCCGAGGTCACGCCAGGCCGTGCCGGTGGCTTTGCGCACCGGGAGGACGCCGTCGCATGGATACGCCGCCGCCTCTGCCTTGAAGCGAACCGGGATGCCGATGTGGCGGCGGCGCTGGGCGAGCGCCTAACCAACGACGGCGCGTGCTGGACAGTCAGGCCTCCCGTCGAGCCGGTGGTCACGGTCTGGTGGGACGTGCGGCCGGAAGGTGCGGAGTAGGGTGAAGTGATGCACGACCACGGGCCCGACGGGGCGCACCCACAGCACATTCCGGCCGATACGGATCAGGGACCGCTTGTCGCTGCCCTCTGCCTCATCGGTCTCTTCATCGCGGTCGAGGTCATCGTCGCGGTCCTGTCTCGTTCGCTGGCGTTGCTCTCCGACGCGGCGCACATGCTCACTGACGTTGCGGCGCTCGGCGTCTCGCTGGTCGCACTCCGTCTGGCCCAGCGGCCCCCGAAGGGCGGGCTGACCTTCGGCCTCAAACGCGCAGAGGTTCTCGCGGCCCTGATCAGCGGCGCCACGCTCCTCGTGCTCGCGGCGGTGCTCGTCTTCGAGGCGGTGCTCCGGCTGGCGCCACCCCTGCCGGTGCAGGGCGGGGCGGTCATCGCGATCGCCGTTGCCGGCATCGTGGTCAATCTCGCAGTCACCCGCCAGCTCTCCCACGCAAACCGCCGAAGCCTGAACATCGAAGCCAGCTTCCGCCACATCCTCACCGACCTGTATGCGCTGGTCGGGACCCTGATCGCCGGGATCGTGATCGTCGCAACCGGCTTCGAACGCGCGGACGCCATCGCCTCGGTGGTGGTGGCCGGCCTCATGGTGTATGCGGGCGTCCGGCTGCTCTGGAAGGCAGGGCGAGTGCTGCTCGAGGCATCGCCGGCGGACCTCGACCCTGAGGAGATCGGCAGCGCGCTTGCCGCGCATCCGCATGTGGTGAATGTCCACGATCTTCACGTCTGGGAGCTCACCTCAGGTTTCCCGTCACTCTCCGCGCACGTGCTGGTGCACCCGAAGGACGACTGCCACGCGATCCGCCTCGACCTGGAGCGTTTCCTCGAGGAGCGCTTCCATGTCGAGCACACCACCCTGCAGGTGGACCATGCCCCGGCTGAGTACCTGCGGATCGAGCGGCTGGTACCGGATCGAGACCGATCAGCCCACTGAGGGCTCGAGCGTCGCGGCGACGGCGGCGCAGTCGGCGCAGACGCCGAGAACCGCGAAGTGGTACGGGCGCAACTCGAAGCCGAGGCGTCGCTTGGCGCCCTGAGCCATCGCCTCGAACAGGTCCTCCGGCGCCTCCATGGTCGCTCCGCACACCTCGCAGACGAGGTGCCCATGCGCCTCAGTGGTCAGGTGGTAGGTCGCCGGCCCGTGGCCGAGATGGGTGTGCACCACGACTCCCAGCCGCTCGAGCTCCTCGAGGTTGCGATACACCGTCGAGGCATGGACGTCAGGCGCCAGGGCCCGGACGGCGACGAGCAACTCCTCGGCGGTCGGGTGGTGTGCCCCTTTCACGAGCGCTGTGAGCACCAGGCGACGGGCGGTGGTGACCCGTGAGCCGCCATCCCGGAGTTGGGCGACGAGTTCGTCAACTGTGCTGGTCATGCTTCAAGGATAGCTGCGCCCAGCCGCCATCGCCGGGACGACGCACTTGGCTGCTGGACGCTGTTGCGTGCTGGTCGCGTTTTGCTACTCTGGGTGGGCTCCTGACGTTGAGGGAACATGAGGAGGAAACCAATGGCCGCGACGGCGTCTCGACTGGCGCGGATCCGCGGCGCGCTCACCCCTCGGGANNCGTCGGCTGGGGCGTCTTCATCGTCGCCATCCTGCCCGAGCACTCCAAGTTTCTGGGAATTGGGGTGGCGGTGACCGCCTACACGCTCGGTCTCCGGCATGCTTTCGACGCCGACCACATCTCGGCCATCGACAACACGACCCGCAAGCTCATGTCCGAGGGCAAGCGCCCGCTCTCGGTGGGCTTCTGGTTCTCGCTCGGCCACTCCTCGGTCGTGTTTGGCCTGGGGATCGGACTCACGTTTGCCGCGCGGGCGATCATCAGAGAGGTCGGCAACTCGCATGGGACGGTCGCTACGTTCGGGGGCGTCGTCGGCACCCTCGTCTCAGGCACGTTCCTCTACCTCATCGCCATCCTGAACCTGGTGATCCTTGTGGGGATCGTCAAGGTGTTCCTCGAGATGCGCCGCGGCCGCTATGACGACGAGGAACTCGAGCAGCAACTGAACGCGCGCGGGCTGATGACCCGGTTTTTCGGCAAGCTGATGCGGTCGATCCGCAGCCCCTGGCAGATGTACCCGGTGGGCGTGCTCTTCGGCCTNNCGCAAGGTCTACTACAACATCACGATCACCGGGCTGTCGGTGGCGGTGGCGATGCTCATCGGGACAATTGAGATCTTCGGACTCCTCGCTGCCCAGCTCAATCTCTCCGGTGGTTTTTGGGCCTTCATGTCCAGCTTCAACATCAACGAGGCCGGCTTCATCATCGTCGGTCTTTTCGTCATCACCTGGGCCGCGGCGCTCGCCATATGGCGGTTCGGGCGCATCGAGCAGCGCTGGGAACGCGCCGCGGCGCGGCAGCGATCGCGCTGACGAGCTATTCGGTCGTGATCGCGCGAAGGATGTCCACGCGTGAGGCGCGAATCGTCGGAAAAATCGCGGCGACGACGCCGAAGACTCCCGCGATGATCGCGTAGAGGATCAGGTTCGTCCCAGGGACTGCGATCTCGGTGATCCCCAGGTCGTGCAATGAGCCGCTCACCGCAACGCCGAGGCCGAGACCGACACTCAGTCCGAGCACCGCGCCGAGGAGCGAGATGATCACGGATTCCCAGCGCACCATTGACCGCGTCTGTGATCGTGTCATGCCCAGTGCTCGCAACAAGCCGATCTCGCGGGTGCGCTCGAGGACACTCAGGATGAGCGTATTCGCGATGCCCAGAACAGCGATGATGATCGCGAACGCCAGGAGCGTGTAGATCAGGTTGAGGAAGCTGTCCAGAGACGACCCGACGAACGCGCGATACTCGGACCGGCTCATCGCCATCAGGAGCGGGAACGCCTTCACGTCCTGGTGGAGCGCCTTCTCAGCCTGACTCGGCGACACACCGTTCGCGGCATTGGCGAGGACGATCGCGTCTCGCGCGGTGGGCACGTTCGGCTCCATCGTGGCGAGTGACACCACGTAGCCGCTCACCAGGGCGTTGGCTGTGTAGATGCCACCGATGCGGACCGGGACACTCCCGCCCTGCGGGAAGTTGAAGGTCACGAGCTGACCGAGATGCACGTTGGAGGCGGTTGCCTCCGTGGAGTCGACGATGGCCGTATTCGTCGTCGCGATCGCTGATGCCGTCCCCGACACCATGGAGAGCGCCAGCACGCTGCCCAGGTTGGCCGGGTCGATGGCGGCGATGCCCTGGGAACTTCCACGGATGAGCACCGATGTGCCACGCACCTCGGTCACATCCCGCAAGCTCGGATCATGCTGCAACGCCTGGGCGGCCTGCGTGTTGAAGTCCGGTCCCTGCGTGAACACGATGAAGTCCGCTCGGAATGCGCCTTCGATCGCGTCGTTGGTGGACACGCGAACCGAGTCGGTGAGCACCGCGACACACGTGACCAGCGCGAGCCCGATCATCAGCGCCGCAGCGGTGAGCGCTGTGCGGCGTGGATTGCGCCTCGCATTCTGACCGGCGAGTATCCCGGCCGCTCCGCGCGAGTGCGCCACCGGCCACCCAAGCACCGTCGCGACCGGCACGACCAGCAGCGGGGCCAGCAGCGCAACGCCGAGGAAAACCCCGAGGAAGCCGGCCCCGATGAGCTGCAGCTTCGACCCCGCCGAGGTGAACAACCCGGTCACCAATGCGGCGCACCCGAGGACGAAAATGATCAGACCGACCGCGATCCGGCGTCGCGGCAGCGGCTGGGTCTCGGGGAGGGCCTCCGCCAGAGCGGCGACCGGCGCGATGCGCGTCGCGCGCCGTGCGGGGAGCGTCGCGGCGATGACGGTGACGATCGTGCCGACGAGCACGGCGACGATGAACGTGCGGGGGACCAAGGTCACGCCGCCCGTGGACGCCGAGCCGAAGACCGACAGCAGAGCTCGTGCAATCAGGATTCCAACAAAGAAACCGAGGATCGACGCCACCAACCCGGTCACCGCCGCCTCGACGAGTACGGACGTCATCACCTGGGCTCGGGTGGCACCGAGCGCGCGCAACAGCGCGAGTTCGCGGGTGCGCTGCGCCACGAGGATGTTGAAGGTGTTGATGATGAGAAAGCTGCCGACGAAGAGTGAGATGAAGGCGAAAACCAGGAGCGGGGTGCCGATGAAGGTGCTGATGGTCGACTCGGTGCTCTGTTCCGCCGCCGCTGCCGCCTGCTGCCCGGTCTCTGCCACTGCATAGCTCGGCAGCGCCGCGGCCAGACGCTCGCGCAGCACGACGTCGGTGACGCCGCTCTGAGCGCTCACCAGGATGCTGTCGTATTTGTTCTGAGCTTCGAGGACGCGGTTCGCGGTTGACTCCGTGAATAGCGCGATGGTTGCCCCGGCCAGGTTGTCGGAACTTCCATAGCCGGCGATGCCGGTGATCGTGAAGTGCTCCTCGACTCCTCCGAGGAACACGATCGGCAAGGAATCGCCAACGACGAGACCGTTCTTTGTGGCGGTGCCCGCGTCGATCACGACGTCGGTGGGTCCCTGCGGCGGCGTTCCCCTGCGGAGGTGATACGGCGATATGTTGGTGTCGGTGATCCAGTTGGCGCCGAACGTCGGCGGCCCGTTGCCACCGATCGGTTTCCCGTCGTGGCCGATGAGGGTGGCGCCCTCCCGGAAGATGTTGCCGACGGCATCTTTGACGCCGTCGACCTTCCGCACCGTCGACAGCAATGACGTCGGGATCGGATGATTCTGTCCGCCACCGATGCCGCCGGAGTCACCGGCGATCGGGCGTCCGTGGACCGTCACCGCGACACCGGCATTCGCTGTCGCGAAGATGCTCGTGAAGGTCGCGTTGATAGTGTCGGTGAGGATGAACGTGCCGGCGACGAATGACACGCCGAGAATGACGGCAATCGTGGTGAGCGCCAGCCGGAGCTTGTGAGATAGCAGGCTTCGCAGGCTGATGCCGAACATGCGTCAGCGCCGCATGACGGGGTCAGTCACCGAGATGGCGCATGACGTCGAGCACGCTATCGGCCGTTGGTCCGTGCATCTCACTCACGACGCGACCATCGGCGAGGAACACAACGCGATCCGCGTGCGCTGCGGCGAGCGGATCGTGCGTCACCATGATGATCGTCTGCCCCAGCTCCGTGACGGCGTGCCGGAGAAAGTCGAGGAGATCGGTGCTCGCGCGCGAGTCGAGGTTGCCGGTCGGCTCGTCGGCGAAGATGATCTCCGGCTGGCTCGCGAGTGCGCGCGCTGCCGCGACGCGCTGCTGCTGCCCGCCGGAAAGCTGATTGGGACGGTGCTTGAGCCGGTCGCCGAGACCGGTGATACGCACCACCTCGGCGAGCGCTGCCGCGTCGGGTTTCTTTCCGGCGATGGTGAGCGGCAGCACGATGTTGTCGAGCGCGGAGAGCGTGGGTACCAGGTTGAAGGACTGGAAGATGAAGCCGACCCGCACGCGGCGCAGCATGGTGAGCTGGCGATCGTTGAGGCTGCCGAGTTCCACGTCGCCGATGTGGACCGTGCCCGAGGTGAGCCGGTCGAGTCCCGCCAGGCAATGCAGCAACGTCGATTTGCCCGATCCTGACGGCCCCATGATCGCGCTGAATTGACTCTTGTCGAACGCGATGGTGATGCCGTCGAGTGCACGAACCATCGCATCGCCCTTGCCGTATTCCTTGACGGCATCCGTCGTGCGAGCCGCGATGGGGCGCGCGTTCGACGCCGNNCGCCACGCTCGCAGTGGCCGCGTTGTTTCTCGTCTTTGCGCTCGTCGTCAAGCAATTCCGCGGGCTGTCCGAGCACGTGCCGTGGCAGAACGACCCGTATGACGCAGTGGTCTCATTCACCGTGTTCTTCGTTCCGCTGACGGCGGCCATGGGGATCGTCAGGGTTTCGCTGTGCCGGCGGAGCCGGCCCCTGCCGGTTGCGCGTGTGATCAGCGTGATGCGCGGCGCTCGGGTACTCGTCGGCGCGATGCTCGTCACCGTCCTGACTGACTGGATCAGCGTCGCGCTGCAAGCAGATCGTGCCTCCTGGAACGGCACGACCGCGGTGATCATCGCCCTGCTCGCGCTGGTGACCGGGCTGGTTGCAGCGGCCGCCCTGATGGTCGTTCGCACGTCTCAGCTGGTCAATGATCTTCGTGACGATTCGGCGGGGACAGACTGGTTCAGCGATTTGGTGGCGGCGGCGGAACTCTACGCGAGCTGGCTGGGTCCGTTGAAGGTGCTCGGGGTGCGGGTGATCCGCTGGCTCGATCGCCGGGTCGTCGACACGATCCGCAAGGACCCGGTGATCGCGGCGAGCGCCGTCGCACTTGGTTTCGGCGCGCTGCTCGCCCTCAACACGCTACTTCGCGAGGGCCCAGGACCGGCGATCTGGCTCGACGTCGTGGTGGGAGGGAGCGGGATGTTCGCGTTCCTGGTCGTGGCCGGAGCGTATATGCGCTTGGTCGGCGCCGATCGCCCGGCCGCGGGCATGCGGCGCCGGATCATCGATGCGGCGGTGGTCGGGTGCGCCGCCGTGCCGGTCGCGCTTGCCTTTCGCGAGTGGCTCTGGTGGATCGTGGGGCCCGCTGACGGAGATGCAGGTCGCCTCGGCGAGCTGCTGCTCATCGTTGGGGTGGTCACCGCAGGGATCGTCTTCGCAAGTGAGGCGATCCTTCGTGTGCATCGAACCGGGGCCGCCTGAGCGCGTCCGCTCGGG
>PLDZ01000139.1 GCA_003136295.1 Candidatus Dormiibacterota bacterium
GGTGGGTGTCGTGTCGTCGTGTCGCGCTGAGCAGCAGCGGCTCGATGGTCACTGTGGGGCACCTCCGTGTGGTGATGGGCCACCACACGGGATCCGGGGCTGACCCATCTCTGATGAACCAGCCCTGGTAACGACTGCGCGGTCGGGTTACAAGACCCCCGGCAGCCTTACGGCTGGCGGGCCAAAGTATCGACGCGCAGTTGCGGCCATTGGGCCACAGACTAGCACAGCGAGCGCGTCGTGGATGCTCAGCTTGATCTGATCGTCCGAGCATGTCAGGCTACGCACGTATCGGCGAGCACTTAGGTATGCAGCCCCCGAATCGAGGTCTGTTCGATGCTGCCGTCGAACACGATGCGTGCGGGGTGGCGTTCGTCGCCCGGATTACCGGCGGTCCCGCCCATTCGGTGGTCGAACAGGGGATTCAGGCGCTCGTCAACCTCGGTCACCGGGGCGCATCCGGTGCCGAGCCGGACAGCGGCGACGGCGCGGGCATTCTCCTGCAGCTTCCCGACGCATTCCTCCGTGAGACGTCTGGCTTGCCCTTGCCGTCGCCCGGGGCATACGGCGTCGGCATGGCGATGCTTCCCCAGGAGCCGGACCAGCGCGAACAGTGCGAGGAGATCACGCTCCGAGCCTGCCGGGCGGAGGGATTGCGCCTGCTCGGCTGGCGAGATGTGCCGGTGAACGGCGAGGCACTCGGACGATCAGCCCGCACCGCGCAGCCGGCACTGCGTCAACTCTTCGTCGCCGCCATCGGCCTGGACGGCTCGGCGCTCGAAGGCCGCCTCCTGGTCCTTCGGAGAGTCATCGAACGCGACGCCCTGGCAGCCGGGATCGGCCGGGAACGATTCCACTGGGCCAGCCTTTCCAGCCGCACCCTCGTCTACAAGGGAATGCTCACCGCGGCCCAGCTCGCGGGCTTCTATCCGGACCTGCTCGACGAACGGGTCACCTCGATGCTGGCCCTGGTGCACGCGCGGTTCTCCACCAACGTGTTGCCACGCTGGGACCTCGCCCAGCCGTTCCGCATGTCCGCGCACAACGGCGAGATCAACACGCTCCGGGGGAACGTCAACTGGATGCGCGCGCGCCAGTCAAAGTTCCGCAGCCCGCATTTCGGCGACGACATCGCCAAGTTGATGCCCGTGCTCGATGAGTCCGGTTCGGACTCCTCGCAGTTCGACAATGCCCTCGAACTCCTCGCCAAGAGCGGCCGGCCGATCGAGCACGCGGTGATGATGATGATCCCGGAGGCGTGGCACCAGAACCCGCTCATGGACGATGAGCGACGCGCGTTCTACGAGTTTCACAGTGCGCTGCTCGAGCCGTGGGACGGACCGGCGGCGATCGCCTTCACCGACGGGCGCGTGATCGGTGCGACCCTCGACCGCAACGGATTGCGCCCGGCGCGGTACCTCGTCACCGAGGACGGTCTCGTGGTGATGGCATCGGAGGCGGGTGTCCTCGATCTGCCCGAAGATCGCATTGCCAGGAAGTGGCGACTCGAGCCCGGGCGCCTCCTGCTCGTCGACACGGCGGCCGGCCGCATTCTCGACGATGCCGCCGTCAAGAGCACGCTCAGCTCGGAACAGCCGTACCGCAAATGGATTCGCGAGGGGACCGTGCACCTTGACGAGCTCGATCCCCCCGAGCACGTGGCCGCTCCTGATCCGGGCACGCTCCTTGTGCGCCAGCAGGCCTTCGGATACAGCATCGAGGACGTCGAGATGCTGCTCGAGCCGATGGGCGCAACGGGCGAAGAAGCAGTCGGATCGATGGGCAACGACACGCCACTCGCCGTGCTCAGCGATCGGCCGCTCCCGCTCTTCAACTACTTCAAGCAGCTGTTCGCGCAGGTCACCAACCCGCCCATCGACCCCATTCGCGAGCAGGCGGTGATGTCGCTGGAAACAAGCCTCGGTGCCGGTGGGAATCTTCTCGAGCAGGGGCCTGCACAGGCGAAGCGGCTCGAGATGCCTCACCCGGTGCTCACCAACCACGACCTCGAGACGCTCCGCCACGTGACCCAGCGCCAGTTCCCGGCCGAGACGATCTCCATGGTCTTCCACCGCGACGGGGGCGCTGCCGGGCTGGTCGCCGGCATCGAGCGGATCTGCCGGTTGGCGTCGAAGCAGATCGAGGCGGGCGCCACCGTCCTCATCCTCAGCGACCGGCACATCGACGCCTCGCATGTGCCCATCCCGTCCCTGCTCGCCACCGCCGCCGTGCACCACCACCTGGTTCGCGAGCAGACGCGCACCGGCGTCGGTCTCGTGATCGAAACCGGCGAGGCGCGTGAGGTGATGCACCTGGCGCTGCTCATCGGTTACGGGGCCGAGGCTGTCAACCCGTACCTCGCGTTCGAGACCATCGCGGAGCTCGCTCGCCGCGACCTGATGCCGCCGACCGTCGACGCCGCGCGCGCGGAAGAGCTCTACGTCCAGGCACTCGTGAAGGGGCTGCGCAAGACGATTGCGCGTATGGGCATCTCGACGATCCTGTCGTACTGCGGCGCGCAGATCTTCGAGTGCCTCGGCATCGACCGGACCGTCGTGGACCGCTACTTCCCGAATACCCCGTCGCGCATCGGCGGCATCGGGATGGACGTCATTGCTGCGGAGGCGATAGCGCGTCACCAGCGCGCATTCCCGGACGTGCCCATCACATCGCCAACCCTGGAGGACCGCGGCGAGTATCGCTGGCGTCGCGATGGTGAGCATCATCAGTGGAATCCCGAGGTGATCGGCGCGCTCCAGCATGCGGTCAAGTCCAACGACGAGGCTGCGTTCCGCCGTTACGTGTCGCTTGCGGACGACGAGTCGCACCGGTTGAAGAGTCTTCGCGGCCTCTTCAGGCTGCGCGACGCGCACCATCCGGTGCCGCTCGATGAGGTCGAACCGGCGCTTGATATCGCGCGTCGTTTCTCGACGGGTGGCATGTCGCACGGCTCGTTGAGCAAGGAGGCGCACGAGTTGCTCGCGATTGCGATGAATCGCATCGGAGCACGATCCAACACCGGTGAAGGGGGAGAGGATTCCTCGCGCTTCGAACCCGATGCCAACGGCGACTGGCGGCGCAGCGCGATCAAGCAGGTCGCGTCGGCGCGCTTCGGCGTCACCGCCCACTACCTGGTGAACGCCGAGGAGTTGCAGATCAAGATCGCCCAGGGCGCAAAACCAGGCGAGGGGGGTCAGCTGCCCGGGCCCAAGGTTGATGAGGCGATCGCGAGACTGCGCCATTCGACGCCGGGAGTCGGGCTCATATCCCCGCCGCCACACCACGACATCTATTCGATCGAAGACCTCGCCCAGCTCATCTGGGACCTTCGCTGCGTGAATCCGCAAGCGCGGATCAGCGTCAAGCTGGTAGCCGAGGCAGGCGTCGGCACGGTGGCTGCCGGAGTCGCCAAGGCACGAGCCGATCACATCGTCATCGCCGGCTACGAGGGTGGCACGGGCGCCTCTCCATTGACGGGGATCAAACACGCGGGCGTGCCCTGGGAACTCGGGCTCGCCGAAACCCAGCAGGTCCTCATCCGTCAGCGGCTCAGGAGCCGGGTCGCGCTGCTGGCCGACGGTCAGATGAAGACCGGACGTGACGTTGTCGTCGGGGCGCTTCTGGGCGCCGACGAGTTCGCGTTTGCGACAGCGCCGCTCATCGCGGCGGGGTGCGTGATGATGCGCGTCTGCCATCTCAACACCTGCCCGGTTGGCATCGCCACCCAGGACCCCGTGTTGCGCGCCAGGTTCGCGGGTCGCCCCGAGCACGTCGTCGCGTTCATGCTCTTCCTCGCCGAGGACGTGCGCCGCTGGATGTCGCGGCTCGGATTCCGCCGCTTCGAGGACATGATCGGGCGCGTCGATCTCATCGAGACAAACCCCGCGGTGGATCACTGGAAGGCTCGCGGACTCGACCTGGAGCCGTTGCTGATGATGCCCGAAGTTGATGCCCCGGAGGATCGCCGGCACAGCACGCACCAGACGGCAGATCTCGGTGACATGCTCGATAACGAGATCCTGGCGCGCTGCGGCGCGGAACTCGACAGCGGCGGGCCCGTTCGCATGCGACTGCCGGTTCGCAACGTGCATCGCTGCGTCGGTGCGATGCTCAGCGGTGAGATCGCCCGGCGTCATGGCGCGGCAGGCCTGCCTGACGGCGCCATTGACGTGGAACTGGACGGCGCCGCGGGACAGTCATTCGGCGCATGGCTGGCGAGCGGGGTGACGCTCACCCTGCGCGGTGAGGCGAACGACTACGTGGGTAAGGGACTCTCCGGCGGCCGGCTGGTCATTCTTCCGCCGGAGAATGCCACGCGGCCTGCCGAGGACAACATCATCATCGGTAACGTCGCGTTGTACGGCGCCACCTCCGGTGAGGCATTTATCCGCGGCGTGGCAGGCGAGCGCTTCTGCGTGCGCAACTCAGGCGCAGTCGCTGTGGTCGAGGGCGTCGGTGATCACGGCTGCGAGTACATGACCGGTGGAACCGTCGTCGTGCTCGGCGCGACCGGGCGGAATTTCGCAGCGGGCATGAGTGGTGGCGTCGCGTACGTGCTCGATGACGAGCGCACGTTTGCCGAGCGCTGCAACCGCGCATCCGTGGCCCTCGAACCGCTCGGTGTCGACGACCACGAACTGGTCCGCGGTCTGCTCGAGCGACACCTCGCGCTCACCGGCAGTGCGGTGGCGAAGCGATTGCTTCGGAC
>PLDZ01000129.1 GCA_003136295.1 Candidatus Dormiibacterota bacterium
GCATCGAGCAGTTCCCAGCGCATCCCCATCTCAACGATGGTGTACTCGATCACCGGGAGGAATTCGTCCTCCGACGAGCAGTGGACGTGGATGGATCGCTGCCGATTCAGCTCGAACTGTTCGCGCTCCTGCTCGGGCGTCCACGACGGATCCCAGACGTCGGTCTTGCGCACGTAGTCCTCGATGTGCTCGTCACTGACCACCGTGACCCGGTCGCGATGCTCTGCAATGAGATGGGCGAGTGGCGTCGGGGAGCGCTTGCGATCAAGCGAGAGAGCAATCCTCGCGGGGTCGGGCTCACGGCGGCGAAAGTCTGAGTCATGGCCACCGGTCAATCATGAGGCCGGCGTTGATGACGGCGACCCAGACAGTCGCGCCTGCGACCAGCCCGGCTCGCGATTCTGAGCCGGGCTGGCCGCTGTGACGCGACGTGAAATGTCAGTGGCCGAGAGCGGTCGTCGCCTGTGAATCCATGGTCGACTCGATCGTCGTGACGTTCGAGCTGCTCGGGTTCTGCAGGAACTGCAACAGGTCAGCCCACATGTGCGGCTCCCAGCTTCCCTGGAGGTCGTCGAGGCTGAACACGAAGCTGCTCGCGTTGACCAGCGCCTGCGCGTCCGCCTGCGTGACCGCGTCCGGGTACGCAGTCTGCTTGACCTGGTTGTTCGGCGACGCGAAGCCGCCCAGGTGTGCCCAGATGGTGCCGCCCTCGGGGCCGGCGAGGTACTTGATCAGCGCGGTGGATTGCGGCGTCAGATTGAGCTGCATCGCCACGTCACCGGCGCCCTGGATGGCGGAGTTGTTGGCGCTGTCGGCCGCCGGAGCCGGGAAGGGGAAGAAGTCGTAGCAGGGCTTCTGCGCGGGATTCGCGGTGCACGCCGCGCCGCCGGCGCCCGTGGTGCCCGGGGTGTAGTTGGCGGAGTTACCGGTGATCTCGCTGACCATGAAGTCGCCTTCGAACACCATGGCGGCCTTGGGCTGAGCCGGTGGCTTGGGGAACACCTTGTCCACGCATGCGGGATACGCGTTGGAGAGGGAGCCCGTCAATCCACCGAGCAGGTACGACGGCTGGCTGAAGAGCTGGCCCAGAGTGGTGAATGCTGTGGTGACCGTCGGGTCGGTCCACTTGAGGGCGTGCGTTGCGAGCTTGTTGTAGTCGGCGGCGCCCGCCGTCTTGAGGTAGACGTTCTGCCACATGTCGGCCACCGGCCAGCCGACGTCGGTGCAGAGCGAGAATGGCGTGGTCCCGGCCGCCTTCAGCTGCGCGGCGTCGGTCAGCAACTGCTCCCACGTGGTCGGCGGCGACGAAATGCCTGCCGCGGTGAACAGCGCGGGGTTGTACCAGATGGTGTTCTTGTTCGCGCCCTTGAACCACACGCCGTACTGCTTGCCGTTGTAGGAGGCCAGCGTGTTCCACGCTGCGCCGAAGTTGGACGTCAAGCCGCTGAGAGTGCTGGTGAGATCCTTGATCGAGTTGGCCTTGGCCAGGCTGTCAAGCGTGCCCGGATCGGGGACCAGGGCCACGTCGGGCGGCGAACCTCCGGACACAGCGGCGGTGAGGGCCGTGTCCATGTTGTTGCCCTTGCCCTGGTAGTTCACCGTGATGCCCGTCGCGGCCGTGAATGGTGCCAGTGCAGCCAGGAAGTCCGCCTGCTCCTGCGCAGTCCACTCCGCCCACACGGTCACGGATCCGCCAATCTTGCCGCTCGATGAGCCCGAGCCCGATGTGGGCGGGGTTGTCGATGTGGAACCGCATGCGGTTGCGATTCCCAGGACTCCGGCCGTCACCAGCGCCAGCCTGCCCAGCGTCCTGACCTGCGTCATATAGGTCCTCCTCACAGGGGCAAAACCCTCGCCCAGCCCCCGGCGATCCATTGCGTAATGCACCGGTGTACTCCACCTGTACTCGAAACGCAACTGCCTCAGATCCGTTTTCATACCAATGGGTGATACCGGTTGCGATCGCCCGTCCACAGCCGTAGCATCTCCCGCACTGTGGTGAAGGCCTAACATGGCGGTTGCCGTTCCGACATCTGAGTCTCTTCCGGCCGCGGCCACGGGAGAGATCCTCCCCACGACGAGCAAGCCCGCCGGCGGTGGCGGTTTCCGCAGCCACCTCGGATCGCTGCTGTTCCTCCTTCCCGGGGCGCTCTGGCTGCTCGTGATCGTTGTGTATCCGTTGATCGCAACGGTGGTACGGAGCCTGTTCGACGGCAGCGGTCAGAACTTCGTCGGCCTTGGTAACTACAAGGCCGTCTTCTCGACGACTGACATCATCGTCTCGCTCAAGAACAATGTCGTCTGGGTGGTGCTCTTCCCATTTCTGGTCACGTTCTTCGGCCTCGTGTTCGCCGTGCTCACCGAGCGAATCCGGTGGTCGACGGCGTTCAAGACGATCGTCTTCATGCCACTCGTGTTCAGCGCGACTGCCGCCGGTCTCACGTGGGCGTCGATCTTCTTCATCGATCCTCACACCGGCATGGTCAACGCCGCGATCCAGGGCGCCGCCAACGGCATCAATCCCCCAGGGCTGTATCCAATCGACCCGACCAGCGGGCAGACGGTCTCGGACCTCGTGGCCACCAACGTCCAACCTGGACCGGGAGGCACCCTGGAGAGCAAGACGACCATCGGCACCGGGGGCACGATCGAGCTCGGACTCATCGGCATCAGTCCGACGACCCTGCAGCAGAATGGAGCCGCCGCCGCGGTGGCGCCCACTGCGGCGCCGGGCGCAGTCACCGGGCTGGTGTGGCGCGACTTCTCGCCGACGCATCCCACCCAGCGCGGTCAGGTGTTCCCTGACGAGGATGGCATCGGCGGGTTGCATGTCTCCCTGCTGGGATCGAGCGGATCGGCCACGGCGACGACGACCACGGCGGCCAACGGGACCTTCAAGTTCGACAGCGTTGGCTCGGGCGATTTCCGCGTGCAGATCACCGCCAACAACTTCAACGGCGGCTTCAGCGGCATCTTCTTCCTCGGCACGCAATCGCTGACGCCGACTGGTTCGCTGAGCCCGACGCTGCAGGCGATCTTGAGCCTGCCGATCGTCGACATCGCGATGATCATCGCCTACCTCTGGATCTGGGCAGGTTTTGCGATGGTGGTCATCGGTGCGGGGCTCGCCGCCTTGAACCGCGAGGTACTCGAGGCCGCGCAGATCGACGGCGCCAGTGAATGGCAGACCCTGCGCCGGGTGACCGTTCCAATGCTGCGACCGGTGCTGGTCGTGGTCTTCGTCACCATGCTCATCAACGTCCTCAAGATCTTCGACATCATCCTGAACATGGCGGCGCCCTCATCACAGGCCGGTGCGAAAACCCTCGCCGTCGACATCTACAACAATTTCTCGACCGCCGACGGCCAGGGACTCGCAGCGGCAATTGCGGTGGTGCTCTTCGTCCTGGTCATCCCCGCCATGCTGTTCAACCTCAAGAGGATCCGCGGATGAGTGTGCAGACTGCGTCGTTGCCGGTCGCCACCCAGCCCCAGAAGCAGCGCTTCCGTGTGCGCCCGTCGCGCATTGTCCTCAACGTCGTCCTCGCGGCAGTCGCGATCTTCTGGCTGGTGCCGTCGATCGGGATCGCGATCATCTCGCTTCGCCCCAACAGCGCGTTCGAGCAGTCGGGATGGTGGACGGTATTCACCGCACCAGCTCAACTGACGTTCCACAACTATCAGCAGTTGTTCTCCGCAGGATTCAAGCCCGGTGGAGTGCTCGATGCACTGACCACCTCAATCGCCGTCACCGTTCCCGTCACGATCCTGGTCACGGTGATCTCGAGCCTCACCGCATACTCGCTCGTCTTCGGGAGATGGCGTGGGCGGACGGCGGTGTTTCTCCTCATCGTGGCGATGCTCGTGCTGCCGTTGCAGATGGCCCTGATCCCCGTCGCCAGCCTGTACAAGATTTTCGACAACTCAACGGGGTTGCACCTGTTCGGGTCGGTGATCGGCACGATCGTCTTTCACGTGGCGTTCGGCCTGCCGTTCGGCATCTTCCTGATGCGAAATTTCTATTCGGGCATCCCGCATGACCTGCTCGAAGCGGGACGGATCGACGGAGCGGGGGAGTGGACGCTCTTCCGGAAGGTCGTGATGCCGATCGGTATTCCCGCGCTGGCGTCGCTCGCCATCTTCCAGTTCATATGGGTGTGGAACGACCTGCTCGTTGCCTTGATCTTCCTGTCGGGCAATCCGCATCAGACGTTGACCCTGTTCCTCTACGGGCAGGTCCGGGCACTGTCCTCCAACTACTGGGTGATCTCCACCGGGGCGATGATCTCGATCGTCATCCCGCTGATCGTGTTCTTTGCCTTCCAGCGATATTTCGTCCGAGGCGTACTCGCCGGGGCGGTGAAATGAGGAGCGTGTCATGGCCGGCGTAGTCCTCGACGATCTCACCAAGCGTTACGACGGCGGCGCACTCGCCGTCGACAAGCTCAACCTGGACATCAAAGACGGCGAGTTCGTGTGCCTGGTTGGTCCCTCAGGCTGCGGCAAGACCACGGCATTGCGCATGATCGCCGGATTGGAGGAGATCAGCAGCGGACAGGTGCGCATCGGGGATCGGGTGGTCAACAACCTGCCACCACGCGATCGCGACATCGCCATGGTCTTCCAGAGCTATGCGCTCTATCCCCACATGAGCGTGCGGGACAACATGGCCTTCGGACTGCAGTTGCGCAAGACGCCGAAAGCCGACATCGACAAGGCGGTGGTCGAAGCCGCGCGCATCCTCGACCTCGAACGCTTCCTCGATCGCAAGCCCGGGCAACTGTCGGGAGGGCAGCGCCAGCGCGTCGCTCTCGGCCGCGCCATCGTTCGTGAGCCCGCGGTCTTCCTGATGGACGAGCCGCTGTCGAACCTCGATGCCAAGTTGCGTGTCCAGACGCGTGCTGAAATCGCACGCATGCACACGCGCCTCGAGGCGACGATGATCTACGTCACTCACGACCAGGTCGAGGCGATGACCATGGGTGACCGGATCGCGGTGATCAACGAGGGCGTGTTGCAGCAGGCGGGGACTCCCAAGGATCTCTACGAGCTGCCGCAGAATCGGTTCGTGGCGGGATTCATTGGATCGCCGTCGATGAACTTCATCGACCTCAAGGTCTCACAGGACGGCGGCGCCGTCCGGCTCACCGGCGAGGGAGCCGAGATGCGCCCGGACGATACGGAGTCGGCCTTGCTGCGCGACCTTGGTCTCGACACGGTGGCCGTCGGATTCCGGCCCGAACATCTCGATGTCGCACCGCTGAGCGGGCCCGGACTCAGCGTCACCGTCGTGGTCGATGTCGTCGAGTTTCTCGGCAACGACGAGCTCATTCACGGCAGCAGCGCCGGCCGGGACGTGGTGGCGATCATCAACGCCGACAACACGCTGGCAGTGGGTGAGTCGGTGACCCTCTCGGCGCCGCCGCGGCGCCTGCACCTGTTCAATCCCACGACCGGGCTCCGGATCACCAAGGACGGACCGCCCGCGGATGGTGTAGCGCATCTCGTGTCAACGGGGTAGTCGGGGCGCGGAGCGCAATATTGTGCTACAATCTTCTCCAGGATCAATAAACCTGGAGCAATTGACATGGCACGAACCGTCTGGCTCACGCTGAGAGCCCTCTACGGTCTGGAGACTGGTCGCTCGTGCCGCGCGTGCGGCGAGCCGATCTCCCAGCAGGATGCGTTCGGCACCAGCGAAGGCGTTTGCCACCGCTGCCGCGACCGCGCCGATTCGAACGCGTAGCTCCGCTCCAGTCACCTGAACCCGACGACTCGGTCCGGATCGTGGCAGTGATGCGCCGGCAGACGACTTCGCGTGTCGAGACGCTCGAGGACGAGCTCGAGCGCCAGGTGCTGGACGGGCGATTCAAGCCCGGGGATCACCTCGGCGAGATCGCGCTCGCCGAGGAGTTCGACGTGGGACGCAACACGCTGCGCGCGGCGTTCGATGGTCTGGTGCGCCGGGGTCTCCTGGTGAAGTCGCCGAACCGCGGCGTTTTCGTCCGCGCACTCACCGCCCGCGACCTGGCCGAGATCTATGCATTGCGAATCGCGCTCGAGGTCCAGGCGTCACGCATGCTCGCCGAGCGCAAGTGGGTGCCCGACGCTGCGCGGAGTGCGCTTGCGCAACAGCATCGCCTTGGCCCGCGATCGTCACAGCGCGTGGTCGTCGAGGCCGATCTGGCCTTTCACCATGCGCTCGTCATCGGCACCGGCAATTCACGCCTGACCCGAGCGCACAAGAATCTGGAGATCGAGATCCTCCTCTGCCTTGCACAGCTCGTGCGCGGGTATGCGACGGTCGGACAGCTGGCAGGCGAGCACGCTGCGTTGCTCGAGGCGATCGAAAGCGGAGCGCCGACCGCGGCGGAAGCCGTCATCCGGCGCCACCTCGAGAACGCCACGTCGTGGCTCATCGAGCACGCGACGGCACAGGAGGATGGTCCCTACACGGTCGGCGTGGTGACTCCCAGCGCGTCGAGCGACCTCGGATAGGCCTCGTCGATCAGCGGGCTCGAGAGGATGAAGTCTGCGGTCGCGCGGTTGCATGCCATCGGGATGTTGTGCACCACTGCGATGCGAAGGAGCGCCTTGACGTCGACGTCGTGCGGATGTGGTTCGAGCGGATCCCAGAAGAAGATGATCACGTCGATCCGCCCTTCGGCGATCGCCGCCCCCACCTGCTGATCGCCACCGAGCGGGCCGGTGAGAAACCGATGGACGGGTAGGCCCAACTCGTCTGCCACCATGGAGCCAGTGGTGCCGGTGCCGAGCAGGTCGTGGCGCGCGAGCGTGTCGCGGTTGAAGCGCGCCCACTCGAGCATGTCCGCTTTCTTGTTGTCGTGAGCGATCAGCACGATCTGCTTTCGCCTCGGGCCTGAACGTGGCACGGTTCGCCTCCCGCTGAGCTGCTGCGAGTCCTCTAAGATTGTAGCACAATCTGACCTGGACGCCCCCGGGCAAGCGCGGCGTCGCGTGGCCGGGCAGCCCTGCCAGACTCAGGAGGTGATCGAGGCGGCGTTATAGCCACGACCAGCGACACGGCGCGCACCGTCACCCCCGCTCGGGGCACGCGCGGCGACGGCTACAAATGGGTCGCGCTCTCCAACACGACGGTCGGGGTCCTGCTTGCCACCATCGACGCCTCGATCATGCTCATCGCGATGCCCGACATCTTTCGGGGCATCGGTCTGAATCCCCTTGACCCGGCGAACAGCTTCTATCTCCTCTGGATGATCCTCGGCTTCCTCATTGTCAGCAGCGTGCTGGTGGTCGGACTGGGGCGGCTCGGCGACATCGTCGGTCGAGTGCGTATCTACAATCTCGGGTTCGTCATCTACACAGGGGCATCGCTGCTCCTCACGATCGACTGGATGACCGGAGCATCGGGTGCGATCTGGTTGATGGTGTTCCGGGTGGTGCAGGGCATCGGTGCCGCCTGCCTCATCGGCAACTCGGCGGCGATCCTCACCGATGCCTTCCCGATCAACCAGCGCGGGCTCGCTCTTGGAATCAACAACATCGCCGGCATCAGCGGCGTGTTCATCGGGCTCGTGCTTGGCGGCCTGCTTGCACCGATCAACTGGCGGCTGGTGTTTCTCGTCTCGGTCCCGTTCGGTCTCTTCGGCACCGTCTGGGCGTAGCTCAAGCTGCAGGAGCGCGGGGTTCGGCGACGTGTCCCGATCGACTGGCTGGGCAACCTCACCTTCGCGATCGGTCTCATCCTGGTGATGATCGGCATCACCTACGGAATCGAGCCCTACGGGTCCGATCCGATGGGATGGACGAGCCCCCTTGTGCTTTCGGCACTCGTGCTCGGCGCGGCATTTCTCACGGCATTTGCGCTGGTCGAAGGCCGAGTCGAGAACCCGATGTTCCGTCTCGGCCTCTTCCGGATACGCGCGTTTACGTTCGGCACGCTCTCGAGCTTCCTCGCTGCGGTCGGCCGCGGGGGCTTGATGTTCATGCTGATCATCTGGCT
>PLDZ01000177.1 GCA_003136295.1 Candidatus Dormiibacterota bacterium
GCCAAGGGCCACGCTGGTCGTGCGCAACTTCGCCCATGCCCCACCCATCTCCGTGATGTCGTCGGTCCGGTAGACGCGGACGAGGTTGCCGACCGCCAGCAGCAGGAGCGTTGACGTGAACACCGAGGTGAAGCCGATGAAGACACCGGGCCCATACCCCCCCATGCCCAGCGCGACCAGACCGAGACCCAACTGGGACGCCACCGCGCATGCGGCGATTCGCGTGATGCTGCGCTGTGTGATCCCGGTCGCGGCGGTGAGTACGGCGCTGACTCCACCAACCACGGCGAGTACGGGAAGCACCCGCGGAGCGTGCGCAACCACGGGATAGATGCGGGCAACGAGGAAGATCCCGAGCGGGGCGACCGTGGCGGATGCGAGCGCGAGCACCGGAACGGCGGAGGACGCCGCGTCGGTGAGCCACGTGTTGAAGGGAAACTGCACGCTGCGGACCGCGGCGGCGACAAGGAACACGATGCCCATCACCAGGATCGCGCGCGGGCCCGCGCCGGCAACGCTCCTGTGGAGCGTCGCGACCACTCCCTGCGAGATGACGTTGAACGAGAAGGGGTCGGCGATCGTCTGTCCGGCCGGCGGCGAGAGCAGCGACGAGAAGACACCGAACTTGATCCACGCGAAGACAACGCCGAGGGTGAGCGCGATATCGCCCGCCGTGAGGATGACCATCGCACGCATGGCCTTGTGTGCCGGCTCGGCGCGCTGCCATGACAGCGTGAGCAGGACGTACAGGCTGGCCGACGCCCCCACCCACATGATCAAGGAGTCGAAGAGGTTGGGGCTGAGCACGAAGCCGGTGGTGCAGAACGCGAGTACCGACGACCCGCAGAAGAACCGCCGGTAGCCTGGCTCTCCACGCATCGCGTTGACCGCGTGGGCCTGGATGACCAGGGTGGCGAAGACGATCGCTGCCGCAAAGCTCGTCGACAGCGCATCGACATGGACGCCGACCTGCGCCTGGAACTGCGTCGCGAATGTCGCGCCCTCCGGTGGCGTCATTGCGAAGAATGTCAACAGCGAGTCGAAGGACGCTCCAGTGGCGTGCGTGAGCCGGACACCGAGCACGATGGCGGCGACCACGAAGGAGAGGCCGCTGAACGCGACGCACAGTTGCGCGGCGCGTCGCTGGCCCTCCACGCCGAGCGACCCCAGGGCACCGATCAGCGGCAGAAAGGGAATGGCCCACGCTGCGTTGTAGATGGCCATGCCGCTACGCCTCGAGGTCGCCGAGGGCGTCGATGTCGGCTCGTGCGGTGCGCCGCCAGAGGAGGACGATCAACGCGAAGCCGATGCTGCAGACGCAGCTCGCCGCGGCGATGGCGAACGCCGCGAGGGCGTCGCCGAACGGGGGCGGTCCCACCTGAATTGCGTGCGTGAACCCGATGAGCGCGATGACCGGCGCCGCGAAGAGCAGCCCGATTGCCATGGCAACCCCGAGCGGATGACGGCGCGCCAGAACGCCATAGATTCCGATGGCGAACACGGCCGCGCTCAGCACCGCGAACTGCCCGGGGCCGACCGTCACGAGTCGTCTCTCGCCGGGCGCCGCCGTCCCTGCTCGCGGTCCTCGCGTCGCCTGCGGGCCAGTTCCTCACGCTGGCGTCGCTGCTGGAGGAGTTGGTCGAGCGACTGCTCGTCGCCGCTCCGCCGTCCGATCACGAGACCGGCGCCGAGGCTGACCGCGACCACCACCACGGCGATCGCCAGGGCGTACGGCGCTCGGTAATGCAGCACTGTGATCAGCGCCGGGCCGTTGGCAGGGTGGAAGAGCAGCACCGCCAGGTTCCCCGGGTACCAGCCGGTGTCCACCAGCGCCAGGGTGACCACCGCAACCGCCCCCGTACCGAGCGCGATCGGGGCGGCGATCCAGAAGCGCTCAGGAAGTCTCGGACCGCCGATGAGCCCGCGGTAGGCGTCGCGCCGGAGTACGAGCGCGACAACACCCGTCGCGACTCCTGGCACCACGAGCTGGACCACCGCAACCGCGTACGCGCCCGAGATGAGCTCGAGCACTGCGAGGAGCACGACCACGGCTCCGCCCGCGTACCCCGCATGGCGCAGTGAAGGAAGCCCAACTGCGGCCCCGGCGGCNNGGGCGCGGGCGGCATTGTAGTCAGCCCGGGCTCAGACCGAATCGTCGTCTTCAAGCCGCGACGCCCGCGCAGGCGCGGCTGCACGGACCGTGCCGGGGACGCGCTCGAAGAGGAGCACCAGGCTCAGACCCACGGCCGCGACCAGCAGACCGACGATCGCAACCGGGGTCACCCGGATCCCGATCAACGGCAGCGAGACACCCGCGTCCCAGGGACCGGGCACCGATGTCGAGGCGGCGGTAGCACCCAGGCGCGCGACTGCGGCCGGGCTTGGGAACACCCGCTGCCCAACGACACCGACGACGAACGCGAGGCTGCCCACGGTGCAGAGGTAGTACAGCCAGTTGCCGGTGTGACGCCCGATGTAGGCCGACGCCGTCACCGCCAGACAGCCGGCCAGCACCGCGAGGATGCCGATCACGACCTGCCCCGGGGTCGGAGGCATTGCCGCCGGACCTCAGACGGTCCGGCGGATCATTCCGCCTCCGAGGACCTCGTCGCCGCGGTAAAGGACCAGCGACTGCCCAGGCGCCGCCTGGTCGACCGGCGTGTCGAATCGGACGTGGACGGCCTCGTTGTCACTGCTCTCGATGCGCGCCGGGTGCGGGTCCCCGTGGGCTCGCAGCTGCGCCTCGCATTCGGTACCGGCGGGAGGTGCGCCCCCCGCGATCCACGAGAACGAGGATGCCTCGACGGTACTGCGACGGAGCGCCTCCCGAGGGCCCACCACGACCGTGTTCACCTCGGGCAGAAGCTCGATGACGTAGCGCGGCGCCGCATCGGGACGCGAAGGCGGAATCCTCAGGCCGGCTCGCTGCCCAACCGTGAAGAACGGCAGGCCCTCGTGCTCGCCAAGGACGGTTCCTTCGACGTCGGTGATCGCGCCCGACGTGAAACGGCCCGCGAGGCGCACACGCAACTCAGACTTCAGGTCCGAGTCGACGAAGCACAGATCCTGCGACTCGGGCTTGGCTGCCGTTCCCAGACCGAGCGCCGCGGCCTCGGCACGGACGCCCGCCTTGGACTCATCACCACCGAGTGCGAACACCGCGCTTTGCAGCTGGGGCTGATCGAGCCGGTGGAGCACGTACGCCTGGTCGCGTCGAGGGTCGCGAGCACGATGCAGCGTCACCAGCGGGCCCCTCCGTCCGGTGCGGGCGTAATGACCGGTCGCGAGGTGGGTCGCCCCCGCGGCGCGGGCCCGCTCGAGGAGCACGCCGAACTTGATGCGCTGATTGCACGTGACGCAGGGGTTCGGCGTGCTGCCCTGCGCGTAGCCATCCTCGAAGTCCCGAACCACAGCGCTCTCGAAATCACGCTCGAGGTTCCATACATAGTGCGGCAGCGCGAGCGCTGCCGCGACACGCCGGGCGTCATCGACAGCGTCGATGGAGCAGCATCCGCGGTCCCGGACTGTCTCCCGGCTCCCCGGCCACATCGCCAGGGTGATGCCGAAGACGCGCAAGCCGGTGGCCGCGACCCGAGCAGCGGCGACACTGGAGTCGACCCCGCCCGACATCGCCACGGCGATCACCGCAGAACGCGGCAGGAGATCCAGCGGACGGTCAGCGGGGACGGCCACCTCCGGCAACGGCGGGGACGATCGATACCTCGTCGCGCTCGGCGATGGGGGTGTCGAGACCCTGGGCGAAGCGGATATCGGAGTCATTGACGTAGATGTTGATGAACTGTCGCAGGCTCCCGGAGTCGTCGTAGAGGCGATCGTGGAAGCCAGGATAGGTTGCATCGAGGTTGGTGAGCACGGCGCCGACGGTCTCACCATCGACGCTCACCTCGGCGT
Source organism: Candidatus Dormiibacterota bacterium (assembly GCA_003136295.1). GTDB lineage: Bacteria > Chloroflexota > Dormibacteria > Aeolococcales > Aeolococcaceae > Palsa-851. The sequence continues at coordinate 3,913 of PLDZ01000177.1, forward strand.
TTCCGCCGGTGAGCCTGCGCAGCGGTCCAGGGACGCGCACTGTGGTTGCCATTGAGGGGCGAGTATACGGAGCGCTAACCCTTTGGGCGTTTCACGGATGAGGCTGCCGCCGCGACCGCGCGCTCACCGTTCGGGCGCATGCGCCCCGCAGCGCGCAGTTCGGCCACTCGCCGAAGGTTGGTCTCTGTCCAGTTGCTCCTCGCTCGTCGCGGGGTGAAGCGGAGCATGTAGCTCGCCTCGTCGACGCGCCGGAGAACGCTGTCGATCCAGCCGTTGCACAGCGCCTCGTCGACGGCATCCGCATACGAGATGCCCGGGCGCTCGAATCCCTTCTTCCAGAATCCGATCCAGAGCTCGGGAGCCGACGGATGTGCCGCGTACCAGCCGGCGAGATCCTCCGGCGTGCGGAAGAACTGAGGTCGACCCGGAACGGCCGCGGTCACGGCTCGGGCTCGAGTTGCACGACCAGCGGGCTCTTCTCGACCCGCGTCCGCGCGCCGGCGACGAGGTCGTCGTAGACGAGCTGCGACCAGGATTCCATGCTCAGGTAGTGACGCCGCATCGCCTCGAGCGACAGCGACTCCCCTTCCAGCTTCTCGACCTCACGCACCTCGACGCTGCCCTCGGACGGCTCCACGAGAAACACGAGGCCCAGGTGGACGCGCGAAACCGGGCTCGAATCGTCATTGAGCAGAGCCACAAGGCTGGCGCGCGCGGGTGACGCGCATCGAATCTCCTCTGCCCACTCGCGGCGCAGGCCGCCCACCACCGGGTCCTCTCGCTCGCCNNCTCGATCGGCGAAGGCGGCGGGTGAGCAGATACGTGTCGTCGTGGGCCTGGTGCACGACGCAGTAGGGAATGATCTGCTGGAGTGCGGGGTCGTCTTCGATCTCCGCGCGCGGCCGGTATTCGGACGTCGCATGGACGGTTCGCAACACGCGCTCCAACCCTCGCGCGACCAGCCCATGCCATGCGCCGTCCGGAAAGATGGTCGAACGAGGCACACAGAGGACGTCCTCCGTCCCGTGCGCGCGGCTCCGCCGCGGCCCGACGGCACGCGGACCAGCCACGCTTCTCGGCACCCGGCGCATTCTTTCACCCGCGATGCCTGAATTGCCCGAGGTCGAGGCGCTGTGCCGCTCCTTCGACACGAGTCTCCGCGGTCGGGTCGTGGCGCGGATGACCGTGCGCTCGGTCGCGGTGCTCAAGACGTTTGACCCGCCCGCGACCGCGCTCGAGGGTCTGGCGTTCGAAAGCTGCGTCCGCCGCGGGAAGTTCATCGACCTCGAGCTGCCGCCGCTGCATCTGGTCGTGCACCTTGCGCGCGGCGGCTGGATCAGGCTTCGCGAGAAACCGACGAACGCCCGGCCGTCGCTGCGTGGGCCGCTCGCCGTGATCGTGACCCTGGAGGACGGCGGGAGCATCGAGATCACGGAGCACGGCACGGACAAGCGCCTTGCGGTTTCAGTCGTCAGGGACCCCAACGACGTTCCCGGGGTCGCCCGCCTCGGCATCGACGCACTCGATCCTGCGCTGTCAGGCGCGAGGCTGGCGGGCATCCTGCACGATCAACGGGG
>PLDZ01000031.1 GCA_003136295.1 Candidatus Dormiibacterota bacterium
CTGGTCCGCAACCCTGCGGGGGCGGTTGGCGCCGCGATCGCGTGGTTGCTGGTCATCGAAGGCCTCGTCAACCAGGTCGAGCCGACCGTCGGTCAATACCTGCCCGGGCGGATCCTGTCAGTGGTCCTGACCGGCGGTGAGGCAACCTTCTTCAATGAGGCGGGCTCGTCGAGCGTCTCTTACACCACNNCTCGTGCGAATGCGCCTCGTGTCGCACGCAACTCCGCTCCTAGACCAAGCCTCTGCGCACCGCGCTGATCGCGGCTGCGACGCGGTTCCGGACGCCGAGCTTGGTGAGAATCTCCTGTACATGCGACTTCACCGTGTTCTCGGACAGGTGGACGCGCGTCGCGATCTCGCGATTTGTGTACCCCTCGCTGATCAACCGGAGTATCTGCCTCTGGGTATCGCTGAAGACCGGCCGGATCGCGCCCGCGGCTGGCGACACGAGTTGCGTACGCATGCGATCCATCACCACTCCTGCGATCGACGGAGATAGCACGGCCTGGCCACGATGCACGGCGCGTATGTACTGCTTGAGGTCGAAGCCCTCCACGTCCTTGATGATGTACCCGCGAGCTCCGGCCGCGATGCTCTGCTCAACCAGCGCGTCGTCCGTGTACACGGTCAGAATGATCACCTTGACCTCGGGATTGGAAACACTGAGGAGGCGGCACGCCTCTGGCCCGGAGACTCTCGGCAAGCGCGCGTCCAGGAGCAGCACATCGGGCTGGGTTGCCGCAACGAACTCGCGGATGTCGTCGGCGTCTGCGCTGTCGCCTACGATCTTGAAATCAGGTTCGTCGCGCAGCATGGCACGCACGCCCTCGCGAACCATCTGATGGTCGTCCACAATCGCGATGCGAATCATTCCGTCTCAACTGGGAGCGGCACTGTGATGCGGACGACGACTCCGCTCTCGTCGCCGTTGGCGATGTCCAAGCTGCCCCCGAGGTCATCGATACGGCGACGCATGTCGACCATGCCGAAGTGTCGAGCGCCGTCACCCTGGTCGCGGCCCGCATCAGCGAGGCCGGTACCATCATCCTGTACGACGAGCCAGACTCGGTCTGACTCGTAGTGCAAACTGATAAGGACCGTCTGTGCGTGCGCATGGCGCACCACATTGGTGAGCGCCTCCTTGACCACCGTGGTCAACTCGTCACGAATCGACTCGACGGCTGGAGGCGGAACCCCCTGGACCATCAGATCGACGCTGAGTCCGTTGTCGCGACCGACCCTGCGTAGCAGTACGCCGAGCGCACCGGTGAGATCCTGCGCGCCGGCCGCCGGCTCCCCAAGTGCGAAGATCACCTCCCGCAGTTCATCCAATGTGATCGCGGCCCTGCGACGGATCTCGAGGACGTCGTCCGCTACGTCGGCGTCCAGCGTCCGCTCCAGAAGGGCGTTGATCCTCAGTCCCAGACTGAACATGCTCTGACCGATGCTGTCGTGAAGACCCGATGCGATGCGGGCTCGGTCCTGGGCCAGCACTCGCTCGCGATCCGCTTGTCCGAGGCGGCGTTGCAGGTCCTCGGCGCCAGAGAGCATCTCCCGTTGCCGGGCATAGAGGCGAGCGTTGTCGATGGCCACAGCAACCTGGTTGGCGAACGTCGAGAGTAGCCGTTGCTCATCCTCGCCGTAACCTCCCACGCGGTTGGCGACGCCGATCATTCCAATCACGGTTGCGCCCATCCAAAGGGGGACACCTAGGAATGTGCGCACCTCGGGATGGCCAGGCGGCGTACCCACACGGGCTGGATCGGCGGCGACGTTGTTCGAGATGTGCGGACGCTCCTCGACGATCGTCACGCCGAACACGCTGCGCCGGACCGGCATCACCCGATAGCGATCGTGGAACGTGGGATCGGATGGCGCGAAACCCTTGACGGCAACGACGTCCATGTACTCCCGGGTCGTACCTACGAGGTCGACGAAACCCATCTCCGAACCGGTCAGGTCCAGACAGTAGGTGAGCGCCCTGTCGTAGACCTGCGGCAACTCGTGCAGTGAAGCGATCTCTACAGAGATCGCGTGGAGCGAGATGAGTTGCTCACGGAAGACCTGATCGGTTTCCACGATCTCTTTCCAGTTGTTCCTGACGCCGCCTGCGATCCTAGCACATGGCCTGCAGTTCCGAGACCCGCTTGGAACGCATTCTCACCCGATCGGGGAGACGAATTCCACCCGACTGGGTGGTGACGCCGCGCTGCGCCGTCTGTGACGGTGTGCGTACTAATGCTGGGTACCCGCAAGCCTGTCGTCCTCGGCGCGACTTCCGCGAGGGTCCACCTCGCATACATGTGGCAAGAACTCCCTGGCGACGGCATAGACGTGTTGGGCGTGGCAACGTGATCACGGTACCGAGTGACGACGGGCCTGGCCGCGGGAACAGGATTCTCAGCGCTCTTCCTGACGCTGAACGGGTGCAGTTCTCGGAAGCGGCGAGCAACGTCACGCTCGACGTAAGAACGGTCCTGTTTGAGCCAGGCAGATCCATCGACGCCGTGTACTT
>PLDZ01000241.1 GCA_003136295.1 Candidatus Dormiibacterota bacterium
CCGCGGATCGGAGCGTGGTCGACAGCAAGATTTACTGCGCACTTCACGCCCACGCCATGCAGGCACTCGAATGGGAGTTCGGAGCGGCATCACATCCGGACGTCGACAGTCGCACGGTGCCGGTGCTCCAGTGGATCTCCTCCGCGGCTGCCGACGAGGTCATCGCGACCCTCAACGTCTTCTGCGCACTGAACGGCGAGATGCTCGTCGCTGAGCCGGTGCGACGGCGCTTCAATCCCGTGTCGCACACCCGGGTCTGGGAGAAGCAGTGGAAGACGCTCTCGCCGACCAGCGTGACCATCCGCGTCTCCATCAGCTCCGACGAGGACCGACCGACCGAGATTCATATCACCGTGAATGGGCACGACGTGAACGTCGTCCCCCCGCCTTTCAACCGCGCGTTGAGCGCGCCGACCGCGGCGGACATGCGCTGGCTCGACCAGGAGGTGCTGTCACCCATCAGCGCCGCCGTCGCGCGCTGGATGATGCAGGCGGCCGAGACCAAGGATCTGGGCTACATCCCGGTTGGCGGTGGTATCGATGACGCCGATACGCGCCTGCTGGCGCGGCCGGCGGCAGCGGGCGCCGAGGCTGCCCCGGCGCCGCGGAACGACGTCAGCGAAGCCGCGCTCGACGAGGTCCGGCGCGCGCATTTCCTCTATGGACTCGAGGAGATCCAGGCGGTCGCCGAACGGACCGCCGAGGGCAGCTGACGGCTCCCGCACCCGCTGTACGGCGGGCTACGCTCGGCGCGTGACCGCCGACTCGCAGACCGATACCGACCTCCGCATAGCCGCCTCCGCCACACCGGAGATCAGCGCGGCGATCATCGAAGAGGTGGCCGCGTGGGGCGGAGAACCCCGGAATACGCCGCTACTACGAGCGTTTCGGCTTCACCGCGGTCGACGACGAGACGGTGCTCGACGGGACGCGCTACAGCCTGTACGAGGTGCCGGTGGTAAACGCGTCAGAGAGCCGAGACCCGTTCAGAATCGGACATTGTCGGCCCAAACCTGCAGGAGCGTGTCGTCACCGGAAACGGTGATCCCTTGGGTACCGCGCCGGTTCATCGACCAGAGGAACAGGTCCGATGCCCCTCCCCGCAGCTCGCAGTGGCCCCTCCCCCGGTCGCTGGTGACTTCGACTCGATCACCGAGGATCAGATTCCAGGTTGCGTCAGCGTCCGTGGCCACGAGTCGGAGGATGCGGCCCCCGCCCTCGGGCGCTCTGGCACGCCGCACTGCGAGACCGAACCATTCATCGAGGGCGTCGAGCGCATCGACGGTGGTCAGGGGCGTGATGGAGCCACGCGCAGACTCGGCGTCGCACCGGTGCACCGCCGTTTCATTCGCCTGACGACGCGCCCAGAACGCGAGCGCGTTTGGCGCCGGTCCCCAGAACCAGAAGGTGTCCTCGGGTAATCCCGCTTGGAGCGTCTCGATCAGCGCACCGCAGCCATCGCGGTACCAGGCCAGCAGCTCGTCGCGGCCGGCGGGCCCTTCGAAATCGCGCTGCAGCCGCTCCGGAGACCGCTCCCGCACAATCGTCGCCGCCCAGCGATGCACGTCGCCGATGTGACGCAGCAGTAGCTCGACATCCCAGTCTGGGCACCCGGGTACTCGCGCGTCGAGCGGCCCCGCCTCGGCAGCTCGCGCGAGCGCTTCACCGTCATCGCGGATCCGTTCGATCTGCTGATCGATGTCCATGCAGCGGAGTCTCGCATCACCGGCACAGCGCTCCGTGCCAAATTGACACCCACCGAAGGCCGACCGAAGATGGACCCCGGGCGTTTGCGCCCGCGGCGCGGTTCGCACCGGACGTCCGAGTACTGGAGAAGACCTGCCGTGAACGGTGATGTCGTGCGATCGGTGATTCCTGAGCAGGTGACNNGTGCACAACGCCACCGGGCTGCCGCTCAACCAGGGCGACATCGGCTCGTGCACCGCCAACGCGCTCTGCGGGGCGCTGAACTCGGCACCTGACTTCAAGGGGGGCGCGCCACGCACCGAGACCGACGCCATCACCCTCTACGAGCTCGAGACCAAGCTGGAAGGCGACCCGTACCCTCCCAATGACCCGGGCGGCAGCGGTCTCGAGGTCTGCAAGGCCGCCGTGCAGCTGGGATGGATCTCGTCATACAGGCACGCGTTCAGTCTCGAAGACGCGCTGCTCGCGCTGGTGCTTCGGCCCGTCATCACCGGGATCGGCTGGTACACGAGCTTCGACGCCCCGGCGGCCGACGGGCTCGTCGCGATCGCTCCCGGGGCCACGGTGAGAGGCGGCCATGAGGTCGTGGCTGACCAGATCGATGCTCCGAGCAAGCTTGTCTGGTTCTGGAACAGCTGGGGCCCCACCTTCGGTGTCGGAGGCCGGTTCTGCATGTCGTTCGACACCTGGCAGCAGCTCCTCAACGAGACCGGAGATGTGACCGTTCCGATTCCCTAGCGCCGGTGGAACTTTCCCCATCGGCCTGTGGATAACTGGCGAGTTCGCAGCCCAGTCCAGAGAGAAGTGGCTCGTAAAGGTGTGGAAAACTCGCCGCCGCGCGTAGGGCTCAGCGAGCGAGGTCGCGGCTGGGGCCGGCCACGTGAAGCGGATCGATCAGATCGGTGTCCTCGCGTGCCAGCCCGCTGGCTCTCGCCTCGCCGCTGACGGCAGCCGCGACAGCCGGGGCGACATTCCGGTTGAAGACCGACGGGATGATGTATTCGGGGTTGAGATCGTCCCCGACGACATCGGCGATCGCATGCGCGGCCGCCAGCTTCATGGCATCCGTGATCTGCCCGGCGCCGCTGTCGAGCAGGCCGCGAAAGAAACCGGGAAAGCAGAGGACGTTGTTGATCTGATTCGGGTAGTCGCTGCGCCCGGTTGCGATCACCGCGGCCACGTTCTCGATCGCCTCCGGTTGCACCTCGGGTTCCGGGTTGGCCAAGGCGAACACAATGGGATTTGGCGCCATCAGGCGCACGAGTTCCGCATCGACCGCTCCNNCCGGTCACGTGGTTTCGGTTGGTCGCGGCCGCGTAGGACACCTGCTCCGGGGTCAGGTCGTCGGCGGCACCCTGGCTGAGGATCCCGGCGCGATCCACCCCGATGATGTTCCCCACGCCGGCCGCGATGAGCAGTCGTGACACGGAGGTTCCGGCCGCTCCAACGCCGAGGCAGACGACCCGTACGTCCTCGAGCCGTTTGCCGACGATCTTGAGAGCGTTGAGGAGCGCCGCGGTGACGACGATGGCAGTCCCGTGCTGGTCGTCGTGGAACACGGGGATGTCGAGCAGCTCGGTGAGGCGCCGCTCGATCTCGAAGCACCGCGGAGCGGCGATGTCCTCCAGGTTGATGCCCCCGAAGATCGGCGCGATGTGCACCACGGTTTGAATGATCTCGTCGACATCCTGCGTGGCGAGACAGATCGGGAAGGCGTCGACGCTGCCGAACTCCTTGAAGAGCATGGACTTGCCCTCCATCACCGGGATCGCCGCGTCAGGGCCGATGTTGCCGAGGCCGAGCACCGCGCTCCCATCGGTGACGATGGCGACCGCATTACGCTTGATCGTGAGGTTGCGCACCCGGCGCGGGTCCTCGGCGATGGCCATGCAGATTCGCGCCACGCCCGGCGTGTACACCATCGAGAGGTCATCACGCGTGCGGATCGGGAGGCGAGGAGTGACCTCGATCTTGCCGCCAAGGTGCGCGAGGAACGTGCGATCCGAGTACTCGAGCACCTCCACGCCGGGCACTGCCGACATCCGCTGAATCAACTTCTGAGCGTGATCCGCGTCCGCGGCGAGCACGGTGATGTCCCGGACGATCCCGTTGCCCTCCACGCGCACGATGTCGAGCGCGCGAATGTCGCCGCCGAGGCTCCCGATGGCCGAGGTGAGCTGCCCGAGCATTCCCGGCCGGTTCACGATCCGGCAGCGAGCGGTGAAGGCAAAGCTCGCGGAGGGATGCTGGATCACGGCGCGTCCCATCTTGACGTGACCGAGAAGGCGCGGAGCCGACGCGGCGTCCGCCCCATCAGCGTGTCGCGATGGCTCAGCCTCTTGTCAAGCCGAAGATGTTGCCATCCGGATCGGAGAACAGCGCCAGTGTGGCCACACCTGGGATCTCCGTCGGTGGCATCAGCACGCTGCCACCGTTGGCCACGACTTTGTCGAGGGTGGCCTGAAGGTCCGGTACCTGCGCATACACGCTGGTACGAGGCTTGCCGTCGTCCGACTGACCAACGCCGCCGGCGAGACCGCTCGACTCCGCGTCAATGAGCCCGTAGTTGCCCATGTCGGGCGCCAGCTCACCGATCTTCCAGTCGAAGACAGCGGTGTAGAACGCCTTGAGCCGTGCGGCATCTTTGCCGATGAGCTCGAAGTGGACAATCGGGCTTCCCATGGTCCTTGCCTCCACACCGGCTCCTCGATCCAGTCGCCGAAGCCGCCTGTTCCAACCCGCGACTTATACAAGATCCTGGCCGAGGCAGGCGGGTCGTCCTGAGCTGACAAAAATACTTCATGCGATGTATTATCTGTGGCATGAAGGACCGCGCCCTCCTGCTCGAACGCCTCATCACCGCTCAGACGGCGCTGCGACGCCGGTTCCTCGAAGTGGCGTCGCCGACTCTGCATGCGGAATTCGCGGAGGTCGGTGGCATCACCGTTCACCAGATGGAGGTGGTTCGATGCCTGCTGCTCGGGGACGGCATGAGCATGCGCGAGGTCGCGGAGGCGCAGGGGATCGGACTCAGTGGCGCCACCCAGCTGATCGACCGGCTCGAGCGCGGCGGCCTGGTCACCCGCGTGCGTGACGCTCGCGATCGGAGGGTGCAACATGTTGTACCGACCGAGCGCGCAAGGGATCTCGCCGCTCGCTTCAAGGCCGGGATGCGCCGAGCATCGGCGGAAGTGTTCACCGCGCTGGATGACGACGAGTTGCAGACCTATGTCGACCTGACCGAGCGCATCGCCGCAACCGTGCACGACGATGCCGGGGATCACCTACGGAGGGCCACGGCATGACCCAGCGACAGATCTACGCGGTGCTCGGCGCCCTGATGCTCGGCATGCTCCTCGCGGCCCTTGATCAGACCATCGTCGCAACCTCGCTGCCGACCATCGTGGGCGATCTCGGAGGGCTGAACCAGCTGTCCTGGGTGGTCACGTCATATCTGCTCGCCTCGACGGTCTCGACCCCGCTCTACGGAAAGCTCGGCGACCTCTACGGCCGCAAGTTCCTGTTCCAGGCCGCGATCGTCATCTTCATCGTCGGATCGATGCTCGCCGGCCTCTCCCAGAACATGCTCGAGCTCATCGGCTTCCGCGCCGTCCAGGGCATCGGCGCCGGCGGGCTCATGGTCGGCGCGCAAGCCATCATCGGCGACGTCGTTCCGCCCCGCGAGCGCGGCAAGTACCAGGGATGGATGGGTGGCGTGTTCGCGCTGGCCAGCGTCGCCGGCCCGCTGATCGGGGGATTCCTCACTGACGACGTGTCCTGGCGCTGGATCTTCTACATCAACGTCCCGATCGCCGCCGTGGCGCTCTTCGTGACGGCGACCGTCTTGAAGACGCACACCCGGCGCATCTCGCACAGCGTCGACTGGCTTGGGGCGTTCTTCCTCGCGGCCGGCGCTTCCGCACTGATCCTGATGACCACCTGGGGTGGCACGCAGTACGCGTGGGCGTCGCTGCCGATCTTCGCTCTCGGGATCGTCGGGGTGGTGATGCTCGCCGGGTTCGTCGTCGTCGAGCGGCGGGTCAGCGAGCCGATCCTCCCCTTCCGGCTCTTCCGCATCCAGGTGTTCAACGTCGCCAGCGGCGTCGGCTTCGTGATCGGCTTCGCCATGTTCGGAGCAATCACCTTCCTGCCCGTCTTCCTGCAGCTTGTTGACGGCGCGAGCGCGACGAGCTCGGGGCTGAACATCCTCCCCCTGATGGCGGGGCTGCTGACCGCCTCGATCACGAGCGGGCAACTCATCAGCCGTCGCGGTCGTTACAAGATCTTTCCGGTCGTCGGCACGGCGCTGGCCGCGATCGGTGTCTTCCTGCTCTCCACCATCGACCCGCACACGCCACGCTTCCTGCTCTCCGTCTACATGGTGCTGCTCGGCCTCGGACTCGGCTGCGTCATGCAGGTTTTGGTCATCGCCGTCCAGAACGCGGTCGAGCAGCGCGATCTGGGGGTCGGCACGAGCTCGGCAACCTTCCTGCGCTCGATGGGGGCGTCGTTCGGCGTGGCGATCTTCGGCGCGATCTTCAGCAACGAGCTCGCGGCCAACCTCAAGAAGAACCTGCCCGCGAGCGCACTTCACTCCGGGATCAATCCCGCGTCGCTTGAGGGCAACCCGGCACAGCTCGCCAACCTGCCGCCCGCGATCCACACAGGCCTCATCAACGCCGTCTCGGAGTCGCTCCACGTCGTGTTTCTCGCCGCCGTGCCGATCCTGGTCCTCGCGTTCTTCCTGACGCTGCTGATCAAGGAGATCCCGCTTCGGACGAAGGCCCGCGGCATTCCAGCCGCCGACGAGCCCATAGGACTCAACGTGGCGACGGATCTCGGGGGCGCTGCGCCCGTCGAGGCGGGGGTCGGATCGAGCTGAACCAGGGACGGGTCGAGTGACAGGCATGACGGGGCTAGACTGCATCGGATGACATCGGAGCGCAGGCGGCGAATCGTGGTGGCAGGGGGCCTCGGCCTGCTCGCGACGATCACCGCGACCCGCGTCCTCGCCCTGCGCCGAGAACGCTCTGAGGAGCAGGGTGAAGACGACCCCGGGCCGGGGGCCGTCTTGACCAGCAGCAGTGTTGCAGTCGCCGGCAGCGCGCTCACGGTGGAGAGCGCCGCCGTCGCCGGAAGCGTCGCGACCCGCCGTTCGAGTGCGGTGGCCGGGTCGGCTGCAACCTCCTACTCCTCAGCAGTTGCCGGATCGGCACTCACCCGAGGATCGGCCGCGGTGGTGGGGAGCGCCGCGACGGCATTCAGCGCGGCCGTGGTCAGGAGCGCGGTGACGGTCGCCAGCGCTGCGGTGGCGGGCAGCGTGCTGACCGTCTTCAGTGCCGCGATACGGCGCTGCGTGTTGACCGTCGCATGTCTCCGTTGCACCCGATGCATCGCATGCGTCGCCTGTTCGGACTGCATCGACTGCACCGGCTGCGTCGGCTGTCGCGGACTGCGCGGGGCCGTCGGCAAGATCGGCGTCAGCGCCCGGTGACCGCCCCCAGGCTTGCGGACGACACTGTGGCCGCGTATTTGGCGAACACTCCGGTCGCGTAGCGCCGTGCGGGCGGCGTCCACGCCGCGAGTCGCCTTGCGATCTCCGCGTCCTCGAGATCGACATCGATGCGCCGGGCGACCACGTCGATGCTCACGATGTCCCCGTCTCGAACCGCGGCAAGCGCGCCACCGAGCGCTGCCTCGGGTGCGATGTGCGCGACCATGAACCCGTGGGTCGCGCCGGAGAAGCGGCCGTCGGTGATCAGCGCAACTGAATCGCTGAGGCCCGCTCCGACAATGGCGCCGGTCACGCCGAGCATCTCGCGCATGCCGGGACCGCCCACCGGTCCCTCATAGCGGATCACGACGACGTCGCCGGCATGGATGGCCCCGTCACGCACCGCGGCGAACGCCTCCTCCTCCGAATCGAAGACGCGTGCCGGTCCCTGATGCGACTCGCGATCGTTGCCCGCGAGCTTCACAACGCACCCCTCGGCGGCGAGGTTGCCCCGCAGCACAGCGATCCCACCATGCTTGCGAAGCGGTGCGTCCGCGGCGCGAATCACCTGCTGCCCCGGCGTCTCGGTTGCTGATGCCGCGACTTCGGCGAGGGTCCGCCCGTCGACTGTGACCGCGTCGCCATGCAGCAGTCCCAACTCGAGAAGCCGCTGCATGACCACGCCGAGCCCACCCGCCGCGAAGAGATCGGTCGCGACGAAGCGCCCTCCCGGGCGGAGGTCGGCGAGGATCGGTGTCCGTGCGCAGATGGCGTCGAAGTCGTCGATCTCGAGGTGGATATCCGCCTCGGCAGCGATCGCGAGCAGGTGGAGCACCGCGTTGGTGGAACCGCCCGTGGCAGCGAACGACGCGATGGCGTTCTCGAAGGCGGCACGAGTGGCGATCGACCGAGCATTGGTGCCGGCCTCGACAAGCTGCACCGCCAACCGGCCCGCGGCCTCGGCCACGGCCGGTTTATCGGGGTGAGTCGCCGGCACCGCATTGGCGCCGGGGGGCGACAGCCCGAGAAACTCCAGCGCCGTGCTCATCGTATTCGCCGTGTACTGACCGGCACACGCGCCCGCCCCAGGACAGGCGTGCTCCTCCACCGCGCGAAGCTCGTCGGCGTCGATCCGGCCGGCGTTGTACGCGCCGACAGCCTCGAAGACATCCTGGACCGTGAGGTCGCGGCCGCGCAGGTGTCCCGGCTGGATGGTGCCGCCGTAGAGCACAAGGCCCGGGATGTCCAGGCGGCTCAGCGCCATCGCCGCTGCCGGGATGGTCTTGTCGCAACCGACGATGAGCACAAGCCCATCGAAGCTGTGCCCGCGGGTGACCAGCTCGATCGAGTCCGCAATCAGGTCGCGTGACACCAGCGACGCCTTCATCCCCTGCGTTCCCATGGTCACACCGTCGCTGACTGCGATGGTGTTGAACTCCATCGGCGTGCCGCCGGCAGCACGAACCCCCTCCTTCACCCGCTCAGCGAGGGCACGATGGTTCCAGTTGCACGGCATGGTCTCGATCCATGAGTGACCGACACCGATGATCGGCCGTTCCAGGTCCTCGCGACTGAAGCCGATCGCTCGCAGCATCGCTCGCGCGGGCGCGCGATCAGGGCCGTGCAACATCACCGAGCTCGGTCGCGTCGACGGTGCTTCAGGCATGCGCAGAAGCATACGGCTCGACCGTCACAGGTCCGTGTATTGACTGGAACGGTGCCCAAGCCGTATTCTTCGCGCCGAGATGTCTTACGGCTTCGCGCTGGTCCTGCTGGTAGGCCTGCTCCTGATTAGGAGCGGGGCTTTCATGCTTCAGGGCAGGCGCGTGCGCACGTAGGCACAGCACCAAGCCGGAACCAAGCAAAAGGCCCCCTCCCAGGAGGGGGCCTTTTTTTGTTCCCGGCACAACCCGTTTGGAGGAACAGCCATGGCCGGCCCCCGACAGGCACCCGCCCCGTATGACGGCATGGGAACACCGACGCGCTGGGATGCAGGCACCCACGACGAGGGCACCAGCGCCGAACGCCTCGACGCCGCACGCGCGGACCGTTTCGCTCCGGGCACGCCCCGGCACGACGAGAGCGAAGAGTTCGTGCGCAGATCGCTCAACCGCTACTACCAATGATCACCACCCGAACGGATCAACGCTCGAGTTCGGCTGCGACGACCGCAGCAAGCCCCGACGGCCAAGCGCAGCCGCCTCGCATGCTCACCGGCGCGCAGGTCGCCCTCGAATCGCTCATCCGCGAGGGTGTCGACACCGTCTTTGGGTATCCCGGCGGCGCCAATCTCTGGCTCTATCGGTACCTCCCGGACTACCCGGCGCTCCACCACATCCTGGTGCGCCACGAGCAGGGCGGAGCGCACGCCGCCGACGGCTACGCGCGCAGCAAGCGCGGGTCGGTCGGCGTGGTCTTCGCGACCAGCGGTCCTGGAGCGCTGAACCTCGTCACCGGCCTCGCCACCGCATACATGGACTCGGTCCCGGTCGTCGCGATCACCGGTCAGGTGCCGTCGACCGCCATCGGAACGGACAGCTTTCAGGAGTCCGACGTCATCGGCTCGACCATGTCCGTGGTCAAGCATTCGTACCTGATCACGCGAGTCGAGGACATCGCTCCGACGATCAAGGAGGCGTTCCACATCGCCCGCACGGGACGGCCCGGTCCTGTGCTGATCGACTTTCCCAAGGACCTGCAGGCGGCGGTCACCGCGTTCAACTACCCCGAAGGTCCGGTGCGGCGGCGGTCCTACCCGGCGCCGCCACGGCCCGACCCGGCGAAGCTGCGCCAGATCGCCGNNGAGCTGGCCCATCAGGCGCACATCCCCGTCGGCTGGACGCTGCTCGGCACCGGCGCATTCCCGGTGACGGATCCGATGGCGCTCCAGATGGTCGGCTTCATGGGCGCGGGATACACGAACAAAGCGGTCTGCGAGGCAGACGTGCTGATCATGGTCGGCATGCGCTGCGACGACCGCGTCACCACGCGGCTCGACTCGTTCGCGCCCCGCGTCGAGCATCTCGTGCATATCGACATCGATCCCGCCGAGATCGGCAAGAACGTCATTCCGCACGTGAGCGTCGTCGCCGACGCGAAGGTCGCGCTGCGCGAGCTGAACCTGCTCGTCGAGCCCAAGCGCGAGCATCAGTGGCTCACTCAGATCGACCAGTGGAAGGAAGAGCATCCCGTGCGCTTCGCCAATCACACCGGCCTCCTCCAGCCACAGGAGGTCCTCGAGGCGATGTATGCGCGTTGCGAGGACGAGGCGATCGTGCTGGCGGACGTCGGCCAGAATCTGATCTGGGCGGCGCTCTGGTTCGACTACCGCAAGCCGGGTCTCTTCCTGAACTCG
>PLDZ01000182.1:0-819 GCA_003136295.1 Candidatus Dormiibacterota bacterium
TTGGCATTGCCCGGGCATCGTAGCGGCGCCGCTGTCCGCTCAAGCCCTGACGGGAAATCAGCGCGCGTACTCCCGTTACAGCGGCGCTCTCAGCGGCTGGTAAGCCGACCGAGGATCAGGCGGCCCGGTCTGCCCGCTGACCCCACCAGCGCAGCAGGGACATCTCTTCCTCGTGCGCAGCGGCACCGAGCCACGCGCGCCACTCCTGTTCGAATCGCTCGGGGGCGTGAAACAGCGCGGCCCACTTCCACTCCGGCGGGAGCTGGGCGGTCAACTCGGTCAACGGGCTCTTGTCTGCCATGTTCTCTCTCGTTCCTGCCGGTTCAATCCCGGCCCTGAAGAGGTTTTCCCGGCGAGGCCTCCGCTAAACACACCGCTCGTGTCAGCTCCGTCCAGTACGCTTCGCGCCGCGATGAGCGTCACAGTTCTGGTTGGCGGCCAGTGGGGCGATGAAGGCAAGGGCAAGGTCATCGACCTGCTCGCCGACACCGTCGACATGGTCATCCGCTCGCAGGGGGGCAACAACGCAGGCCACACCGTGGTCACCGGCGGCAGGGAGCACCGCTTCCACCTGATCCCGAGCGGGATCCTCTACCCCAAGACCACCTGCATCATCGGTCACGGCGTCGTCGTCGATCCGAAGGCGTTTCTCCTCGAGCTCGACGAGCTCCAATCCGGTGGCATCCCGGCGCAGAACCTGGTCATCAGCGAGCGCGCGCACATGGTGATGCCGTATCACCCGGTGCTCGATCAGCTCGGCGAGGAGATGCGCGGTGACGATCGCCTCGGCACCACCTGGCGCGGTATCGGGCCGGCCTA
>PLDZ01000182.1:826-36741 GCA_003136295.1 Candidatus Dormiibacterota bacterium
GCGCTGACCGCCAACCAGCGCATCCTCCTCGAAGGCGCCCAGGGAGTGATGCTCGACATCGACCTCGGCACCTACCCGTATGTGACATCGTCGTCACCAACTGCGGGGGGCGCCTGCACCGGCAGCGGCATCCCGCCGTCGCGCGTCACCCGGACGGTCGGTGTGTTCAAGGCATACACGACACGGGTTGGCTACGGCCCCTTCCCCACCGAGCTGACCGACGCGCTCGGCGATCAGCTTCGCGAGGTCGGCGCCGAGTACGGCACCACGACCGGGCGCGCCCGCCGGGTCGGATGGTTCGACGCGGCCGTCTCGCGCTACGCGGTCGCCACCAACGGCATCGATGCGATGGTGCTGACCAAGGTCGACGTCCTCGACGAGTTCGAGACCCTGAAGATCTGCACCGGGTACATGAGCAAGGGTGAGTACTGGGATCATCCGATGGCCAACATCTCGCACCTCAAGCACGTCGAACCGATCTACGAGGAGTGGGCTGGGTGGATGTCCCCGACTCGGGAATGCCGGCGCTATGAGGACCTCCCGGACGCGTGCCGCGCCTACATCGATCGGCTCGGCGAGCTGTGTGGCGCGAGCGTCAACGTGGTGTCGGTCGGCCCCGACCGGGAGCACACCCTGGTTCGTACCTCACTGCTCGACTGAGCGCGGAGCGACGGCCGTACAGCTCGGGGAAAAGTGGCAGGGGGCGGAGGGCCACCCCCTGCCGGTCAGGAAGGGATAGGGAGAGTTTCAAAAGAGTGTCGCCGGGCCAGCGGCGCCTCTCCGCGCGCCGTTGGGTCGGTGCACCAACCCACCTCTGTAGCGATTATATCAAGGGCCCGGAACGCTCGCCCCTCTGTCGCGGCCGGAGACCGCCGCGCGGGATGATGGATGGAGCATGACCACAGCACTCGGGCGTGTCCGCGCACCGGAGCTCCGGGGTGCCGGGGGGTGGCTCAACACCGATCGTCCGCTGGCGTTGCGAGATCTTCGTGGACGCGTCGTGGTGCTCGACTTCTGGACGTTCTGCTGCATCAACTGCATTCGCGTCATCGAGGAGCTGCGACAGCTCGAGGAGCGCTTCGGCGACCAACTGGTGGTGATCGGGATGCACTCCCCGAAATTCCCGCACGAGGCCGACCATATGGCCGTCGCGCGCGCCGTCGCCCGCCATCGGATCGGTCACCCGGTGCTGGATGACCCGGAGCTCGAGACATGGCAGCAATACGGCGTTCGCGCCTGGCCGACGCTGGTGGTGATCGACCCGGACGGCTACGTGGTCGCGATGGCCTCCGGCGAGGGCAACGGACCCGCGCTCGGCGGCGTGATCGCACAACGTCTCGACGGCCGCAGCGATCTCGCCGTCGGGCCGGCGTTCACTCCGGTCTCCCTTGGAAGCGACACCACGCTCGCCTTCCCCGGCAAGGTCGCCTCTGACGGCGGGGGCAGACTCGCGGTCGCCGACACCGGCAATGATCGAGTGCTCGTCTGCGACCTCGAGGGGAGCGTCCAGCAGGAGTTCGGAGGCTTCCACCAGCCACAGGGGGTGCGCTTCGACGCCGGACGCCTGCTGGTCTGCGACACCGTCGCGGGGGAGCTCGTGGCCGTCTCCCTGCCCGACGGTGAACGCCGCGTCCTCGCCTCAGGCCTGCGGTCCCCATGGGACGCGCTCGTGCTCACAGGCGGACGGATCGCGGTCGCCGAGGCGGGCCTGCACCGGATCGTCGCCGTCGCGGGCGATGGCGGACCGGTCGAGGCCCTGGCCGGCAGCGGGGCGGAGGGACTCCGCGACGGCCCCGCGCTGCAGGCGCACCTGGCGCAGCCCAGCGGGCTCACGTCGATCGCCGGCAACGCCATCGCCTTTGCCGACTCGGAAGTGTCCGCGCTCCGCGTCCTGCGCGACGGCCGGGTGGAGACGCTCGTCGGCACGGGGCTGTTCGACTGGGGGACCGCCGACGGCGATCGCGGCACCGCCAGCCTCCAGCACCCACTTGGCGTGGCTGCGCTCCATGATGGATCGATCGCCGTGGCTGACGCGTTCAACTCACTGATCCGTGTCTGGAGTGGCGGCGATCTCGGGACGATGCCTTTGAGCGAGCCGGTGGATGAGCCGGGCGGCCTCGACGTGCTCCCCGATGGCCGCCTTGTGGTCGCGGACACGAACCACCATCGGGTGATCACCGTCGACGTCCAGACGGGCGCCGTCGCCGAGATCCGGATCGGCGACAGGTCGAAGCATGAGCAGATTCCCGGGACGGCACTCTCAGGGCTCGCAGGCACCCGACTTGCCCTCACCGCCGACGTCGACCTGGCGGGCACAGACCTCGACCTCCAGCAGGGGCCGCCGGTTCACGTCAGCGTGAGCGCCGATCCTCAAACCTTGCTCGGAGCCGGGCCGCGATCCTGGGCGCTCGACGGGCTTCCCGTCAGCGTCNNGTCTGCACGATCTCGCGGAGCACCCGGGAGCACCCGCTCACGGTCTCCTAGGGCTGGGGCTTCAGGCGGGGGGAGTCTGCTCGGACCGCGCCCACGCGAGCAGCTCCTCGGGCACGGGATGCGGGAGCCGGACATCGACGGTGGCGAGAAGGTCACCCGCACCCTCGGTTTTGAGGTGGGGCAAACCGAGGCCCCGAAGTCGCAGCCGTGCGCCGTTCTGCGTTCCCGGCGGAATCGACAGCTGGGCGGTCGTACCCCGAAGCGTCGGGACGCCCACAGTGCCGCCCGCAAGGGCGGTGGCCAGCGGCGTCGCCACTCGGACGCTGAGATCGTCGCCGGCACGCGTGAAGACGGGATGCGGGCGGATATGAACGCGAATGAAGAGGTCACCTCGCGGTCCGCCTCCTCGACCCGCACCGCCCTGACCGGAGGCGCGTACGCGGGCGCCCTCGTGGATCCCAGCGGGGATCTTGACCTCGACCCGGCGTGGACCATCGGATGAGCTGAGGTCGACGGTGAGCGTCGACCCCGAAAACGCATCCTCGAGCTTGATCTCGGCATCGCCCTCGACGTCCTGGCCCCGGCGCGCGACCCGGCGTCGTGGGCGACCGCTGCTGAAGCTGTCGCGCGCCTCCGCGCCGCTGCCGCCGAAGAACTGCTGGAAGAAGTCGCTGAACGGCGCACTGCTGCCGAACATGCCCTCGAGCTCGTCGGGCGAGACCGTCCGGTACCCGAAGTGCTCATTGTTGCCTTGGAAGGGATTCGGCCCTGGCTTGCCGGCGCGCTCCCACTGCTCGTACTCCTGCCAGCGCGGCCCGAGCTCGTCGTACTTCTTGCGCTTCTCCGGATCGCCGAGCACCTCATTGGCCTCGTTGATCTCCTTGAACCGATCCTCGGCCGCCTTGTCGCCCTGATTCACGTCGGGGTGATGCTTGCGGGCGAGCTTACGGAAGGCGGTCCGGATCTCCTTCTCAGTTGCCGTCCGGGGAACGCCCAGGGTCGCGTAGTAATCCTTGAAGGTCGTTGGCATCTGCATCGCAGATACCGCGACGAGGCGGCCGCGAAACCCGGAACGCGCGGTATTCTGTGGCCGTCTCCCCGGATCGCGGCGCGAGACCTCGCGGCGCCGTCACTCCCAACTCGACCTACTCAAGCGCCCTGCAGTGAGCACTCACCCCACCCACCTCTATCAGTCCGCCACCGTGCCGGCACGGCGGCGCAGGCGGTCGCTCGGCGCCCTCCTGTTCGCCGTCTCACTGCTGGCCGGTTGGGCAACGCTCAGCGCACACGTCTCGGCGGCGCAGGTCGGATTCTCCCCGACCGGGCCAATTGTCGGCCTTGGATCGGCCAGGATCTGGAGCCTTGCCATCGAGCCGTCGCGACCGAGCACGATCCTGGCGGGCACCGACCTGGGGATCTACGTCTCGCGCGACACCGGAGCCACCTGGACCCAGACGCTGGCCGGTTTTCGCGTCTGGACGGTCGGCTTCGACGCGCGCAACCCGTCGCAGGCGTTCGCCGGGACCGACGGCAAGGGCGTGTACGCCAGCGCCGACTCCGGCACGACCTGGGCTGACGCTTCCAACGGGCTCGGCAACCTGGACGTTCGGGCGCTCGCGTTCGGCTTCGATGGCATCGCCGCCGGCACTAACGCGGGGGTGGCGCTGAGCCCGAACGGCCATATCTGGCACGACGGTGGTCTGGACCGCTACTCGATCTCGGCGGTGGCCGTGGCGGCCAACCACCCGCAGTTCAGCGTGATCGCGGGAGCGGACGGGGCGATCAGCGGAACGCTCGCCTCCGGGTATCTCTTCAGCAGCACCGGCGGAGGCGCGTGGGAAGTCCTGCAATCGGGGTTGCCCGCCGGCGCCGTCGTCTCCTCGATCACGGCCGGCCAGATCGACGCCGCCGTTCCAAGGCGGCCCGTGATCGTCACCACGTCCCAGGGCATCTTCCGGAGCGGCGACGGGGGGATCACGTGGACTGCCGGGGCGGGGGTCGCCCAGGCGCTGACACTCACCGTCGCCCAGTTCGGACCCCTTGACCCGAACCTCGCCTACGCCGGGGCCGACGCCGGTGGCAGCACCGGCGGTGACTTCTATCGATCCACCGATGGTGGACTCACGTATCACAAGGCCGACACCGGGCTTCCGACCGGGAGCAGGAACGTCGAGGCAATCGCCATCGCCAACACCACCCCTCCCGAGGTCGTTGTGGCATTGAACCCGCCGACGGGCGGCAGCGAGGTGTACATCGAGAGCGACTCCACAGCGCCCGCACCGCCGCCTCTGGTGGCCGAGGCGTCAGGAGTCGCAGTGCCGTCGTCCGTGCCCACCCCGATCGCCACGGCGACCGCGGTGCCCCAGGCGGTCAAACCGGTGGCGACGCCACCAGCGGCCAGCGGCATTCAGCGCTTCGCGGAAGCCGCCTTCCACTGGCCGACCCCACTCGTTTACGAGGTCTTCTTCGTGCTCCTGGCGCTGTACGTCTACATCAGGTGGCGGCAGCGCTACTACGTCGAAGGGCCGCCCTAGCACTCGCCGACCTACGCTAGCGCGGTGATCGGGGTGTCAGCGGGTCCGTCGATCCCGCTCGCGTTTCTCGCCGGGCTCGCGTCCTTCCTGTCGCCCTGCGTGTTCCCGCTCATGCCCGCCTACGCCGCCTACCTGAGCGGGCGCGCCGGTCAGCCGGCGCTCGCCGGGGCTTCGGGAGGGACGGCGACGTTCTTCGCCCGGAGCTCCGCGATGACCACCGGGATCGCCTTCGTGGTCGGCTTCAGCGTGGTGTTCATCGCCGAGTACTACCTGCTCGAGGGGGTGCTGGCGATCACGGTATTCCAGCGCAACCTCGACCTGGTCAACCGGATCGCCGGCGCGATAATCATGGTGCTCGCGCTCCAGACGATGGGAGTGTTGCGATTCGGCTGGCTGGAGCGCGAGCGGCGGTTCCACCTGCGTGCCTCGAACGGCGCCGCGGGAGGCCTGCTCCTCGGGCTGACCTTCGCCGCGGGCTGGCTGCCCTGCCTGGGACCCCAACTCGGGGCCATCCTCACCCTGGCTCAGAACCGCGAGTTCGGCGGGCTCCCCTTCATGGTCCTGTACTGCCTGGGCCTGGCGATCCCGTTCCTGCTCGTCGCCGTGCTGGCCGACCGGCTCCAGGGGGTGCTGCGCAGCGTCAACCGCCACCTTCGAGTGATCAGCATCGTTGCCGGCGTGATCCTCTTCGGCTTCGGCCTTCTGATGGCCACCGGGCAGCTCACGGTGCTGAGCGGGCTCTCGTTCCAGTCGCCGTTCAACCTGTAGGGGGTGGGGGCGGTGCGGGTGCCAGCGGCAGCCATACGGTCGCCGTCGTGCCCGCGCCCTCGGTGCTCCGGATCGCGGCCTCGCCTCCCTGGGCGCGCGCGAGCCCCTGGACGATGCTGAGGCCGAGCCCGCTGCCGCCCTCCTCGCGCGCCCGCGTCTTCTCACCCCTGTAGAAGCGTTCGAAGACGTGAGGCAGGTCGGCTGCTGGGATGCCAGGCCCCTCGTCGCGAATTTCGAGCTTTGCCCAGCCGCCCTCGACCACCGTGCTCCAGTGCTGCGCCGCGCCCTCGGCGTACTTGCAGGCGTTGACGAGCAGGTTGCGCACGATTGTGCTCACTGCGCTGCGGTCGGCGCGCACAAGCAACGGCGCCGGAGCGAGGCTGCGTTCCACCACCGCGGGCATCCCCGGGACGCCCTCATCAAGCAGACCAATCACCGCGGCGTTGAGGTCGAAGTCCTCCGGATGCGACTCGCGATGCGCGTCGAGCCGGGCCAGCGTCAGCAGATCGAGGACGAGCACCCGCATGCGCTCGGACTCATTGCTCATCGCCTCCAGCGCGGCATCGAGCGCGGCCGGCTCACGGCCGGCGCCTCGGCGCAACACGTCGATATAGCCCTTGAGCGCCGTCAGCGGTGTGCGCAGCTCGTGCGACGCATCGGCGATGAAGCGCCGGACCTGCGCTTCGGAATCCTGCTGTGCCGTAAAGGCTTCCTGGATGCGATCGGCCATGTGGTCGAAGCTGCTCGCGAGCTGACCGACCTCGTCGTTGCTCGGGGTGAGCCGGCTCCGCGCGGTGAGGTCGCCGGTCGCGAGCTGCTCGGCGGTGGCGGTCAGACGGCGCATGGGGCGGAGCGTGCGCCCCGTGAGCAGCACACCGAGCGCGAGCGCGAGCACCAGGATCACCAGACCGCCGGCGGTGATCAGCAGGATCTCGTCGTGCAGCACACCCGTGATCGGGTCCATCGACACCGACAGCTGCGCAACCCCACAGACGCCGCTTCCGGCAACGACCGGGAAACCGACGACGAGCTGATCCCCGCCGCTGGTGGTGATCTGCTGGGCGCTCGAACGCGTGCCTCGGTCCACCACCCCCTGGAGCACGACCGCATCGAGGATGGGCGGGCTCGCGCCCACAGGCATGATCGCTTCCTGGGTGAGGCTGTGGTCATAGACGACCACCTGCACGGTCTGACCGGTCACCGTCGAGACGGCGCTCGCCACCGCAGTGCCGACGAGCGCCGGGTGACTGGCACACAGGCGTCGCGTGGCCGTCGTGGTGGCGCCCAGCGCCTTCTCCTTGGCAGCGACCAGTCGCTTCGCCGAAGTGAAGTCGGCCTGCATCTCACTGACGCGATTGCTGATGAGGCTCGCGCGCAGGGTCAGGTACTGATACCCGGCGAGCAGCACCAGCAACGGCAGCAGCAGTGCGATGAAGGTGAGGGTCAGCCGCCAGCGCAACGATGCGAGAGCGTGTCCGATGCGACGCACGTCCTACCGCGCCGCGGCGTCGCTCCCATCGACGGGGCTGCGCAGCCGGTAGCCGACGCCGCGCACCGTCTGAATCCGTTCGTGGGTGGTGTCGCCGAGCTTGGTGCGCAGGTAGCGGATGTAGACCTCGATGTTGTTCTCGTCACCGAAGAAGTTGTAGCCCCACACCTCGTCGAGAATGCGCTGGCGTGGCAGCACCTGCCCCGCGTTGCTCGCGAGATACAGCAGAAGATCGTATTCACGCACCGAGAGGTCCACGCAACGGTCACCGGTGCGGACCTCGCGGGTTGCCGTGTCGATGGTGAGGTTGCCGACCTGGATGACACGGGTGAGATCCGGGTTGCGACGGCGAAGCACGGCGCGAATCCGGGCCAGCAGCTCGGCGAAATCGAACGGCTTGACGAGGTAGTCGTCGGCGCCAAGCTCGAGCCCCTGGATGCGATCACTCGTCTCGTCGCGCGCGCTGAGAATGATGATCCCGCGCGAGCGGTCGCCCGACAGCGCGCGGCAGAGCTGCCAGCCGTCGACGCGAGGCATCATCAGGTCGAGGACGACGAGGTGTGGCTTGAACTCGTCGACGACTCGCAGTGCGATGTGACCGTCGGGCGCGGTGCGCACGTCGAAACCCTCATGGCGCAGACCCAGCGCGATGAAGTCGGTGATGCTCTGCTCGTCGTCGACAACAAGGACGCGGGTCGGCCCATTCATTGCGTCGAGTATATGAGTCGACTCGCCACAACTCGGCCACGAGATGATCTCAAAGAGGTGTTCTCAGCGCACTCTCAGCGGCCCACTACACTGGATCGATGAAGCAGGGGACCGATGCTCCCGTGCGCGCCGCCGAGGGCCTCGGCATCGCGGAGATCCACGCGCACACCCTCGCGAGTGACGGGATGGTCAGTGCGGTGGAGCTGGTTCGTGCGGCGGCTGCAATCGGGCTCGACGTACTCTGCATCACCGATCACGACACGATCTCAGAACTCGGTCCGGCAATCGAAGCCGGCGCGGCGCGCGGCGTCGAGGTCGTCAGGGGCGAAGAGGTCACGGCGTCGTTCCCGCCCGGAATACACATCGTCGGGCTCTTCCTGGAACACCAGATTCGCATGCACATGTCGGTTGAGGACACCGTTGACGCGATCCATGATGCCGGCGGGCTCGCGGTGATCGCCCACCCGTTCATGCCGACCTGGTTCGCCTCGATCACCCCGGGGAGGGCACGGAGCCTGCTCGAGAGCCGCCCGGTGGATGGGATCGAGCTTCGCCATACCGCGCCCGTGCTCCCCAGGACATGGAGGCTGCTCGATGGGTTCTACGCCGAACACCGGGACCGGCTCGGGGCGGCCCTCGGGGCCGGAGACAGCCACTTCGGCGCGCATGACCTCGGGCGAGTGCTGACCGTGTTTCCGGGAAAAGGCGCGGCGGACCTGCGCCGGGCCATCGAGGGGCAGACGACGACGCCGATCACAGGGTCGGTCTCACCATCGCCACCGCCGATCCGCATGCGCCTCGCGCAGCAGTACCGATCGATGGTGTGGCTCGGCGGAGAGCGTCGAGCGGGGCGTGTCGGTGGTGGTGCCGGTCCGGTGGGGCGGTGACCCCCGGGTAGAATCGGCCGCCTGGCCCGTTTAGCTCAGTTGGTAGAGCAGGGGACTCTTAATCCCAAGGTCCAGGGTTCGAATCCCTGAGCGGGCACCAAATTCGTTGTGCTAGTTCGGTTGACGCCTGACAACGGTTCCGGCTGATGCTTGACACGGCTTCGGGTGATGCTTGACGACAACATCGGGCGACGCTTGACAGTGTCGAACCAGATCGATTGCCGCTCGTGAGCGAGTGGGTCGCGTGGCACGAGGGCTACGTGGCGGGTTCGGCGTTGACACGTCGCCTCGCGGTGGTGCAACGCACGATTTGCGACGCGCTGGACGCGTCCCCGCCAGGTCCGATCACCGTGATCAGCATGTGCGCCGGAGACGGGCGCGATGTGCTCGGCGTGCTGCCCGACCATCGGCGTCACGACGACGTTCGCGGGCGGTTGGTGGAGCTTGATCCGGACCTTGCGCAACGCGCTCGTGAGCACGCCGCGGACGTGGCGCCGAGGATCGAGGTGGTCACCGGCGACGCGTCGCGGACGACGAGCTACACAGGGGTCGTCCCTGCTGACATCGTCCTCGCATGCGGCATCTTCGGCAACATCACCGATGACGATATCCACAACACGGTGGCTCGACTTCCAGCACTGTGCGCGCCCAATGCGACGGTGATCTGGACCCGCGGCACGTTCGCGCCGGATCTGACGCCAACCATCCGCGTCTGGTTCATGGAGGCCGGCTTCTCTGAGCTCGACTTCGTCGCGATCCCGGATACGACCCTTGGTGTCGGCGCGAACCGTTTGACGTCGCCACCGCGCGCGTTCGAACCAGATGTTCAGCTCTTCACGTTTCTCCCGAGAGAGGAGCGACCCTCGCGACGAGGGGGGCGCTGAGAAGTGTCCGAGCATGACTCCGTCCGTCCCGATCTCGCCGAAGCCCTCCGCCGCAGGAGCGTGATACGGGACGAGAGCCGCGTCGACATCGTCCAGGCACGCCACGCCGCGGGACGCAGGACGGCCCGCGAGAATCTCGCCGATCTGTGCGACGACGGCAGCTTCGTCGAGTACGGCGGCCTCGCGATCGCGGCGCAGCGCGGCCGACGCAGCGTCGACGACCTCGTGCATCGAACGCCGGCGGACGGACTCATCGCCGGCGTCGCGCGGGTGAACACCGAATTGGTCGGCGAGGATCGTGCGCACTGCGCCGCGCTCTCGTACGACTACACAGTGCTCGCGGGAACACAGGGGGTGATGGGGCATCGCAAGAAAGACCGACTCTTCGACGTGATCGAACGTCGCCGCCTCCCGGTCGTGCTCTTCGCCGAGGGTGGCGGCGGCAGGCCGGGTGACACCGACCACGCGATGGTGGCAGGTCTCGACGTCATGGCATTTGCACTCTGGGCACGGCTGTCCGGAGTCGTTCCGAGGATCGGGATCGCCTCAGGCCGCTGCTTCGCCGGCAACGCGGCACTCCTCGGGTGCTCCGACCTGATCATCGCGACGCCCGACGCGAGCATCGGCATGGGCGGCCCGGCGATGATCGAGGGAGGTGGGCTCGGCGTGGTCGAGGCCGACGAGGTTGGTCCATTCGACGTGCAGGTGCGCAACGGCGTCATCGACATCGCAGCGACCGACGAGGCCGATGCCGTTCGACTTGCCCGGCATGCCCTCTCGTTCTTCCAGGGTCCGGTCGCCGGCTGGGAAATGCCTGATCAAGCAGCCTTGCGCGATGTCGTCCCCGAGAACCGGCGGCGCGCATACGACGTGCATCGGGCCATCGCGATCATCGCCGACACCGCTTCATCGCTCGAGCTGCGACCCAGTTTCGGACGCGGCATGGTGACCGCCCTCGCACGCATCGACGGACACCCGGTCGGCATCGTCGCCAACAATCCGATGCACCTCGCGGGTGCGATCACGAGCGACTGTGCCGACAAGGCGGCTCGCTTCCTCCAGCTGTGTGAGGCGTTCAGGCTGCCGGTGCTCTTCCTGTGCGACACCCCGGGGATCATGGTCGGACCCGATGCCGAGACGACGGCGCTCGTTCGCCACGCGAGCCGTCTGTTCCTCGCCGGCGCTGCGCTCACGGTTCCGTTCATGACCGTGGTGCTGCGCAAGGGATACGGGCTCGGCGCGCAGGCGATGGCCGGTGGGAGTTTCCGCGCTCCGCTGATGACCGTCGCATGGCCCACCGGCGAGTTCGGTGGGATGGGCCTCGAGGGAGCTGTGAAACTCGCCTACCGCAAGGAGCTCGAGGCGATCGGGGACGCCGAGGCACGCCAAGAGCGATTCGACGCCATGGTCGCGGAGGCGTACGAACGAGGAACTGCGATCAACACCGCAACGTATTTCGAGGTTGATGATGTGGTCGACCCCGCAGCAACGCGAGCCTTGGTGGCCGCGGTCCTCCTCCATCCCGAGGACTCGCGGCCGGGCGCGCCGCGACGTCGCTATGTCGACTCGTGGTGAGCGTGAGCGTGCGCCGGCGCAGGATCAGTGCCACCGCGCAGAGCAGGACTCCGAACAGCGCCATCCCCTGACCGAGACCGATCGGGGTCGCTGACCCCGGCGTCGCGCCGGTTGCAGGGACCGGTGGAGTCGGCGCCGATGCGACAGTGATCCTCACAGAGGACACATCGTTTGCCGGAATCGGATCGGTCTGAATCTCGCCCGATCTGGCGGCGGTGTTCGTGATCGCACCGGTCGCCGCGAGTCGAACGGTGATGTGCAGTGTCGCGGTCGCACCGACTGCGAGTGAACCGACGGTCCACAGTCCGGTGGCCTGGTCGTATGTGCCCTGCGAGGCGGTCGAACTCACGTAGACGAGCCCGCTCGGGAGCATGTCGGTCACCGTGACGCCGGTCGCCGCGAGAGGACCGTTGTCGTGCGCGGCGATGGTATAGACGTCGTCGTCACCCACCACCGGGGATGCGTTGCTGACCGTCTTGGTGACGGCAATATCCGCGTACGAGCCGGGCGCGACGATGGTGAGCGTGCCGCTGACCACGTGGCTCGGGTAGTACGTCCAGAGGTCGAGCCCCTTGGCATCGCCGAAACTCCCGGTGCACGGCACATTGGTGTTGCCGCCACTCGCCGTGCCGAACGCTCGCTGGGTTCCTGCGGTGTCGAACCCGGTGATCGGATTGCTGAGGGCGAGAACCGGTGGGGCATTGCCGCAGAGCACGGTTCCCGGTGTACCAATCGTGACTCCGGTTGTCGTCGTGTAGCCGCGGTCGTCGTAGAAGCCACCGCTGCAGGCGCCGGTGAAGGGTGGGCACACACCGCCTGGTGGGTTGAGCATGGTGATCGTTGGACCGCCCTGCACATCGTTCTCCACATCGACGAACGGGAAGTGATATTCACCCGCGTGCACGTCGATCTTGAACGAGTAATCGGTGCCCGGCGAGTTGGCGGGGAAGTACGTCCCGGAGTTGTCCTTGCCATCCCAGGTCACGGTCTGCGTGCCCGCGCCCTTGAGGCCGCTGAGCACCCGGTTCCCGGGGCTCGTCGGGTCGTAGTTGACGCCGTCGCGGCTGATCACGATCTGGTAGACCCCCGCGACGTTGGACGTGTACGAGAACGTCCCACCGCTCTGGAAGAGCGTCGTGCTGCCGACCACCGAGCCGCTGAAGCTGACGTTGGTCACCACCGAGGCAACCGGCGTCAGCGGGATGCCGAGTGCTGTGAGGGTTGCATCCGCGGGTGGCGTGAAGAAGATCGGAAATGTCGGCGGGGCGAAGATGACTCCTCCGTCCACCGAGGTGAGCTGGCCGGGGCTGCCGGTGTTGTTGGCGACGGCGTCGTGATAGAGCGGGGTCGTGCCGTCCGGGTCGATGAAGCCGAGTTGACTGCCGTACTCCACCCATCCGTTGGGGTCCATGCCCCGCTGGTCGATCCGGTAGCGGAACCCGTCAGTGGTCACCGCGTACGTGGTGGAGTTGACGGGGAGCCCATTGTTCGCGGTGAACAGCGAGAGCACATAGCTGAAGACGCGTCCGGTCTGCGTCGACGCGGGATTGGTGAGGCTGTCCCGAACCGTCACGTCCCAGGCGGCAATCGATGTGCCCTGCGCGGCGCTGAAATCACCTGGGGCCGCGAGCGCAATGTCGTGGCTGACTCCGCCGTCGACATTCGACGCCATCCCGTCCGGTCCGATCACGGCGATGCTGTAGATGCCCGTCAACGGTGCCGGGTACACGCAGGGGGTGTAGCCGTTGGTCACGCCACCGCCGGGGACCGTATCCGGGCCGGCAAGTTCCTCGGCGCGGCTGGTGATCTCACCCTGCGCCGGGATGAGCGATACGGCACGTTGTGCCGCGCACGAGAAGGAGGCGATCCCGGGAATCGTCTCGTTGCCCGGCGTGCCGGTGACCAGGCCCGGATTCCAGATGCGGATGTCAGCTGAGCCCTTCCCCATCGCCGTCGATCCGACCAGAAGGAACTCTCCGCCCTTCGCGAATGCGTGCAGGAGCGTTCTTCGCGCAATGGCACCGGCGCCATACGAGCCCGTGCGCCACTCGCTGTTGGCGCGCGCACCTGCGGCTGCGCTGGGATAGAGATTCTCGGAACCGTCGGCGAGAACAGTGACCGCAGATGCGATCAGCACACCACAGCTCAGCAGCGCTGCTGCGAGACCCCTTCGCCGCACGAGCGCATGATGCGGTATCGGCGATCAGATATGTGAGAGTTCGCGGAAGAGTCGCCGAAAGAACGGACCGCCCCAGAGACCGATCGAGAGCACGCCGCCGAACAACACCACCGCATCGACACTTGCGCGTCCCTGCCTGGTCCAGTACACGTCCTCGAGGTCGAGCCAGAGTGCGAACTCGTCAAGCGTGAGCGCCGAGGCGCCCCCATACAGGATTGACGTGAATTTCGCCAGCGCGTCGTCAGTTCCCGTTGCCGCCCCGGTGTCGACCTCGATGAGCCACAGATAGCCCGTGCCGAGGAGACCGGCGATGCCGAGGACGAGGTGGTGGAAGTGACGGCCGCCCACGGTGAGGTTGTGGAACGGCCCGACGCCCGCACGGATCGCGTGCGTGATCGCCCGGGTCGCAGCGAACGTCATGAAAAATGACACTGACGACAGAAACAACCGCTCCCGACGCGTGTCGGCGAATTCCTGACGATAGATCTCCGCCGCGCGGTCGGGCGTCAACGGTGGACCTCGCTCAGGCCTGGATGGACTTTGGGCGCGCGAAGTTCGCTGCGACCACCGCGAGCAATGTGAGCACGGTGAAAACGATCGCGTGCTTGAAGTGAATCGCCGGCGGTCCCGAAGCCAGGAAGCTGGTCTTCGTGGTGAAGTAGAACACCGCCGCAAGAGCGAAGATCACGGCCAGAACGAGCAGCAGAAGTGACAGTGGGCGGCTACCCCGCATGACAGATCCCCCGGTGAGTGCGGTCGTGGGTCCGTTGCACCCACGATCCTGAGTTCAACAAATCAGTTCACGACCTTAGTGGATCAAGACGAGGCCTGCAGCCCCGAGAGCGGCACAGTAATACGCGAAGGGGTCGAGACGTCCGAGGCGGAGGTATCGGAGGAGGAAGCGGGCGCTGGCATATGCGACGAGCCCGGCAACCACTGCGGCGGCGACCGCCACAAGCAACGTTGGCGCATCAGACCCGAGGGTGGGCACCTCGAGTAATCCCGCCGCAAGGATGATCGGGGTCGCGAGCAGGAACGAAAACCGCGCAGCCTCCTCGTGGCGAAGTCCGGCCACCAGCCCCGCCGCCATGGTGATGCCCGAGCGTGAGATCCCCGGGAGAAGCGCGCCCGCCTGGAAGACGCCGACGATCACCGTCGTGCGAAGGCTGAGACCCTCGACGCGCTCGTACGCAGGATCGTCCTCCTCGTGGGCCAGCACTTGCGCGCCGCCGGTGGCTCGGCGCCGTTCGTCGCGACGCCGGAACATCTCCGCGGCAAAGAGGATCCCTCCGTTGACGATCAGGAACACCGACGCGGCACGGGGATCGCCGAACAGCGACTTCAAGGGGTCCTGGAGGAGGAAGCCGATGATCCCGGTCGGGACGGTTCCGACGATCAGCATGATCGCCAGGCGCTCATCGGGATCGCTGATCCGACCCCGCACCGCCGCCCGGAAGAACCCGACGATGATCCGCGCCCAGTCGCGCCGGTAGAGAAAGAGCAGGGCCGCGGCGGTCCCGAGGTGGAGGATCGCGAGCACCGGGACGAAGGCGGGACTGGTCTCCCGAAAGTTGAGCCCGATGAGTGGCGGGACCACCACCGCGTGTCCGAGCGAGGACACGGGAAAGAGCTCCGTGACTCCCTGGAGCGCGGCCAGGAAGAGGATCAGTCCAGCGCTCAGCATTGGCCGGAGCCTACCAGCCCCTCGCGCGTAGTCTGATGCGATGAGTTCGACACCCGACCCAGCCGGCGCCGCCATCAACCGCCAGTGGCGTCTGGCCGCCCGCCCCAGGGGACTTCCGGTTGCGGCCGACTGGACGTTCCAGACAGACCCGGTTCCCGAACCGGCCGACGGTCAGTTCCTGGTGCAGGTCCTGCACATCTCGCTCGACCCGGCAATGCGCGGTTGGATGAACGATCGGCGCTCGTACGTACCCCCGGTCGGCATCGGCGACGTGATGCGGGCGGGTGGCGTGGGACGTGTGGTCGCATCGCGACATGGCGACTTCAAGGTGGGCGACCATGTCAGCGGAATCTTCGGCGTGCAGGACTACGCACTCAGTGAAGGCAGGGGCGTCACCACCATCGCGGTGGAAACGGCGCCGCTGACGAAGTACCTCAGCGTGCTGGGCATGCCGGGGATGACCGCGTACTTCGGGCTGCTCGACATCGGCCGGCCGGTCGCCGGCGAGACCGTGGTGGTTTCCGCCGCCGCCGGTGCGGTGGGCCAGGTTGTCGGCCAGATCGCAAAGATCAAAGGCTGTCGCGTCGTGGGCATCGCCGGCGGGTCGGAGAAGTGCCGCTTCATCGTCGACGAGCTCGGCTTCGATGCCGCCATCGACTACAAGAACGAGGATGTCCGCGCGGCGCTTCGAGAGCGCTGTCCGGACCGCGTCGACGTCTACTTCGACAATGTCGGCGGCGAGATCCTCGACACGGTCCTCNNGAGGGACGCCTGAAGTCCGTCGAGCATGTGGTCAGCGGGATGGAGCGCTTCCCTGAGACGCTGCTCACGCTCTACCGCGGGGAGAATTTCGGCAAGCTGATCCTGAGCGTGGCCGGCGACGCGAGTTAGGCGGCGACCCTCGCCGACACCCTGCCCGGGCCACTCTGGAACAGGCGGGCGATGTCACTCGGCGACACGATCCCGACGAGTGTCCCGCCGTCGTAGACCATCGCCCGGCCGTCGGACGCCGTCCCGATCCGCTTGAGCAGGTCGGTGACCGGCTCGTCCTGACGGGCTATAGGCACGTGGTCGGCGGGGATGGCGATATCGATGGCCCGACGGTTGCCGCGCTGCTGGAGCGGCACCTGCTTGATACCACGCATCGTCACCAGGCCGTCGATGCGCCCGTCGATGCTGTGGGTGGGGAACGACGTGAAGTCGTGTCCCATGACGTACTGCTCGACGAGCAACTCGACCGTGATCCATGACGGGACGATCACCGGGTTCTTCGACATGACATCGCCGACAAGCACGCCCTCGAGCGCGTGACGCGCCTGCTCGCCGGTCGCCTCGCCCCGCGCGGCGCTGGCCAGGAACCATCCGATGAGCACCAGCCAGAGCCCGCCGACGGGACTGAGGAAGAAGAGGTCGAGGACGCCGAGCCCGATGACGATCATCGCGAAGAAGCGTCCGGCGCGGGCCGCCGCAACGGTCGCGGCCATTCGGTTCTTCGTCCGGGTCCAGAGGAATCCGCGCAGGATCCGTCCACCGTCGAGCGGGAACGCCGGAATGAGGTTGAAGAGGAGCAGGGCCAGGTTCACTGCCGCAAGCCACTCGGCGACCACGATCACCAACGGGGGCGCGCCGATCTGCACCAGCAGCCACGAGGATCCGAAGAAGGCCCCCGCCAGGACGAAGGTGATCGCCGGCCCAATCGCGGCGACGAGCATCTCGGTTCTGCCGGTCATCAGGTCCCCGCTCATCTGGGCGACACCGCCGAAGAGCCAGAGCTTGATCCCCTCGACGGCGATGCCGCGCCGGCGCGCGAGCAACGCATGTCCCAGCTCGTGAGCTACCAGCGACACGATCAGCAGCGCGGCGGCGATGACGCCGACGATCCAGGCGAGCCAGAGCGGGGTCCCCGGAACCTCGAGCGGCACGGCGCCGCCGGCGACGCCCCAGGCAAGGAGTGCGCCGATCAGCAGGACGCTCCAGTCCGCCGAGATCCTGATCCCGGCAACACGGGCGATAGGGACGCCGTCTCTGTTCATGGTGCCGTTCTTATGGTGCTCCCGAGGCCTTTCATCTGTATGAACGTACCCATGACAGCCTGGATCAACTCCGGTCCCTACGCAACGGCCGAGCGCGGTAAGCGTCGACGGCCGGCGAGTTCAGGGCGAGCGGCACCGGCGACCAGTGCGCTCCAGACGACGGCTGTCAGCAGCAGCACCCATGGCGTCGCTCTCCCCGGGACGCCGACGTTATTCTGGGAAAGGTCGCCGAGGCTCGCGAAGGACAGCAGCACCCAGGCCGCGAGCACACCGAGCGTGGCCAGGCCAGGCCAGCGACGCTCGCTTGGTCGGCCGGCCAGCCAGGCCAAGCCGGCGACGAAGACTGGCGCCAGCAGCGTCAGATCATGTCCGAGCAGATGGGGCGACGCGAACAGTGACAGCGCTACGGCAGCGCAGAGCGACGGCTCGAAGAGATCGGGACGGCGATGGGCGACGGTGCCCAGCCAGCCCGCGACCGCCGCCGCGGCGATGCCGGCGCCGGCGGCCAGAAGGAACACCCCTGGGGCGTGACCGAGCAGCGAGCCGAACAGCCCGCTGGCCCCCTGCATCTGCGCCGTCGGCGAGTTGCTCGGCGTGGCGATCGCGGTAACGAAGGAGCCAAACGCGCGGGGCCCAGCGCCGACGAGCCCGACGATAACCGTCACCGCTGCGCCGGCAAGGGCTCCGCCGACGGCGCGCCAGTCGCGCCGGCCGATCATGTAGGCCGCGATACCGATCACCAGTTGGGGCTTGGCGATGGCCGCCGTGAACCCGAGCGCGAAGCCGGCTGCGCCTGGCCGATCTCGCCGCCAGAGCGCGTATGCCGACGCGAGGCCGAGGACCGAAACACCATCCCACTGGCCCTCCACGAAGAGCAGGCCGGTCCCGAAACCGGCGAGAGCGACCAGCACGATCGCCACACGGGGCAACCTCGGCAACCCGGCCGGCCACGGTGCCGCGCGCGTGACCAGGAGGAGCGAGAGCCCCATGAGCGCCAGTTGGAGCAGCGACCAGGCGCGCCAGGCCGCCCCGGCTCCGAGCAGCGTGAACGGGAGGGCGACCACGGCGGCCGCCGGCGGGTTCTCGAAGGGGATGTTGTCGTGGGTGGCCGGAGCGCCGCTGCTGACCAGCGTCTGGCGCTCCGACGCGGGGTCGTAGATCTGCTGGGCATGACCCGAGCCGATCAGCGTCGACGCGACATATGTCCCGGCGAAGTCGCTCGTGGGCGCCAGCGATGCGGGCACCACGGTCCAGACCTGTGCGTAGTGGGCAAGGACGATCGAGGCGACGGCGATAAGAGCGGCAGCGAACCACCGCGGACGTTCGGACAAGGCGTTGCCCACTCTATGGCCACGCCCCCCACGCCACCGTCAAGCGGGCGTCACAGGGCCCTCGCAAAGACCTCGAGATCGGCATCGGAGAAAAGGGCGAAGGTGATCTCGCACAGCGTGGTGCCAGGGTGCGCGAGCGCCTCGTCAGCCGCGCCGATAGCGATCGGTGCAGCGAGCTCGATCGGGAAACCATAGATCCCGGTGCTGATCGACGGTGCCGCCACCGTGGCACAGGAATGCTCCGACGCGAGCGCGAACGCACTCCGGTAGGCGGATGCGAGCAGCGCGGGTTCGCCGTGATCCCCATCGCGCCATCGCGGACCGACCGCGTGGACGACGTGGCGCGCCGGCAGGCGGCCCGCGCTCGTGATCACCGCTGATCCGGTTGGGCATCCCCGGTAACGCTCGCGCAATTCGCGCATGAGGTCCGGTCCGGCTGCGCGATGCATCGCCCCGTCCACACCGCCCCCGCCGGCCAGGGATGCGTTCGCCGCGTTGACGACCGCATCGACCGCCATGGTCGTGATGTCAGCGCGGCGGAGCGTGATCCGGCCGTCGCCGGCCCTGCGGGTAAGCCGCTCAGGCTCCATCCGCACGCGCCAGCGCGAGGCACACGTTGTGACCACCGAACCCGTACGACGTGCTGAGCGCGAAGTCGATGCGAGCTTCACGACCCTGGTTGGGGACGTAGTCGAGGTCGCACTCCGGGTCGGGCTCGTCCAGGTTGATCGTCGGCGGTACGAATTGGTCACGAATGGCCAGAATCGTGATCACCGCCTCGACGGCTCCGGCGGCGCCGAGCAGGTGCCCGTGCATCGATTTGGTCGACGACATCGGGATCGTGCCTGCCTGGGGCCCGAAAGCGGCTTTCACCGCTCGGGTTTCGGCGGCGTCGTTCATCTGCGTCGAGGTCCCGTGGGCGTTGATGTAGTCGACCTCGTCGGGCTCGCGCCCCGCGCGCTTCAGCGAGCGCAGGATGCAGCGGCGCGCGCCGTCACCCTGCTCGTCCGGCTGCGTGATGTGGTACGCGTCGGCTGTCGCGCCGTAGCCCGCGACCTCGCCGTAGATGTGGGCGCCGCGGGCGACCGCGTGCCCCCACTCCTCGATCACGAACATCCCGGCGCCCTCACCCATCACAAAACCGTCGCGATCCTTGTCGAACGGCCGCGAGGCACGGTCGGGTTCGTCGTTGCGCGTCGAGAGTGCCTGCATGGCGTCGAACGCGGCGACGCTGATGTTGGTGATCGACGCTTCGGTGCCGCCGGTGATGATCGCCGTCGCCTCACCGCGCCGGATCCATTCCGCGGCCTCACCGATCGCATGACCGGACGACGAGCAGGCGCTGACGATCGCGTAGTTCACGCCTTTCGCGCCGCAGTCGATTGCGATGGCGCCTGCCGGCATGTCGATGATCATCGACGGCACCGTGAACGGAGACACGCGCCGCGGGCCCTGGTTGTACAGGGCAAGGACGTTGCGCTCGATGACCTCGATGCCGCCGACCCCGGAGGCGACGAGCACACCGACCTCCTCGGCGATCGGCCGGATGTCCAGACCGGAGTCCTCGATGGCCTGACGCGCGGCGAAGAGCGCGAGCTGCGTGCACCGGCTGGTCCGTCGCGCCTCCTTCTTCCCGAGCACCGCCTCGGGATCGAACCCCTTCACCTCCCCGGCGATGTGGGTGGTGAGGTGGGAGGCGTCGAAGGCCGTGATCGGCCCGATACCTCCCCGGCCGCCCCGGCATGATTGCCAGGTTGACTCGGCGTCCAGCCCCAGGGGGGTCACGGCGCCGATGCCGGTGATCGCCACGCGCGCGCTGCCGTTGCTGCCGCTCATGTCTTCGTCTCCGCGGTCTCGATGGCCGGTGCGCCCTGTGAGTGGTAGCCACCGTCGACGTGAATCATCTCGCCGGTGATGGCGCGGGAAAGGTCGCTGAGCAGAAACGCCGCCGTGTCGGCGACCGGTCCGCTGTCCGAACTGTCCCACCCGAGCGGCGAATGCAGGCCCCACGACGCTTTCAAGCTCTCAAAGCCGGGGATCGAGCGCGCCGCGATGGTCTCGAGTGGACCTGCCGAGATGGTGTTCACCCGGATCCCGCGGGGCCCCAGCTCGCGGGCGAGGTACCGGACGATGGCCTCGAGCGCGGCCTTTGCCGGGCCCATCCAGTCATACACCGGCCAGGCGACCCGCGCGTCGAACGTGAGCGTCACGATCGATCCACCGCTCTTCGGCATCAACGGCGCGAATGCCGCCGCCAGCGTCTGCAGCGAGTAGCTGCTCACCTGGAATGCTGTGCTCACCGAGCTCCAGGGTGCTTCGAGGAAGCCGCCCCCGAGGCAGTCGGCGGGAGCGAACCCGATCGCGTGGACCACGCCGTCGACGCCGCCCCAGGTTCCGCGCACGTGCTCGGCGACCGCCTGGACCTGGGCGACGTCGGTCACATCCATCTCGAGCACCTCGGGCACGGGGCTCAGGCGCTGCGCGCTCTTCCGGGTCAGGCTCATCGC
Organism: Candidatus Dormiibacterota bacterium; assembly: GCA_003136295.1. Taxonomy (GTDB): domain Bacteria; phylum Chloroflexota; class Dormibacteria; order Aeolococcales; family Aeolococcaceae; genus Palsa-851. Next base: position 21,839 of record PLDZ01000182.1, read on the forward strand.
CCTCCCGAACGACGTCAGCAGCACCTCGGCGCCCGCCGCCTGGGCCGCAGCGGCGATGGCGAAGGCGATGCTCCTCGGGGTCAGGACGCCGGTGACGATGATTCGCCTGCCGCGCAGCAGGCCTGGTGCCGGGGTCGATGGATTCTGGGTGCTCACAGGCGACGTACCTTATAAGGCTCGGACGGGCATGCGCAGTTACGCAGCAACGATATCCAGCATGGCCGCGTGCCACGCCGGAGTGCCGGCCAGGATGTCGCCGCTGACAAAGACCGCATCGGGATCGCCGGCCCAGTCGGTCACCACCCCGCCCGCCTCGCGAACCAGCAGCGCGCCCGCGGCGATGTCCCANNCGAAGGTCCTCGAATCGTTGCAGCGCCGCGCTCATCACCGGCAGATACCGGGGCAGCCGGTCCTTGCGGCGAAACGGGAACCCGGTGGCGACGACGCCCGAACCTGAGTGCGTCGACACCGAGAGGCGGCGTCCGCCGGCGTCCACCGCACCCCGGCCCTCGGCCGCGCTCCAGGCCGCGCCGATCAGCGGCGCGATCACCGCACCGACCACCGGTCGCCCCTCCTCCATGAGGGCGACGCTGACGCCGACGACCGGAAAGCCGCGCACGAAATTGGTGGTTCCGTCCAACGGATCGATCACCCACATGCGCTCATGGCGCGTGCCGCCGGATTCCTCGGCGAGGATGGCGATTTCGGACGCGCCGTTGCGGAGCACGCGAATCGCCGCCTGCTCAGCGGCACGATCGACCTCGGTGACGTAGTCGCCGGGGCTCTTGATCTCTGCGGTCAGCGTCCCGGGGCGGGCGTGTGCCTCGGCGACCAGCGCTCCGGCGGCCGAGGCGGCGGCGACGGCGAGCTCACGCAGAGTTTCGCGCTGGTGCACCCGACGAGGGTACGCGCCGCGAGCGCGACGGCTTGCGCTTTGCCGCCGCTCGCGGTGCCGGAGCCGTGCCGGCGAACAGGCCCGGGTCGAGGCCGCCCTTGCTGAGCAGGGCCTCCATCGCATCCGCCTCGCACGGGCGCGCGAGGTGGAATCCCTGAGCCATGCCACAGCCGAGTTCGTTGAGCCGCTTGACCTGGAGCGGCAATTCCACCCCTTCGGCGACCAGTGCGAGGCGCAGCGCCTCCCCATGACGGACGACGGTTCGCGCCGGCTCACCACTTGAATTGGGATCAGCGAGCTCGGCCACGAGCGGTGGGGCGATCTTCAGGATGTCGATTGGCAGGCGCCGGAGGTACGCGAGTGAGGTGTACCCGGTGCCGACGTCGTCGACGGCCACGTGGACGCCCGCTCGCTGCAGGGCGTCGAAGGTTGCGATGGCCGCGTGGAGATTCTCGAGCACGGCGTTCTCGGTGAACTCGAGGATCAGGCAGGCTGGATCGACCTCGACCCTCGCAAGGCACCTGGTGGCGCGATCGACGAGGGTGCCGCGACTGAGCTCGCCCGCGGCCACGTTGACCGACATCGCCAGCTCCGGGGTGACGGGGAATCTGACCTGCCAGCGCCGCAATTGCTCGCAGGCGGCGCGCATCACGTACTCATCGATCCGTTCCATCAGGCCGCATTCCACCGCTTGGGGCAGGAAGTGCAGGGGCGCGATCAGTCCGCGGACGGGGTGCCGCCAGCGGACCAAGGCCTCAGCACCGAGGATCTTGCCGGTTCGCAATTCAACGATCGGCTGGTAGTGGAGGACGAGCTCACCCTTGCTCAGCGCCGACTCGAGCTCCTCCGCGAGGTCTGGGTCGGCTGAACCGGCGGGCGACCCACCGTGGAGGCGGTAGGTGGCCGAGCCCGCATCGCGCGCGTCCTGAGCGGCGCTGGTCGCGTGCCGGAGCAGCGACGACGCCGAGCCCCCGTCCGGGCTGGCGCAGGCGAGCCCGACCGAGGCCCGGACCGACACCGTGCCACCATCGGTAGCGATCGGAGCGTCAAGTGCCTCGACAACGCGCTGCGCGATGAGTTCGGCTTCACGAGGCTCGAGCACCTCGGCGAGGAGCAGTGCGAATTCGTGGCCACCGAGTCGAGCGGCGGTGTCGGTGCGACGCAGGCATTCGTCCAACCGACTGGCGACCTCGACGAGGACTGCATCGCCGGTCGCATGTCCGTGCTCGGTGTTGATCCCCCGGAAGTCCTCGAGGTCGACAGCGATGACGCTCACCACGTGGCGCTGCGGATCACGCTCGACGAGTGCTCGCTCGATGCGATCGATGAAGAGCACGCGGTTGGCGAGCTTGGTGAGCGGGTCGTGAAACGCGCGATCGGCAAGCTCGCTCTGGAGAGCGGCGAGCCTGAGGAGTCCCTCATGCAGGCGGCTTTGCTCGATCGTCAGGGCGACGATGGTCGCCAGCTCCTGGAGATGCTGATCGTCACGGCGTGACTCGCGATGTTCGGACGCCCGCATTCCCAGAGCCAGATAGCCGACGGTGCGGGATCCATGGCGAAGGGTCACCGCGAGGCCCCGCGACATCCCGAGACGGCTGCACAGTCGCGCGACCCAGGGGTCGTCGGTCGCCTCCGCGATGTGCATGACGCCGAAGATGGGCGGCGTCAAGGCGCCATCCTCGTCGTCCTCGAGGTCGGTCGAGCGCATGACGCCGACCGCATCGCCGCCGCGCACCGTGGTCCGGAACGCTGCCGCGGCGCCGGTCTCCGGGATCAGGGTCAGCTCGGCGCAATCGGCTCCGAAATGAGCGCTTGCGCGACGGAGCACGTCGACCGACGCGACGTTGAGATCCCGGGATTCGAGGAGCGCCAGCGAGGTGGTGTGCAGGAACCCGAGCCGTGTCTTCTCACGACGGACGGCCGCCCACGAGACTCCGGCAATCGCGAGAGCAACGACCGAGAGCGCGAGGACCGCGACCCAGGACATGCCGGCTAGCCCAGCAACCGCAGGGGCACGGGGCGCTCGGATGGACCGGGCGCGGATTCCAGCCGGGCGCGATCGATCCCACCATGGCGGAGCAGCTGCTCGACCTCGACGGCGGGAAGCGGGTGGCAGAGGTGATATCCCTGACCGGCGAGGCAGCCGAGGCTCAGCAACCGGGTCACCTGCGACGCCGCTTCGATCCCCTCGGCGATCACGTGGAGCTGGAGCGCATCCGCGATGGTGACGATGGCGCGCGTGAAGTCCTCCTCCGCACCATTGGCAAGATCGTCGACGAACGGCTTGGCGATCTTCAGGATGTCGACGGGGAGCCGGCGCAGATAGCTCAACGACGAATAGCCCGTACCGAAATCGTCGATGGCGACGCGAATACCCGCGTTGCGGAGCGCCTCGAGCTTCGCGGTCACGATCGCCGTGTCCTCGACGAACATCGACTCGGTCAGCTCGAGAATCAGCGTGCCGGGTGCGAGCCCGGTCTCCTCCACGATCGCGAGCACGTCCTCGACGAATGTCGGTGCGTTCAACTGCACCACCGACACGTTCACGCACACCGCAAGCGGTGTCGACTGCAGGCGCTGGAGCTGGAGCGTCGTGGCACACGCGGTGCGCAGCACGAATTCTCCGAGCTGCATGATGAGACCGCTCTCCTCGGCGACCGCGATGAACTCACCCGGGGGGACGATCCCGCGGAGCGGATGATGCCAGCGCACCAGGGCTTCGACGGCGGTGATCTCTCCGGTGATCAGGTTGACAACTGGCTGGTAATGGAGGATGAACTGGTTCAGCTCCATGGCGTGCTCGAGCTCGCCACGGAGCTTGCGCCGGTGAACGACGTCGTTCTCCATGCCGGGCGCGAAGCGTACGTAGCGGTTTCTCCCCGCGCCCTTGGCGACATACATGGCGACGTCGGCCTGACGCATGAGACTTGTCGCGTTCGCGTCATCCTTGTCTGCAACAGCGATGCCGAGTGACGCGCGCACGATGACCGACGTGCCCGAGACCGTGAACGGCTCGCGAAGGATGTCGAGGACGCGCCGCGCGACGTGCTCGGCCTCGATGGCGCTGTCCACGCCCTCGATGAGCAGCGCGAACTCATCGCCGCCGAGGCGGGCGGCGGTATCCGGACGGCGCAGGCACGCGCGGATTCGCGCCGCGACCTCGACCAGGAGCGCATCGCCCGCGGCATGACCCAGGGTGTCGTTGACGCCCTTGAAGTCGTCGATGTCGAGGAAGATCACGGCGACACTGGCGGTGCCTTCCGCGCTTCGCCGCAGCGCCTGATCGATCTGCTTCCCGAACAGCGAGCGGTTGGCGAGGTCGGTCAGCGAATCGTGATACGCCTGATGCGTCAACTGCTCCTGCAGCTCGGTGAGCCGCGCGATCGACCGCTCCATCCGGCTGTTCTCGAGGATGGCCGTCGTCCGGGTGGCGAGGGTTCGGAAGAGGCGAAGGTCGCGTGTGTCGAAGGTGCGAGCGTCGAGATGGCCGCCCACCATCAGGCTGCCGATCATCCGTGACTCACCGCGCAGCAACGCCACCATCGCCTCACCGACGCCTCGATTGGCCAGCATCTGCGAGCTGGGATCGTCGGCGATCCCCGCTCGCACGATGACGCCGGCGGTCTCGGCCTCGAGGACATCGTCGAGCTCGCCGAGACCGAGAGACACCATCACCTGATCGGGTTGGCCGTGACGGACGATGGTGCGAAATGCCTTCTCGGACGGCTGCGACGGAAAGACCGTGAGCTGTGCCATCTCGGCGTGGAAGATGTCGCGCGCGCGATTGAGGAGCAACACGATCGACGGTTCGAGCTGACGCCCGGCCAGAGCGTCGACGGCCCCGATCAGGAACTCGGCGGCCTCGTGGTCGTAGCGCTCGCGGACCCACGCGCGGTGGGTCAGAAACACCGCGATGGTGACGACGGTGAGCGGCACCAGCGCGAGACGATCAATCGGAATCAGGCGTACGGCGATGAGCCCGATGCACATCGATGCAGCGGCGGCCACGTACGCGGCGCGCAGGTGGTTCGCGACGCCGATCCACGAATCTCGCTCGCGCGGGCGGAGCACGACGCTCTCCGAGATGGCGCGCCGCAGCACGGTGATCGCGGTCGCAACGATGGCCGCGAGCGCGCTGTGCCATACCGGAAGATTCGGGGCTCCCGCGATCGCACGGAAAGCCCAGATCCCGATCGCCGCGAAGACGGCGAATCGGAGGATGTCAAATGCCGTCTGCGCCACGGCACGCGGCCGTCTGGTGGCGGCCGCGAGCACGGCGCCCACCGCGTAGCCGAGCAGCAGGTCGATCGCGGTCGCGTGGAAGAGCCCGACCACGAACGGTGCGGCCGCCAGGGTGATCGCCTGCACACCGCGGCGAGGACTGTCGATGGACGCCAGACGAGAGGTCGCGAAGAAGCCGAGCGCGAATGCCCACCACGGCAGGTTCGGCGACGCGAACGCGGGCACCGACGCGGCGTAACCGACCCAGAGCGCGACCGCCACCGCGAGCATGACGGCGCCCAGAAGCCAGAGTCGCGGGTCGATGCGCGACCGCCGGTTCCAACCGGCGCTCAGATGACGCAGCGAGGGCGTCATCGCTGCTCGGAAAACTCCGCCTTACTCTCCACCGCCGGGATCGTATGGCCAGTTGGCGTGCCGATCTCGTCAGCTTCGGTGACAGCTTCGTTACTGTTTGCACATATGGGCGCACCGATTGCGGTCGGGACCTGCAATTGGGCCGACCACACCGACTTCTATCCTCCCGAGCTGGAGCATGGCAGCCGCCAGAAGGAGAAGCTGTCCTTCTACGCGCAGTATTTCCCGCTCGTCGAGATCGACACGACGTTCTACGGCATCCCGCGACCCCCGGTGGTGGAGTCGTGGGTCGAGCGAACCCCGGAGCAGTTCCGCTTCAACATCAAGGCGTATCGGAGCCTGACCGGACACGAGCGTGAGGACAGGATTCCGCGCAAGCCCACGGCCGAAGAGGAGCGGGACTTCATGGCCGCGCTGGTGCCTCTGCGATCGAGTGGCAAGCTCGTCGCGGTGCACTACCAGTTCCCGCCATGGTTGACCAACCGGCCCGAGGCGCGGGAGTGGCTGCTCGAAGCGCGAGACCGCCACCCGGATGACCTGCTCGCCATCGAGTTCCGGCACCGATCATGGTTTGACCACGATGCCTGGCCCGCGACCGAAGATCTGCTCCGAGAGCTCGAATGCGTGTACGTCGGCGTCGATGCACCGCAGATCGGCAGTGGCACCGTGCCGCCGCTGCTCGCCATCACCTCGCCGCGACTGTGCATTGCGAGGTTTCACGGTCGCAATCGGGACACCTGGTACTCGGGCGGACCCACCAGCGGCGATCGATTCAATTACCTGTACACCCCCGCCGAGCTCGCCGAATGGGTCCCGGCAATGCGCGCGGCGAGCGACTCCGGCGTACCGCTCCACGTCCTGCTGAACAACAACAGGAGCAACTACGCCGTGGTCAACGCCTTCGATTTCGGCGCGATGCTCGGACTCGGGCTGCCCCGGCCGCCCGAGGCGGTCATCCAGACCCTCGCGCAGCGCGATGTACGGGTCCCGGATTGGGTGGAGACGTCAACGCCGGTGGCCGCGCCGCCGAGTAACGAGCCCGCCGGTGGGTGGGTCGAGCGGGAAAGTGGGAACCAGCTGACCCTCTCGCTCTGAGGGCACCCATTTGGGGGACAATGGTTGGGGCGGTGAGGCGTATGCCCGCCGGGATGAATTGGAGGTCTTTGCGATGGCTATGGCGTCCTCTCGACGCAACGACCGTGGGCGCCGTCCGGCGGCCAGCGGTGTTGTCATGCGCAACGAAGCCGCCACCCATGAGGTCGAGGTCTCGCGGGCTCTCAACCAGTGGGCGGTCACGGTGACCTCGCTTGCGGACAATCGGATGATCACCCAGGATTTCTTCTCGCGACGGTGGGAAGCTGTGGCGAGAGCCGAGGATTTCGTCCGGCTGCTCAACAGGTCCGAGCCCCCTCCCGGCTGGTAAACGCTCAGCCGGCTTCCAGATCGAGGAGCCACCGCTTGCGGGGCAGGCCGCCCCCATACCCGCCGATGGCGCCGCCGGTGCGAACCACTCGATGGCACGGCACCACGACCGGGATCGGATTGGAGCCAAGCGCATTGCCCACCGCCCGGTAGCCGCGCGGTGTGCCGACCCCCACGGCGACCTCACCGTAGCTCGCCACCGAGCCGTACGGAATACGTGCGGTGCGGCGGAGCACCCTGCGAGCGAACGTGCCGGCGAGGGACCAGTCGATGGGCACGTCGAAATCGCGGAGCTTGCCGCCAAAGTACTTGTCGAGCTCGCGTCGCACCGGGTCGAGCCGTCGCGGCGCGTCGAGGATGCGGGGCGACAGGCGTTCGGCCACCTCGCCGAAGACCTCGTCACGGTTCTCGCTCTCGAAGGCGATGCGAACGAGGCCCTTCGGGGTTGCCATGAGCAGCAGGCTGCCGATCGGACTGTCCATGGTCGCCACCGCCACGTCGACCAGTCCCCTGGCCTCGGCGCGTTCGAGAAATCGCTCGCTGAGCGCCTGGTCGACGGTCATCTGAGTTCCCTCCTGAGCTTTTTCAACCCTTGGTGCACGCTCTGACGCGCCGAGTCCTGCGTGGTCGACATCGCCGCCGCGATCTCCGGATAGCTTCGATCGCCGGCGAAACGGAGCACCACGGCCTTGCGTTGCTTGCTCGGGAGGCTGCGGACGTGATCCCAGAGACCTTCGTCGATGTCGGGGTGCGAGTCGAATGCGGATCCCGGATCGGGATCGGAGACCGGCGTCGGACGGCGCGCCCGCCCGCGATGGGCGTCGATCGCTTTCCGCCGCGCGATGGTGAACAGCCAGGCGCGCAGGTTGGATGCGTCCCCGAGCCGCGGATACGCCCGGAGCGCGCTGACCATCGTCTCCTGGAAGCAGTCCTCGGCCTCGGACGCGCCCACCGCGCCGACCAGAAAGGTCAGCACCGCCTGCGCGTGCTCGTCGAACACGCGTTGGAAGGGGGGCAGCGCTGTTGAATTCACGATGGTCACTGCATACCAAACGGCGGTATCTGCGCAAGTGTGAGCAGCCGGCAGCGGTCAGGCCGGAGGCGTTTCCTCGGCCGGAACCTCGACGGGCGCCTCGGCGGGAAACGCCACCGCGACCTCGGAGATGTCGCCCTCGCGCCAGATGGTCAGGAGCATGGTGTCGCCCGGCTGGCGGAGCGACACCGCCCGGCGAAACTGGTCGGCGCCTCCATTGACGGTGTAAGGGCCGATACCCGTGATCACGTCGCCCGGGAGGATGCCGGCCGCTTCCGCCGGCGATCCCGGCTTGACCTGACCGACTTCGACGCCATAGGCCGCGGGGAGCTGTTTCGCGGTCGCGATCTCGCCAGTGACCGTCCGGACGGACGCTCCGAACGACACGTGCTGCTCCTCGCTGTCCTCGCGAGGCAGGAAGCGTGCCAGCTGCACCGGGTCGTGGCCGACGAGCAGCCGCTCGCCCACCTGGACGACGGGGACCACGACCCTGCCCAGCCGGCCGAAGAGGATCGCCGTCGCCGACGGGTCGGAGAGGACGTCCCGCTTGGTGTACGTGATCCCGCGCTGATCAAGGTAGCGAAGCGTCGCATCCGAGGCGGGATCCCCCAGGCGGACGAAGACCGTGACCGCGTCGCTCACGCCCGTCAAGCCTCCGGAGCATCCCCGGTCGCGACCGGCGCGATGGTCGGCGGCTCATCCGGAGGCGCGGGCACAGCCGCATTCTCCCCGGCTGGGCCCGCCGGCTGCGCGGAGCCCGCCCCATGTCCACGGCCGCGCCGGCGGCGTCTCCGGCGGCGCCGCTGCCCGCCCTCCTGGGGCTGCCCTTCACCGGTGGGTGGCGCAACCGCGCCCGCTGTGTCCGTACCAGGCTGGCTCGAGGCATTCACCGCCAATGGGGCGCCCCGCCGCCCGCGACGCCGGCGGCGACGCCGTTTCGCGGCGCGCTCGGGATCGATCTCCTCGCCCGCCTCGCCGCCGGATGCCTGGCCGGGCGGACGCTGCTCGCCACGCCTCGGCTTGGGCTGCGAGACGAGTTCGAGGGCGCTCAGCCATCCACCGGTGGAGCGCGATGCCTCGACGAGCATCCCGTACATCGATTCATCGCCGCTCCGCAGGGTCGCGCTGTCGCCGATGCAGGCAACCAGGCGTTTCGCCCGCGAGATGGCGACGTTGAGGCGGTTGGGGACCCTGAGGAATCCGATGCGCCCACGTTCATTCGAGCGCACGAGCGAGATGACCACGATGTCCTCCTCGCGTCCTTCGAACGAGTCGACGGTGTCGATCTTCACCGTGCGCTTGAAACGCCGGCGGCCGAGCGCCTGGCGAAGCCGCTCCACCTGCTCGGCGTACATGGCGATGACCGCCATGCTCAGCTCGCGAGGGGCACGCTCGTCGAGCAGTCTGACGACCTGTGCCGCGACACGCACCTCGGCCTCGTTGCGCAGCGCCCCGCCCGGACCGCGACGCTCGCGTCCACCGCGCATTCCCTCGGTGTCGACGAAGTGCAGGGCGACGGGGAACGGTTTGCGGGTGATGTAGTCGTATGCCTCGACCTCGGGGGCGTTCTCCAGCTGGCTGTCATAGGACGCCGCCGACACGTACGCCGCGATGTCCGGATGCATGCGGTGCTGGATGGTCAGCAGGCACTGCGCCTCGGGGGGGAGACCGCCATCCCAGCACTGTTCGAAGAGGCTGCGGTTGACCAGGTCCTCCAGGGCCGGATCGATCTCGACGATGCCGTAGAGCGCGTCGTCCTCGACCGGCGGCAGCTGCTTGTGGTCACCCACGAGCGCGAGGCTCCGACCGAGACGCAGCGCCGGCAGTGCCTCGTCGGCGCGAGCCTTGTTCGCCTCGTCGAGGATGACGATGTCGAAGTTCATGTCGGTGATGCCCGACGTTGCCGCGGTCGCGCAGGTCGCGAAGTAGCAGTTGGCCTCGAGCAGGCGGGGATCGTCCTCGTCGTCGCACCGGAACTTGTCGACCGCAGGATGCACTCGCTCGGCGCGCGCCACCCGGACGGCGCGCATCCCGGGGGTCCCGGCGAGGCGCTCGAGCGCGTTGTCGACCGCGAGGTTGCTGTGGGACGTGACCAGGATGCGCTCGTCGGGATTGGCCGCCAGGCGCCGTTTGACCGCCTCGACGATCACGGTGGTCTTGCCGGTGCCGGGAGGTCCCTGAATGAAGACCGCCTGGCCTGCGCTGAGCCGGCTGAGCAACCCCACGGCGCGGTTCTGGGGTTTGTTCGGGCGCATCCCGCTGGTCAACCAGGAGGATTCGGCGTCCGATTCGTCCTTGGGCGCGACGATCGTTTCGGGGCTCACGAGCAGCTGCGCGAGCAGCCCGACGCCGAAGTCCTTGGTGGCGATGGCCGCGAGCACCGATCGCTTGGCCTGGTACAGCGCCTTGTTGAAGGAGGGGGCGATGTACCCCTCGCTGCCCGAGTGCTCGAAGGTGCGCGTGACGATCTCGACGACGTGACGCTGGTGATCGATGCGGGCCACGCGCCCGACGAAGTTGGTCTCGTCGTCCGGCTCGATGAGCACCGCCGCGTCAGGCGTCAGGTTGATGGACTCACCGGCGGGGATCTGGAACTCGACCTTGCCGACCTCTGGAGACTTGCGGTCCGCGTCGGTGAACTCGCGACCGCACGAGGGGCAGCGTTCCTGGCTTTCGGGACGCCAGAGCGCCCGGCAGGTGCGGCAGCGCCAGAACTCGCGGGCGCCGCTGAACCGCGTGCGCTGCGACTGCGCGCGCTGCTTCTCCGCTCGCTCAAGGCTGTCGACCAGCTTCAGCGTGGCGTAGAGCTGCTCGGAACGGGCCGCGTGCTGGGTCGAGATCCGCCAGTCGAGAAGGCGGAAGGTATCGCTCACCACACCGTTTGCCGCGGTCACGATCGGCTCGCGAGTCGTGATGGTCAGGAGCTTTGCGCCCTCAGGCTGGCCGCCGGTGGGTCGGATGGACAGAACCCGCAGGCCGAGGTGTTCGCGGGTGCCGTCCGAGCCGGCCTGTGCAACGCACTGGAGGACGAGATCGGGAAGATCGAGGCGCAGCTGGATCGGATCCTCATCCCCGAATGACACCGAGACGTGCCCGACTTCACCGATGCGCTCGGCAAAACTAATGCGCGGATCGGCACCGGGGTGCGAGCCGTTCGCCCATGCTTCCAGGACGACCATGGCATCGCTGCCGTCGGGCACGATGAGGTGCAGACGATCGAGCGCGAGGTCTGGGGCTATCAGCGGACTGTCAACCTCGGATGCGCGGTGGCCCTGTCCACCGGCGCAATTACTGGACTTCGGGACGGCCTCGGGCGGAGCTCTTTGACGCGGGGCGACGATCCAATCGACGTCAACCGCGGGGATGCGCGAGGCCTCCCGTCTGCGAACGACTATACCCGATCCCGCTGCGGATGCAACCTTTGCGGTGCGAACCCGTATGTCAACTACGATCACATCATGGGCGACGCTTCTCACCCCGGAGTCGATCTGAGTGGGATTCACTCGGAGCTCGACAAGCTCAAGTCCCAGCTGTGCCGATGCCAGCATCAGGGCACGTGCATGGCCTGTAAGGGATTCGAGGTCATCCGCCAGCAGGTCCAGGTGGTTGCGGCAGCAGCCTCACAACCGGTGCTGATGCAGGTGGCGCAGGAGGTGCANNATGTTCGAGCGGGTCCAGGACGACCTTGGCGGTCCCGAGCAGTTCCAGCAGATGCTGGGTGGACTGTTCGGCGGGATGGGCGGCCTCGGCGGCATGACGCCGGAGGGAACGGATATCCCCCCGGACGATCGTCCGATCCCTCCAGACGACCGCAAGACCCCGCCGAAGGACGTGCCGGCTCCGCCCGACGATCGGCCCACCCCTCCAACGGACTAGGCGAACCGTGCCCACGGCCCGACTTCGCCGTTCGGTTCTTGCCGTTCCTGGCAGCAACCCGCGGATGATGGAGAAGGCCGCGGCGAGCGCTGCCGACGAGGTGTTCCTGGACCTCGAGGACGCGTGTGCCCCACTGGAGAAGCCCGCGGCGCGGGGCAAGGTGGTCGAGGCGCTGCGAGCCCATGACTGGCACGGCAAGACGCGCGTGGTGCGCATCAACCAGGTGACCAGCCAGTACGCCTTCGACGACCTGCGCGAGGTCGTCAGCGGGGCCGGCGACGTTCTCGATTGCATCATGGTCCCCAAGGTGCGCAGCGCGGGCGACGTCGCGTTCGTCGACAGAGCCCTGCTGCAGCTCGAGCAGGCCTTGGGGTACCAGGTTGGACACATCGGCATCGAGGCGCAGATCGAGGACGCCGAAGGCCTGATGCGCGCCGACGAGATAGCGTTTTCCAGCGGTCGCCTGGAGACGCTCACCTTTGGCCCGGCAGACTTTTCCGCGTCGATGCAGCTGCCCTCGCTGTCGGTGCGGAATGACTCCAGCTACCCAGGCGACATCTTTCACTACGTGCTCTTCAGGCTTGCCGTGGCGGCGCGAGCCGCGGGGATCCAGGTCATCGACGGGCCGTATCTGGCCATCCATGACGTGGAGGGATACCGCGCGGCCGCAGCGCGCGCCGCGGCGCTTGGCTACGACGGGAAATGGGTGCTGCACCCTGTGCAGATCGAGCCGGCCAATGAGACATTCACCCCCGCGCAGGCTGACTTCGACAAGGCTGCTCGCATGCTCGAGGCATATCGTCAGGCCACCGAGGTCGATCGCAAGGGCGCGGTCATGCTCGGCGACGAGATGATCGACGAGGCGTCGCGGAAGATCGCCGTGCAGTTCTATGCGCGCGGTGTCGCCGCCGGGTTGACGCCGTCGCCCGCGCACGGCGAGGAGTCCGCGGCAGGCTGACCTGTCCCAGCTCGTGTCCTGCGGCGACCCTAAGTGATAGCATGACTATCACACTTATAACCCTTTGCGCATTTAGCCTTTGCAGGGATGCCGCATGTCCAGCCGCCAGCCGTCGCCTCCGCCGGCGCTCGAGGCCGGCTCCCATCCTGTGCCGCCTGATGTCGTCGCGGGCGTCGACGATTCACCCACGGTCCCCTGGCCGTGGAGGCCGTACGCAGGACTGACGGCGTATCTCGGGCTACCGGTCATCGCGGCCTGGATCGTGGTGACCATCGCCGCGGCTGCGATCCTCCCGGACTTCGGTGCCGCATCCGGGTTCGGACTGGTGCAACTGGTCCCGAACAACACGCCGGCGACTCATGCGCAGGCGGTTGAACAGCGGCTCTTCGGGTCGTCGCTCGGGGACAGTCAGGCGCTTGTCGTCGAGCACGCCACGGGCAGCCTTCCCCCGGCAACCCTCACCAAAATGGCGGAGCAAGCGCAGGCTGTCAACAGCCCGATGCCGGCCTCGGGGTCGCCGCAACAACCCGACTTCGCTCTGCCGCTCGTCAATGTCCCGGGTCTCGTCTCGGCGACGCAGACCCCGGCGACCACCGCGGTCACCTTTCTTTTCTTCCCGTCGAGTGCCCAGTCGGGTGACATCAACGCCGGCGCGCAGCGCTACGCGGAGGCGGCGCCGAGGCCCCCCGGGGCGTCCGTCGGAGTCACGGGACCCGTGCCTGCCCAGATCAGCGAGGGCGACATCATCGAGCACGCCTTGCTGCTCCTCGAGCTCGTGACGGTGGTGGTGATCGCCGTCCTGGTCGGCCTGGTTTTCCGTTCACCGATTGCGCCGGTGGTGCCGCTGGCCGGCGCCGGGATCGCCTACCTCATCGCCCGGCACGTCCTCGGCTGGGGAGCGAGGGCCCTCGGCGTGCAGATCCCGTCGCAGCTCGCGCCGATCGTGATCGTGCTGATCCTCGGTGTGGTCACCGACTACTCCGTCTTCACCCTCACAGCCATGCGCGCCAGGCTCGCTGCGGGGGAGCGAAGGACGAGCGCGCTGCGCAACTCCGCGTCCCGGGTGGTTCCGTTGGTGATCGCGGCAGCGCTCACCGTCGCCGCGGGGACGGTCGCGCTGGTAGGAGCCAATCTCGACTTTTTCCATGTCGTCGGTCCAGGCCTGGCCGTTGCCGTGGTGATCGCCGGCTTGGTGTCGATCTCATTCGTCCCGGCGGTTGTTGGAGTCCTCGGGCGTGTCGCCTTCTGGCCGCGCCTCCCGCAACGAGCCGCACAGGCCCCCGGCCGGAGGTTGGACGAGGGTGGCGCGCGCCAGATCGTCGCCCGGCTGATCAGCCGGCGACTGGCCGCCGTCGTGATTGTCGTGGCCTGCACGGCCGCGCTGCTCCTGGCGGCAAGTGGTCTCGTTCACGCCCGTCTTGGCACGAACGTGGTGAGCGGACTGCCGTCCAACAGCGCGCCCCGTCAAGCAGCCGACGCGGCGACCAGCGGTTTCGGGGCCGGGATCGTCGGCCCGACCGCGCTGATCCTGCAGGCTCCGGGCATTGCCGGGAAGACCGCGGCGCTGGCCCGCGTCGAGCAGGTGATGACGAGCAGCCCGGGCGTGGGTGCGGTGGTCGGTCCGGGCCGGCTGCCGCTGAACATTGGCGCGTCGCTCTTCGCGACCTCCAACAAGGACGCCGTCCGCACCTTCGTCGTGTTTCGCGATGACCCGTACGATGCCGCCGCGATCGAAGCACTCNNACGCTGGAGCGCCGCGTGGCGGTGGCGCTGCGCGACGCGGGGCTGGGCGGCGCGAACGTTGCGTGGTCGGGCGCCACGCCGACCGCCGCCGATGCCGTCGCCGCGACCGACGCGGACATCTGGCGAGTCGCGCTCCTCGCCGCGCTGCTCATGAGCCTGGTCCTGATGCTCTATTTCCGTGCCGTGCTGGCGCCACTGCTCCTCATCGCATCGAGCGCGCTCGGTCTTGCCGCATCCCTGGGTGTGTTCGTGGATGTGTTCCAGGGTCCCCTCGGCTATCCGGACATCACGTTTTTCGTTCCGGTGACGGCGGGAGTGCTGCTGGTCTCGCTCGGCGCCGACTACAGCGTCTTCGTGATGGGCCGAATCTGGGAGGAGGC
>PLDZ01000244.1 GCA_003136295.1 Candidatus Dormiibacterota bacterium
TGGGTGCCGACGCCGGTGCCGACTGCCGTCCCCCCGAGCGGAAGCTCGGATAGGGCTGCGATTGCCTCGTCGCAGCGGAGGCGGGCGCGCTCCACCTGGCCGGCGTAGCCGAGGAACTCCTGTCCGAGCCGGATCGGCGTCGCGTCCTGGAGATGGGTGCGGCCCGTCTTGATCACCGGCCACAACTCCTCGGACTTGCGCCGCAGCGATGCCTCGAGCGAGGCCAGCCCGGGGACCGTGTCCTCGCGGATCGAGACCGCGGCCGCGACCTGGATCGCCGTCGGGATCACGTCGTTGCTCGACTGACCGAGGTTGACGTGGTCGTTGGGATGCACGGGAACGCGTGATCCCCGGACACCACCGAGCAGCTCGATCGCCCGGTTGGCGATCACCTCGTTGGCGTTCATGTTGGTCGAGGTGCCGCTGCCCGTCTGGAAGATGTCGACGATGAACTCGCCGTCGAGGGCGCCGTCGACGACATCCTGCGCGGCGCGAATGATCGCTCCCGCAATCTCCTCGTCGAGCAGTCCGAGCTCGCGGTTGACGAGCGCGGCCTGCTGCTTGATCAGCCCGATCGCCCGGATGAAGCCGCGCGGCAGGCGCAGATCGCTGATCGGGAAGTTGACCTTCGCGCGCATCGTGCTGGCGCCGTAGTAGGCGTCCGCCGGCACCTCGAACTCACCCATCGAGTCGCGCTCCTTTCGGGTCGCCGTGGTGGTCACGCGGTCACCTCCTCTCGGTGCAATGGGATCGTCATGTCGAATTCGGCGCCGCTCCCGGGGACGCTCCTCGCGGCCACGGTCCCGCCATGCCGCTCGGCGACCGTGCGCACGATGTACAGACCGAGGCCACTTCCCGGCACCTTGCGCTGCCGCTCCGCCACCGAGCGGAAGTACTTGTCGAAGAGGTGGCCGGTGTCCGCGACCGGAAACCCGGTGCCGTGGTCGCGCACTGTGAAGCGCACCGAGTCGCCCTCGCGCATGGCCAGGACCTCGATCGGAGACCCCATGGGTCCGTGCTTGACGGCGTTNNTGCTCGCATTCGCTGGTGATCGTCGACTCGCGAAGCTTGGCCTCCATGGCCACGTGCTCGATGGCTTCGGCGACGACCTCCTCGGCGTCCATGAGCTCGAGCGCGAGGTGATCGTCCGGATCCTCGAGGCGCGCGAGCTCGGCGAGCGCGTTGACCATGCGGACCATCATCTCGGTGCTTGCGGTGATGCCCTCGATGGCCACCATCGCCGTCTCAGGGAGCGCCCCGAGCATCCCGGCGCTGAGCAGCTGCCCGTAGCTGTTGAGAATCGTCAGCGGGCGGCGGAGCTCGTGCATGGTGATCGACAGCGACGTNNAGTCGCTCCTCGCGCACCGCCTCGGATGTCGCCTGGCGGAGCGCTGTGAGGTTGGCGAGCGCCTTCTGGAGGCGGCGCTCGACGCCCGTGCCGGCATCCAGATGGTGATAGGCGACGAGCGGCCGGAAGTCGTCGGCAGTCAGCGCGACGAGCACGGCATTGACGAACTGCCGGGGTCCGCGGGCGCGATCGAGGGGTGCACCGGCGTCAGCCGGTGATGTCTGCCTCTCCCACAAATCGGCGATCCGCGCCGCGTGGGCCGCCAGGAAGTCGCTGAACTGCCGGGTCACGCCGCTGAAGTCTAGGCGCAGCAGACGTCAACTCCGCGAGTGCGACATCCTCGATGCGGGCAGCCTCGACCGCGATCTCCGCTGGAGTCCGGCTGCTCCGCCGGTGGCGCGACCAGAGGACCGCGCCAAGGACGGCGAACGGAATCATCTGCAGGTCGATGAGCACGGAGATCGCGCCGGCGTGCGCCACCGACACGCCGCTGTGGGACAGCAACGCAACCAGGACGCCTTCGCGNNAGCACCGTCCAGCTGAGATCGACACCGATCGCACGCGCGGCAACGCTCAGGGCCAGGAGATTGAATCCCCAGCCGGCGGCTCCGACCAGGAGCGACTGCGCCACGGCGTGAGGGTGATTGCGGTAGCCGGCGAATGCATCGCTGAACGAACGCACTCCCCGGCTCATGGCCCCGGACAGGCGAGCGAGCAGGCGGTGGGGCACGATGCGATCGGCGCTGAGCGCCACCAGCCAGATCACCACGACCGCCGCGGCGAGTCCGGCGATCACGATCACGACGCCGGTTCCAAGCAGGGCACGAAGCAGGATGGCCGCGGCGATCCCCCAGCAGGTCATGCCGAGCATCCCGGCCAGGCGGCTGCCGGCGAGCGAGGCGAGCACCCGTCCGTGGCCGATCTGGCGACCCATCTCGACGGTGCGCATCGCATCACCGCCGACGCCGGCGGGCAGCATCTGTGTGAAGAACACGCCCTGCAGGTACGTGGAGCTCAAGCGCCGCCAGCTGAGCAGGGATCCGGGTCCGGCGCCGGCCGGCGCATTCGCAGTGCGGAGCAGGACACCCCATTCGACGACACTCGCCGCGACCGCGAGCATCGTGAGCCCGAGAGCGGCGGCGATCCAGAGCGGATCCGCATGCGCCAGGCTCGCGACGGCCTGAGGCAGGTTGATCGAATGGGCGAGGATGGCCAGACCGACGACCGTTCCGCTGACCCGGGTCCAGGGGGAACCGATCACGGCGCGGGCGATGTGCACGGCTCGTCTCATCGGCCTCATTGAACCAGGGTGGCACACCTCGCTTCCCGGCGTTGGCAGGTCCGTGACACGCCGACTGCTCCTCGCGACGCGTTACGCAGGCAGCCTGTCACTCGGCCGCGAGGTAGGGCTCCCGGAACGCGGTCTGCTCGGCGATGAACACCAGGGGGAGATCGTCGACAGGACCATTGCGGTTCTTGGCGACGATGAGATCAGTCTTGCCCCGGTCGATCTCGCGGTTGTGCATCCCCTCGCGGTAAAGGAAGAGCACGACGTCAGCGTCCTGCTCGATCGAACCGCTGTCGCGGAGGTCGCTGAGCTGCGGCCGCTTGTTCTCGCGCTGCTCGGCCGCTCGGGAGAGCTGGGACAGCGCCAGCACCGGGACATCGAGCTCCTTGGCGATCGCCTTCAGACCTGAGGAGATGTCCGACACCTCCTGCACCCGGGAGTCGCGCCTGCCGCCCTGCATCAGCTGGAGGTAGTCGATGACGATCAGCTCGATCTTGTGCTGTGCCTTCATGCGCCGGGCGCGCGCACGCAGGGTGTTGATGGCGAGCCCCGGTGAGTCGTCGATCCAGAGATCTGCGTGCGTCAGCGTGTCCATNNGCCTTGGCGATCTTCTGGAACGCCATCGAATCCGCCTGGCCGGTGCGGAGCATGTAGGAGTCGACATGCGCCTCGCTGCAGATGAGCCGCTGCACGAGCGACTGGCGCGACATCTCGAGCGAGAAGACCACGACCGGCCGGCCGGCGAGCACCGCGGCGTTGCGAGCGATGTTGAGGGCGAAGGACGTCTTGCCTACGGCGGGACGCGCCGCCAGGATGATCAGCTCGCCGGGCTGCAACCCCTGTGTGAGCATGTCGAGCTTCGAGAAGTTCGTCGGCACGCCGGTGACCAGCTGCTTGTTCTCGATGCGCTTCTCGAGGATGTCCCACCACTCGCGCACCACCGGCGCGATGTTGCGCATCTCCGAGCCTCGGCTCTCCTGGCCGATCTTGAAGACCTCCTGCTCGGCCTGGTCGATGGCCTCCATCACCGGGGTCGTGTTGTCGAACCCCAGCCGGCTGACCTTGCCGCCCGCCTCGATGAGACGGCGCCGGAGCGCGTGTGCGGTGACGATGTCCGCGTAGTGCTTGACGCTCGCCGAGCTGGGGACCACCAGGGTGAGCTCGGCGATGTAGTCCATCCCGCCCGCACGGCCGATGCCCGGACC
>PLDZ01000176.1 GCA_003136295.1 Candidatus Dormiibacterota bacterium
GCATCGACAAACCGCGCGCGCTTCGCCGCCCCGGCCACGCCCCGCGTGCACGCGTCGTCGATGTACACGTCGCGCGGTCCGTCCGGGACCGCGTGCAGTGGGAGATACGTCGCCACCACGTCGGGGAGGTCCTCCCACTCACGGAGGCGTTCCGCAGCGTCGAGCTGACGCATCTCGGCCTCGTGCTCGAGTCCATAACCGCTCTTGACCTCGACGGTCGTCGTGCCGTTGGCGAGCATGCGACGCGCGCGCTCGCGACCTGTCGCCGCCAGTTCCTCGACACTGCCCGCGGCCGTGGCACGAACCGTGGCTCGGATCCCACCACCCGACGCCGCGATTTCCTCGTACGTGGCACCTGCCGAACGCTGCGCGTATTCGTCGCCGCGATCTCCGAGCCAGATGAGGTGCGTGTGCGCGTCGACAAAGCCGGGCAGGACGGCGGCGCCGCGAGCGTGGATCTCGAGTGCTCCCCGCGGGACGCTCGATCGGTCCAGCCGCGATTCCGGGCCGGCGTACACGATCACCCCGTCGCGCGCCACCAGTGCCGCATCGCGCACGACACCGGGAGCGTTGCCGACCTCCGGGTCACACGTGCACAGTGCACCGATGCCATGGACGACGACAGCGCTCACGCCTCGTGCGCGCTCCGTGCTCGCGTGGCGAGCCCGCTGCAGAATTTGAGAAACGTGGCCGCCATCAGGCGGAGCGTCATGGCGTTGACGTCGGCACTCGCATCCACCTCGCACAGGTCAGCTGCGACGACGTGCGAGTCGGCGCCGAGCAGATGCGCCGCGCGGAAAAGATCGTCCGGATGCATCCCACCGGGAAGACTCGCCGGACATGCCGGTGCGAACGCGCGATCGATGACGTCGATGTCGAAGTCCACGTACACACGCTCTGCCCCGCGCGCGACCAGCAGCGACAGCGCGGTCGCGATGACCGCGTCCATGCCGTCTCGCCGAACCGAGTGCAGCGGGACGATGTGAATTCCCTGCGCGCGCGCCCACTCCGCGTGCTCGCGTGCGTTGCCGAGAGGGTGGATCCCGATCTGAGCCACCCGCTCGCCCGGCAGCCCTGCCTCGATGAGTTCGCGCACCGGCGTGCCGTTCCGCGACCCACCGGTCGCCGGCCGGCAGTCATGGTGCGCATCGAGCGTCAGCAATCCCCAGGCTCCGGGCACGGCGCTCATCAGGCCCTGCACCACAGGGCGAGTCAATGAGTTATCGCCACCCACGACCACAACGTGTTCCGCGGTGCGAGCAGCATTCGCCGCCGCGGCGTGGATTCGGTCGTGGGCTGCGCGCGCGGCGGTGTCGTCATGGTCGCCCTGTACATCGCCGAGGTCGCGCACGCGCAACGTCGCGACGTCGACGTACCGCTCGGCGTCCCAGGTGGGGAAGCGTTGCAGCGCCTCGCGGAATGCCGGGGGCGTCGACCAGGATTGCACCGGCGTGATCGAAGCCTTCGATATCGGCGCGCCGAGGAGCACAAGATCGGGTGTGGTTGCGTCCTCGGCGAGCCACTCGCGAGCGTTCATGCGCCGGCGGCGGCGTCCGCGTCGAGCATCGGGACGCGCACCCCGCGTGCGCGAGCCGCGTCGCGGGCTTGCGGATAGCCCGCGTCCGCATGGCGCATGACGCCGGTGGACGGGTCGTTGGTGAGCACGAGCTCGCAGCGTCGCGCGGAGAGCTCGCTGCCGTCGGCGCACACCTGGGCGCCGGCGTGAATCGACAGCCCCATGCCGACACCGCCGCCGTGATGCACGGCGACCCACGTCGCGCCGCTTGCGGTGTTGAGCAGCGCGTTGAGCACCGGCCAGTCCGCGATCGCGTCGCTGCCGTCGCGCATCGCCTCGGTCTCGCGCAGTGGCGATGCGACCGACCCGCTGTCGAGATGATCCCGCCCGATGACCACTGGCGCCGACAGCTCGCCGCTCCGCACCATGTCGTTGAATCGGAGGCCGGCACGGTGGCGCTCGCCGGCGCCGAGCCAGCAGATCCGCGCGGGAAGGCCTTGAAACTGCACCCGCTCCTTCGCGAGGCTGAGCCAGCGGTGCAGCCCGTCGTGATCCGGGAAGAGCTCGAGCATCGCCGCGTCGGTGCGCGCGATGTCCTCGGGGTCTCCGCTCAACGCGACCCACCGAAACGGTCCACGACCCTCGCAGAACTGGTCGCGAATGTATGCGGGCACGAATCCCGGGTAGGCGAACGCGTCGGCAAAGCCACCGATTCGCGCCTGGTCGCGAAGTGAGTTGCCGTAATCGAACACCTCCGCGCCGCGACGCTGGTACTCGACCATGGCTTCGCAGTGACGCGCCATCGATTCGCGAGAGCGGCGCATATACGCCTCGGGGTCGCTCGCGCGCAGTGTCGCCGCCTCCTCCAGGCTGAGCCCGGCGGGGATGTAGCCGTTGAGCGGGTCGTGAGCACTGGTCTGGTCGGTGACGACGTCGATCGCCAGCGAGGAGTCGAGCAATGCCGGCAGGGCCTCAGCCGCATTCGCGCAGACCGCTACCGAGAGCGCACGTCCCTCCTCGCGCGCGACATCGCATCGCGTGACCGCGGCGTCAAGCGTCTCCGCAACCTCGTCGACGTAGCCGGTGTCGACGCGCCGCCGAATGCGGGCAGGGTCGACGTCGATGCAGAGCGCGACCCCGCCACTCATCGTCACGGCGAGGGGCTGGGCGCCGCCCATGCCGCCGAGACCGGAGGTCACCACCAGGCGGCCGCGCAGACTCCCGCCGAACCGCTTCCGCGCCACCGCCTCGAAGGTCTCGAACGTCCCCTGCAGGATGCCCTGGGTGCCGATGTAGATCCACGATCCCGCGGTCATCTGCCCGTACATGGTCAGCCCCATGCTCTCCAGTCGCCAGAAGTCCTCCCACGTGGCCCAGCGCGGCACCAGGAGTGAGTTCGCGATCAGCACTCGGGGCGCGAGCTCGTGGGTTCGGGCGACGCCAACCGGCTTGCCCGACTGCACCAGGAGCGTCTCGTCGTCTCGCAGCGAGCGAAGGGTGGCGACGATGGCGTCGAAGCACTCCCAGGATCGCGCCGCGCGGCCGGTGCCGCCGTACACCACCAGCGAGTCGGGGTCCTCGGCGACGGCCGGGTCGAGGTTGTTCATGAGGCAGCGCAGCGGCGCCTCGGTCTGCCAGCTGCCGCAGCTCAGCGCGTTGCCATGCGGCGCGCGAACCGGCCGGGCCCCGGCGGTCATCGCAGGGTCACCCCGGCGTTGGCCAGCGCGATCCGCCATTCGCCGTCACCTGCCCACGCCTCAGCGGCTTCGAGATCACCGCTCAGGATGCGGTCGGCTGCAAGTGACGGAGTGCGCCTGCGCAGCGCGGCGATGACGGCGCCGGTCGCCGCTGCGGGGCGGAGAGGATGTCGCATCTCGATCGCCTGAGACGCGGCCAGCACCTCGATGGCGAGCACCGCCCGGAGCAGCCGCACCGAACGGCGGGTGCGCAGCGCCGCCTCGTACCCCATCGAGACATGGTCCTCCTGCCCGGCGCTGGTGGCGGCGCTCTGCACCGCGAAGGGTGTGGCCGCATGACGGAGCGACGCGACCATGGCCGCGGCCGTGTACTGGGTGATCATCAGACCGCTGTTGAGCCCCGGCTCGGGGCTGAGGAACGCGGGGAGGCCTCGCGAGCGCGCCGGGTCGAGCAGCCTGTCGACGCGACGTTCGCTGATCGCGGCCACATCGGCGCAGATCGAAGCGAGCATGTCGGCTGCGTAGGCGAGCGCCTGTCCGTGGAAGTTGCCGGCGCTCACCACCTCGGCGCCGATAACCACCGGGTTATCGACAATACTGGCTAATTCATGCTCGACGGTTTGACGGCAGAAGGCAACGACGTCGCGCGCGGCGCCGTGCACCTGGGGCGCGCAGCGAAGTGAGTACGCATCCTGGACGGCATGGCGCGAGGGGCGGTGCGACGCGACGATCGGACTTCCCTGGAGCAGCGCCCGCAGGTTCGCGGCGGAGTCGGCCTGCCCCTGCGCAGGACGCAGCGCCACCACTCGCTCGTCGTACGCGACCGTCGTCCCCAGCAACGCCTCGACGGCCAGCGCGCACGCGATGTCGGCGAGGCGGAGCAGGTCCTCGATGTCGTGCACGGCCAGCGCGAGCAGGCTCGTCATCGCGTCGGTCCCGTTGATGAGCGCGAGCCCTTCCTTGGGCTCGACCTCGATGGGGGTCAGCCCGTGGGCGCGCAGCGCGTCGGCGCCGTCGATGCGACCGCCGCTCGAACCGGCGGTCCATCCCTGCCCGAGGAGCACGGTCGCGACCGCGGCGAGCGGTGCCAGGTCTCCGGACGCCCCGAGAGAGCCGTGCTCGGGAACCCAGGGAATGATGCCCGCCTCCAGCATTCCCAGGAGAGCTTCGACCAGCTCGACCCGCACACCGGAGAGCCCCGCGGCAAGCGTGCGCGCACGCAGCAGGATCATCCCGCGGACCACCTCGTCGTCGAGGCGAGGACCCGAACCCGCGGCATGGCTGAGCACGACCGACCGCTGGAGCAGGGCGCGATCCGCCGGGTCGACGGCGCGGTCCGCCAGGGCGCCGAATCCGGTGGTGACGCCGTAGACGACCTCACCTTCGCGGTCGAGACGATCGACGACCTCGCGCGCCGGGAGCATCCGCGTCCGCACCCCAGGATCGAGGACCACGGCCTCGCGCTCCCGGGCCGCGCGCACCACCGCATCGATGCTCAGTGCGCCGCCGTCGACAGTGATCATTCGGCGAGCAGCCTACTCGACCATGGAGCCGTGCCTCGTGACCCGCGGCATCGAGGGGGGATCCGCGAACCGATAGCCCGCGCACGTACGTTATGCGGACGTGGATCCGCACCCGGAGCCCCCGCCCCTGACCACGTCTGCTGCGTGGCCGCCGCTGCCGGCGGCGCCTCCCGCCTGGCCGGAGCCGGTGGAATACCCAGCTCGTCGCTGGCCGGTCGTGCTCCTCGCCATCTGCGTCATCCTTGCGGCTGCGACCGGGGTCACGCTTGGAGCTACCACAAGCACGTCGTCGTCGTCGTCCACCGCGTCCAGCCTGGCGGCGGACGGCCAGTACGCCAAGGCGATCGCCATCGATGAGGCGATCGCGGGGCGAGGCGGCCCACTCGACGCACTGAATCCTGGCGCGGCCGGCGCCGCTCGAACGGCCGCCCAGGAGACGCGGATGGCCTGGGCCGCGGCGCTGGGCAAAAAAGGCAGCGTGGATGTGGCCGTCTCCCTCTACCGGTCGGTGACCGCCCCGTCGCTGCACATGCGGGCGCTCGACGCGCTGGCTGCGCTGCTCCTCACGACCGCGAGCGCCGACGCCGGCCGCGCGCAGTACCCGAACGCGATCCAGAGGCTCACCGAGATCGCGACGATCGCCCCGGCGACGCCCGCGGGCGCGCAGGCCGCGCGACAGCTTCCGGTTGACCAGGCCGGGGAGGCGGGACAGCTGGTGACCGCCGGGCGCGCTGCGGACGCAGTGGCGATCCTGCAGATCGTGCTGACGGAGGCCTCGGCCCAGGCAACCAGGACCGCCATCAACCTGCTCCCGGCGGCGCTGCTCGCCGCCGGGCAGCAGGAGCTCGCGCAGGATTCCTACCACGAGGCCGTCCAAACGCTTCGGCAGCTGGTGACCACCTTCCCGAGCACCGCCGAGGCAGCGGAGGCGGCGGCGATGCTCGCGGCGCCCCAGGTCGTTTCGGGCACGCTGGTCATGCACAGCGGCGTCCCCATCTCCGCGCGAGTTCGGCTCAGCTCCAACTACAAAGCCGAGCCCGGCGGGATGTACCAGACGAGCGCGCCGTTCTACTACGCCACTGCCGACAATGCAGGGGATTTCAGCTTCAGCAGCGTGCCGATCGGGGGACCGTACGTGCTCGAGGTGCTCTCCAACGGCAACTGGACCACGCTCATCAACCCCAGCTCGAATCAGCCCGCCAACCCCGTGAACGTGACCGCACTGGTCCCGGTTGACCTGACGTTCGTGGTGCTCTCCCCGTAGCGACCATCCACCCGGGTACGATGTCCAGGCGATGGGAGGGGAATTCGAGGGAGTAGTGCGTCCTCGACGCATGCGCCGATCCCGACGTGGTCAGGCTCTCGTCGAGTTCGCGGTGGTGCTCCCGCTCTTCCTGTTCTGCCTGCTCGGCGCTCTCGATGCGGGTCTCTGGGCCGTCCAGACATCGGCCGAGGTGTCAGCCGTCGAGCAGGCCGCGATGGTCGCGTCGTCGGCGGGTTCGAGCCCGACCTCGGAGACCGCACCCGATGCCCATGCGGTCCTGACGTCCATTTCGGGCCGGCTCCGCAGCGCACTGTTCGGCACAACCATCAAAAGCTGGTGCACGACCAATGCGAGCGGCGATTGCGCACCGGATGCCACGCAGCGATGCCCGACCACCCCGGCAGAGGTGCAGGACGTGGACGGTCCACGAGTGGTCGTGGTGTGCGTCAGCGAGGCCGACCCGCCCGCATGCGCAACCCCGCCGCCTGGACAGGTTGCGCCCTACCCACCCGGCTGCGAGGACTCGCCGATGATCACGGTGCGCGTCGTCGGTTTCGTCGCGTCATTCGTGCCGCCCGGCTTCGGTCCCGGAGCGAGCGGATTCGAGCTTCCGGCAAACATCTCGGCAACGACTCACACGCTCCGTTTCGCTCCGTGAGGCGCCGCAGGCGGCGCGGCGACGACGCTCAGGCCGTCCTCGAGACCGCGCTGGTCATTCCCATCCTGCTGTTTCTGGTCTGCAATTTCATCGCGGTGATGGTGCAGGTCACGGTGCAGGAGCAGCTCAATTCGGCCACCGCACTCGCGGCACAGTCGCGGTTCCAGGCTCCCGAGAATGCGATCGATCCGTCGGGCACGCGTTGCTGCGGCGCACCCGGAATGTCACTCGCGACGGCCGGCCTGCCCACCGGTTGCCGGTACGCGGCCGAGACCTTCTACGGAACCATGACGACCTACACCGGCCTGCTCCACTGGCTGCGCGCGACCCTGTGCACGTCCGGCGGCGACAGCGGGAACGCCGCCATTCCGCCGATGCAACCGGTGGCATATGCGGGATCGCCGTCGAACGCGGAGGTGTCGTGCGACATCGGCTCGATCAAACCCGGTGGCACTGTGATTCCCGGGTACGTGGACCGGGCGCTGAACCCGCCCGCCGGTCTCAACGTCGTGACCTGCAGCGCCTCAGCTTCTCTGGACTTCGCGGACACGCCGCTGGCCTGGGGTGTGTTCTGGACTCCGACGCTGCACGCGCAGGCCGAGGCGCTCCCGCCTCCATTCCGTCAGTGACGTTGCGGCGCTCTCGGGAGGCGCGGGGCAGGCAGCGCGGGCAGACCCTGGTCGTCTTCGCGCTCGCTTTCACGCTGTTCCTGTTCAGTCTCACGTGCCTGGTCGCGGATGCGGCCGCCCTTTACGTGTGGTCGGGCCGCGTGCAAACCGCGGCGCAGCTTGGCGCGCAATCCGGTGCGGATGCGGTCGACCCCAGGTATCTCTACAACGCGACCGGTGCATGCCCCCACGGAGCACCAGGCGTGTGCGCGGTGTCGATCGTCGACGTCAGTGAGCAGGATCGCAGCGGCGCGCTCTACGCGTTCCAGCGTGCGTGCATCGAGGCCGCCGACCAGTCGGCGGAGGTGCCGGTCGACGCCGCCAACCCGCTCGTGCTGAAGTCGGCAGACGACCCGCAGGTGCCGGACGGCACGTGGTGCGCCAGTGACGGATGCCACGTGTACGCGAAGATCTCGCGCGTGGTGCAACTCCCGATCCCATTTCCGGGATTTCCCGAGACGATCACGGTGCGCGGTACCGGCTACGCGGCACCCGTCGCCGGCACGAACGTGGCGACGTCGACGTGCACCGGAATCGCCTGGGTACCCGCGCCACCGCCGCGATGAGCGTGTCGCCGCCACGGCGTCGCTAAGCTCGGACGATGCTCGTTCGTGAGCCGGCCCTGTGGCGGGACATTCCGGTGCGCGGAGAAATCCTCGATGCATCGGCGCGCGAGCTCAGTGGTCTCGAAGCGCTGCGCACGATTCGCACGCAACCGCCGATGGGCCGGCTGACCGGGCTCGCGTTCGAGGGCGCCGACGAGGGTACAGCCACCTTCAGCTTGCCGGTGTCGCGCTGGTTCGAGTGGTCGCACGGCGCCGTCCCCGGGGGTGTGGTCGCGCTCGCGGCGGATGCAGCCCTCGGGTGCGCGCTCCAGTCGCTGCTCCCGGCGCACACCCAGTACACAACTGCGGAGATGTCTCTGACGTACGTGCGTCCGGCACAGATCGGGACGGTCCTCACGGCGCGCGCACGCGAACTGCACACGGGTCGGACGTTGGGGCTCTCGGTGGGCGAGGTCGTCGACGGAGACGGCAGGCTGGTTGCATACGCGACATCGCGGATGCGCATCTTTCGCGAGGCGGCCGGTGCTCCTTCGCGGGGCGGGACCGCGGCGCCGCCAGCGCGTCCAAACCGGCCAACGGGCCTCGACAATGGCCCCGACCCGTACCTCAGACCGGTGGCAGGCGAACGCATCGACGAGCGCGAATTCCTCGCGCGCAGCGGGGTCGAGATCATCCATGCGCAGATTCGCGGCGACCTGCCGCTCCCTCCGATGCACCACCTGCTCGGCATCACCCCGACCGAGGCCACGCTCGGGGCTGCGACGTGCGGGATGCCGCTGAGCGGCTGGCTCGCAACGCCGTTCGGCTGGCCGCAGGGCGGCTTCATCGTGCTGCTCGCAGATCTCGCGCTGGCCCTCGCGTCCCAGACCACTCTCGCCAAGGGTGAGGGGATGGCCTCGGTGGACATCAAGGTGAACTTCCTTCGCCCCGTCGCCGGGGACGGCAGCACGATCGAAGCACGCGCCAAGGTCGTGCACCGCGGCCGGAGCCTGACCGTCGGCACCGCCGAAGTGCTCGGCGCCGGCATCGCCATCGCGCTGCTCGTCGCCGGTCTCTCCAGTCAGTCCGTCGTGGTGTTGTTGCTGTCCCAGTTCGGCCTCTGGGCCGGACTGTTCGGCGCCTGCGTGCTCGCGGCGCGTCGCTATGGCAACGGGTCGTTACGCCAGCTCGGGCTCGCCGGGATCCGCCGCCAGGACGTCGGCGTCGGGGTCCTCGCGGCCTTCATCGGTCGCATCGCCACGGTCGAGCTCGTCGCGCCGTTCATCCCGTTGCTGCCGACCAAGACCGTCCGGGGCAGCTCGCTCACCAACGGGCTGACGAGCAGCACGCTGACCGCGGTCGTCCTGGCGCTGATCGTCGCGGTCGGCGCACCGTTCTTCGAGGA
>PLDZ01000017.1 GCA_003136295.1 Candidatus Dormiibacterota bacterium
GGTCGAGCATGTGCATACCGGGTCAGGTGGACTCGAAAACAACAACAAAAGGGACATGGCCATGACAAACGGACTTCGTTGGCGGATCTTCGTACTCCAGGTCGGACTGATCGGCATCCTCGCCTTCGTGAGCGGGTTCGCTTTCTGGGCGAGCAACTTCGCGACGTCGACCGTGCACGATCAGCTCGCCGCGCAGCAGATCTACTTCCCGGCTGCCGGTTCAAAGGCGATCACGTCGCTGCCCAAGGTTGACGCAGCCGCCGTGAGCCAGTACGCGGGTCAGGAGCTGCTCACCGGTGCGCAGGCTCAGGTCTATGCCAACAACTTCATCTATGTCCATCTCGGCGAGATCGGCAACGGCCAGACGTACTCGCAGCTCAGCACGGCAGCTCAGGCCGATCCCACCAACACCAAGCTCGCCGGCGAAGTGGCGACCATCTTCAAGGGCACGACATTGCGCAGCATGTTGCTGAATGCCTATGGCTGGTCTGAGATCGGGTTGTTCGCCGGCTACGCCGCGATCGGCCTCCTCATCGCAGCGATCGTGGTTGTCGGCGCCTTCTTCTTCGAGATCGGTAGCTGGCGCCAGTCGGCCAAGGCGGGACGGACGACCCGCGCAACAGCGCAGGCGAAGCCGGTTCGGCTCACCGCGTAAGAACTACGCAGCGACTTCGGTCCCGATGCGGCACGAAAGGATCCACCAGCCCCGCGGCCGGTGGATCCTTCCTTTTTGCCTTCCGATTGACTGGCTGTGGTTGCCCTCAGGGGTGCCACGAATATGTGAAACTCCGCCGCGCGAGACGTCCCTCGCGTCAGGGAAGCCGGAGAGACGATGCCTGCAGAACCCGATCTATCAGCGCGCATGTCCAAAGACACGCTGATCTTTCACATCTCGCCGGCCGGGCTCAGTCTCGTCGGTGGGAGCGGACGCGGTGCCGTATGGACCGGCATCGTTGATCTGGCGCTCGAGGAGGAGCCGCTCGCGACGCGGGTCCACGGCTCCAGCCGCCCGGCGAGAGTTGACGGGGCAGGCGAGCCTCTCCGAGTCATCGGCCCGTACTGGGCGAAGCACGCCGTCCTGGTTCCGGTGGGCGGTGAGCACCTCGTCGTTTTCGGCGGTGACGACCCCTCGCCCGACCCCGATGCCACCCTGGTCCCCGCTGCGGCGCACCTCGTCGCAGAGGTCCAGAAGGTGTCCCCGGCGAAGCTGCTCGCCGATGAGCTCGAAGTCGTGCATGCCATCCGCGACCTCATCGAGTATCGACCCGAGCTCGTGGTCGAGACTGCGCGCCACATCGCCGGCAAGGCTGCTGAGCCGCTCGCGTGCGAGGTGGGTGCGGTGCTGCTGCACTCCAACGGCAGCCTGGTTGCCGAGGTGGTGACCCGGAACTGGTCACAGCAGCTCGATTCCGCGGCGATCAGAAGCACGCTCATCACCTTGTTCGAACGCGCGGAGCAGGGAGCGTTCGTGGAACTGGAGCTGGAAGCAGCGGCCGGCGATGCCCTCGGGCGCGATCAGGGACTGGTCGCACGCTTCGCGGTTCCGATCGGCCATCCAAAGCCTTTTGGGGTACTCGTGGTCGCGCATGCGGCCACGCGCGCCCGCGGCTTCACCAACCTGTGCCAGCGCATCGGATACGCGCTCGCGGAGGTAGCCGAATCGCTCCTCGTGCAGGCGATCTCGCGCGAAGAGCTCTCTGCGGACCGCGACCGTTTCGCGCGTCAGGCGCGCATCGATCCTCTCACCGGGCTGGAGAACCGCGCAGCGTGGGACGAGCATGTCGTCGCGGAAGAAGCCCGGCGCGGTCGATACGCGCGGTCGGTCACGATCGTGAGCGCGGACCTCGACAATCTCAAGTCCGTGAACGACCGCTACGGGCACGAAGCCGGCGACCGTTTGATCCGAGCCGCCGCCAACCTCCTTCGCAGGCACGCTCGAGGGTCGGATCGCATCGCCAGGGTCGGGGGTGACGAGTTTCTGATACTCATGCCCGAAACTGACGAGCACGGCGCTGGGCGCTACCTCTCCCGCGTCCGCGCCGCCCTCCGCCGTATCCAGGCGACCGAGGTGTCGGCGCTGCAGCTCTCCTTCGGCGCCGCCACCGCGCGTGAGGGCGAGTCCCTCGCCACGGTCACAGGACGGGCGGACGCAGCGATGTACGCTGCGAAGAAGCGCCGTTTCCGCCGGTCGCTGGAGGCTTCGGGGGCCTGAGCCGCTATGCGACCCTGACGAGCGCCGGCGGCCGGAACCGTGCCACCACTTCGTCCGCCGTGATCGGACGGCTGATCAGATAGCCTTGAAGCTCGGTGCAATGGCGCTTCACCAGGTACGCGCGCTGCACCTCGGTCTCAACCCCCTCGGCCACGATCTTCAGGCCGAGGCTGAGCCCCATCGCGATCATCGCGTCGACGATCGGTGCGCTGACATGCTCCGAGACGATCGAGCGGACGAATGACAGGTCGATCTTGAGGGTATCGACGGGGAATCCCTGCAGCCGGCTCAGCACTGCGTAGCCGGTGCCGAAGTCGTCGATCGCGAGATTGACACCGAGCGCCTTGATCTCCGTGAGTCGCCGGGCACTGGCGTCGATGTTGCGCATCAGTGCGGTCTCGGTGATCTCGAGTGTGAGCACGCTGGGGTCGAGTGTGCTGATCGCG
>PLDZ01000128.1 GCA_003136295.1 Candidatus Dormiibacterota bacterium
GCGATGGACGTGGCCTTGGCTATGGCAGCGGTGCTGTCCGCGTGCCCGTTGCCCACCGCACCGTAGTCAGTCACATTGGTGATCGGAAGCGGAAGGGGAGCTACGCGCGGAGGTGGAGACGCGACGCCGGCCGGCGTCGACGTGCTGACGGCCCCGAGAATCGAGGTTGGGCGGGGGCCGGGCGTGCTCCCAGGACTCGGGGAAGCGCTCGAGCTCGGCGACGGGGTCTGACCCGGCTGAGCGGACCCCGAAGCGGGGTGGAGGCCGGCGGTGATTGGCGGGCCCGTTGTCGGGAGCGGCTCATTCGCGACCGCGGATGTGATGAGGGCGCACGCACTGAGCACAACCGCGACTCGGGCAGCCTTCCAAAGCATCCGGAACCCCCCGCATCTCAGACTGCGCCCCTCGGAAATCGAGGCAGTGTGTCAGTCGATCACGCGTGGGCGGGAGAGTAGCAAGCCGCGCTGGGGTTGTGCGACTCGGGTTGAGGCTCGGTCACCGTCCGATTCGTTGGGGTCGAACCAGGAAAGCCCCCACCAAGCAGAGCACCGCCACCACCGCGAGCACGAGCGCTCGTTCCGTATGACGGATCGGGTGCCCCGAGGCGAGGAAGTTGGTCTTCACGGTGAACAAGATGACGGCCGCTACCGCGACGATCACGGCAATGACCACCAGCGCTATGGCCAGCGTTCGGTTCCCTCGCATGCTCTCTGCCTCTTTCACTCGATGATGGACTGGGCGAATCAGTCGATGTCGCCGACCTTGAGACCGGCACCTTAGTACGAGGAGGGGTGGATTTGCGTTTCCCGCGCGTGTCGAGTATCAGCGTCGATGACGTGGTCGCACTGCGCGAATTCGCAGAGCGCTCCCGGGCTCACGCTGAACCCAGGAGCGCTGCGATCCCCCATCCCTCAAGGCCGTCTCCCCCGTTCGATCGTCGCAAAACTATCGAACGTCGTAAGACTATCAAACCAGTCACGCGGTTGCAAGCATCTGAATTGCCGGTTACCCGAGTGCGACATTCAGGGGGTCTCATGGCATGTTTGCGTTGCATTTGACGCCGCTGCGGGGCCTACGGCGCCGTCGGGAGGAGCCGTTCATCCAGCCTTCCTCCCGCTGCGATGTACGCAAGGATCGCGCGATCCGTCAACCATTCAACAGGCGCTCGGTCGTCGGTGAGGGGGTCGAGCGATGGTTGCGCGACGTACGCAGAGGCGAGCACGAGCGGTTTGAGGATCTGGACCTCGTCGGGGAGTGCCGCAAGGCGCTGAGCCAGTGACAACTTGGGAATCGCATCGGACAACCCGACCACCAATTCATTGAAACGCAGAGCCGGCCACACCCACACCTGAGGGAACTCGGAGGCCACCGTCCCGGCGATTGCCTGGACCAGCTGGTCGTTGCCGGGGACTCGCTCGACGTTGAGGGCGACCCCACCACCGGCATTGAGATGTGCGTGCAGCAGGGAGAAGAACTCCCGCGTGGCCAGATAGAAGGGTATGTACTCGGTGCGGTATGCGTCGACGACGATGAGGTCGTAGTGCTGGGCGGTGGTCTCGAGGTATTCGCGTCCGTCTGCCGTTATCACGTGGAGGTTGGGGATCGCGTCGAGGCCCATGTACTGGCGGGCAAGCTCGGTGACGACCGGATCGAGCTCCACGCCGTCGACATCGATGCCGGGATACTCGGAGGCGAGCGCCCGTGCCGTCGTCCCGCCCGCATTGCCGATCACGAGGACGCGATGCAACCTCCGGGCAAGCAGCGGCGGGACCACCAGCGGCATATCCCATTCGCCCCCGGTCAACGCCGTATCGGCTCGGTACACCGATTGATCGGCGATGCCGTCGTCGAAGCGCATAACGATCCGGCCGCCCGGTTCGCGGACAACCTGGATGTACTGGTACGTCGTGTTGCGCTCGGCGAGTGTGCCCTGGGTCTCCTTCACCAGGCCCGGCGGAAGGACGAGCAGGACGATGATCAGCGCACTCGCGATCAGCGCCGGACGCACCAGGAGCGGGACGGACACGAGCGCCACGAGGAGCGCTGCGCTGAGCAGCGTTCGCTGCGTGCCCACACCGGGGATGAGCACGAGGGCTGACCCGAATGTGCCAATGATGGCACCAACAGTCGCGAGCGACGAGAGGCGGCCACTGGTGCGCCCGGCTGTGTCAATGTCGGTGAGCGCNNGAACGACCCGACCACGGTGCCGACGCTCACCTCGGCGAAGCCCTGCAGCGCGAGGTTGAGAAATGGCCGCGCGATGAACGGCAGCACCGCCGTGCACAGCGCGGCGATGACGAGGATCAGGCCCAGGGCACGCTGCGTCGGATGCCTGTCTGCGATGCGCCCGCCGAGCCAGTAGCCGACCGAAAGATAGATGAGGATGAGACCGATGACGTTCGCCCACACCACCGTCGACTGGCCGAAGTACGGAGCAAGCAACCGGGTCGCGCAGATCTCCGTCGCGAGCGAGGAGGCTCCTGCGGTGAACACGACCGCGAGGAGCACGCGTGGGGACACCGGGGGATCGTAGACGCGCCGGATATAGCGACGGCTCGCCCTGGGGGGCGAGCCGCCTTGGGAGGGAGGCTTGGTGAGGCGGTCACGCGGGGGGATTCACCCTCGCGACCGCTCTGTCAGTTCGCTGTCGATCGGCCCATGTTGGGGCAGGCATGCGAGGTTGCCAGCGTGTTCGACGCCATGGTCGAGACCGAGGACGTTGCATTCGCGGCGACGAAACCGCCGATACCGCCGCCGATCAGGAGCCCTGCGGTGACAAGCAGCGCGGCCGGCCCGCGACCGAGACCGCCGAAGCTGCGTCGATGCGACCGGTCGTCCGGCGGGAGAGCGTCGGTGAAGTTGTCCTGATCCATCGCCAGCCTCCTAGGGTTCGTCCAGTCGGAGGGTAGAAGGGTCAACCTTTCGACTCAGTGACGCGCTGCCACTCGCGGGCGATGCGGATCCATCCTTCGCGGGCGTTGTGCACGGTGGGTTTCCAACCGGTTGAACGCTGCATTCGCGCGGAACTCACGCGCTGCGATCGTCGCAGGTAGCGCCAGGTGACCCCGAGCGCCGGACCGCCGGCGATCGATGGGAGCTTCGGAAGGCCGCGACCACCGGCGGCGCGCGCCATCGACGTCATGAACGTGGCGAGCTGCACGGGGTCGTCGTCGCTGACGTTGTAGATGCCGGCCGGCGCGCGAAGCGCTGCGACCGTCGCCTGTGCGGCATCGTCGACGTGGATCGATGAGAACCAGTTGCGACTCGGGCCGATCAGCGCCAGGCGCCGGCGGCGTGCTCGATCGGCCATCTCGAGGCTCTGGGACGAATCCGATGCGTAGAAGGCGGCGAAGCGGAGCACCACCGCGCGTCCGCCGCGACGGGTGAACTTCTGGGCTTCGACCTCGGCCTCGAGGGCATCGCGGAGCGGCTCGGCACCCCCATGCGACACCGGCGAATCCTCGTCCAGCCAGCTGTCGCCTCCGTCCTCGTACACGAACGTGATCGATTCGTGGATGCAGGCGCCGACCTGCTCGTCGCTGCAGGCCTCGTTCAGCAGCCTCGTGCCCTCGATTCGCAGGCGGCCGGTCTCGGCCCACGCCTCGGCGTTGCGCATCCGCATGAGCGGTGGAATCTTCGTGGTCAGCCGGAACACGACGTCGCATCCGCGGACGGCGGAGCGGAGCGCTTTGAAGTCGAACAGGTCGATGTCGACCGGTGTCGCACCCATCGCCCGGATCACCTGTGCGCCGTGGTCGGTTCGTGCTGTAGCGGTGATCTGGTGCCCACCCTGGGCGAGCAGGCGGACGACGCGAGAGCCGAGCGCTCCGGTTCCACCGGCGACGAACATTCTCATCGAGGCGGAAACCTTCGCCGTGGCACGAACGGAGTGACCCTCATGGCCAGTCCTTCATGTATCGTAATATCGGCTGTAGAAACGGAGGGGATAATTGCTCTCGAGAGACGTTCTTGCTGTTCGCCATATCGTACTGAGCGACCTGCTTGTCTCGACGCCCGTGGTGGGTCAGCCACTCGACACCGCCTCGTAGGGTGCCGGTCGAGATGCGAATCCTTCTTGCTGGCACGCATCGCTGCGGTTCCACGTGGGTGGCCAATGTCCTTGGACGTACCAAGGGGATCCACAACGTTTACGAGCCCGACGAGCCGGCGACTGACATCTTAGGGACGCTCTCCAGCGATCGACTCGGTGCGTACCCGGCTCTGGCGCCGGCCGACGAGTCCTCACAGTATTCAATGGTTTGGGATCTCGCCTTCGCAGGGGGATGGCCGTGGCGCCCATCGCCGGCGCGTCGGCGTGTCGGCCGGCTGATCCGCAAGGTTCCCGCGCCGATCCGTCGTCGTGGTCTCGCTGGTCTCGTGCGGGTTTCGAGAGCGTCCCGATCGCGGTCAGTTCCTGAGCACATCCTCGTCAAATCGGCAAACTGCGCGCTCTCGCTCGAGTGGATCGAACAGCGGTATCAGCCGCAAGTCGTGGTCCAGCATCGCAATCCTCTCAACCTCGTGTCGAGCTGGATGGCGCTGGGGATCGATGGTGACGCGTCGCTGGCAGACGATCCGGTTGTCCGAGAGCGCTGGCTCAGCCCCCTGGGCATCCCCGTCCTCACTCCGGGAGCGTCGCCTGTGGCAAACGTGGCGTGGACCATCGGTCTACTGACACTCGCTCTCAAGACGACGGCCGAAAAGCACCCGGACTGGATCGTGATCTCGCACGACGAGTTCTGTCAGGATCCGCACGCTCGCTTTGAGGCGCTCTCCAAGGATCTCGGGCTCACCTGGACCCCCGCAGCGGCAGCGTACCTTGACGCATCCGACCGGCCAACCTTCGTGGATCGCAACCGGAACCCGCGAAAGATCCCCGACGAGCAGCTCGCGGGAGAGGGTGCGGATAGCCTGCGGCGACGTCAGGCCGAACTGTATCGTCACCGGCTGTCCAAGGCAGAGATCGCAGAGGCAAGCGCCGTACTCGCTTCGCTCCCGCTTGGTGACTGGGCGCCGTCCACTGGACGCTAGCCGGCCTGGCTGGAACGATTTTCGTTCGACGTGTATCATGGGTATCACGTCCGGGGGGACGACCAGTGACTGTGGCGGGGCCACGTCGTTCAGGAAGTTGGGGGTTCGAAAATGCTGGGAAAGCTGGCGCTTGCAGGCCTAACCATGGCGGCGATAGCCATGGGAGCATGGCGGACATCCGGCGCCGCCGCAGCCACCAGCGATGACTGGAGCACGTTTCACTACGATGCGCAGCACACTGGGGTTTCGCCGGACACCACGATTGGAGCCGCCTCGGCCGCTTCGCTCGGCGTCCAGTGGTCGGGCCCGGTCGGCGGCGGGAGCAGTGACCCGGGCATCGCGTCGCCAGCGGTTGTGTATAACGCCACCCTCGCCAAGACGCTTGTGTATGTCGTGAGCCTCAACGGCATCGTGCGCGCATATGACACCACTGGAGCCGTGGTCTGGACGAGCCCACAGAACATCGGTGGAGGTGCCGTGGTCACGCCAGCCGTCGATGCCAACAGCCTCTACGTCGGCAGTGATAACGGTGTCTTGACTGCCCTCGACGCGACGACGGGTGCTCTGCAATGCTCCTACGCGCTACCGGTGTTTGCTCCCGAGACGGTTCCGGGGCGAATCGAAGATGCTCCGGTTGTCGGGCACGACACCACGGGGCCGATCGTGTACTTCGGGGATACCGGGGAATCGGAATCGGTCAACCACGGCCATGAGTGGGCTATCAACGGCGTCGGCAACACAGCTGGCCAGTGCACCCTGAAGTGGTCGCACGACATTGGCACAACGGGCGGGAAGAAAAACGGGTCCTGGTCGCCGCCTGCGCTCGTCACCGACAGCACCGGCCGCCCGCTCGTCGTTTTCGGCACCAATCAGCCGGACGACGCGGTGTATGCGCTCGACGCTCGCGATGGTTCGCTGGTGTGGCGCTTCCAGACGCTCAAGAACTTCTCAGATGCCGATGTCGGAGCCGGTCCCACGATCAGCGCGCCCGGCAACAACGGATTCGCTGACGGCGTCGTGTACATCGACGGGAAGGACAAGCAGGAGTACGCGCTCAACCTCCTTACGGGGACTCAGCTCTGGACGTTCGACCTGGAGAGCGATACCGCGCACAGCACCAACTCCGTGTCGTGTGCCGCCCTGGCGGGCAACCTCCTGGTGGTGGCCTACTGGAAGTACGTCTACGCGTTCAATGCCACGACCGGACTCATAGTCTGGCGGAGCGTGGCGTCCACAGGCAGCACCCTGGGTTCGGTATCGATCTCCGGCGCGCAGGGAGACCAGGTCGTGCTCCGAGGCGACTTGTCGGGTGACGAATACGCCTACCGACTCAGCGACGGTTTCCTGCTGAAGACGGTCAAGGTCTCATCCGCCGCTCTCGACTCATCCACAGCCGTCGCCGACGGGATGGCCTTCATCGCCGGCGTGGATGGCAATGTGTATGCACTCGGCGTGGCCAGTTCCGGGAATCTGCCGGCCGTCACCGGGGTGAGCCCGAGCGGTGGGACGACCACGGGTGGGACATCGGTAACCATCTCCGGGAGCAACTTCACGGGTGTCACCGCTGTGAGCTTTGGCGGCAGCCCGGCGATCTTCAGCCCCGTCTCGGACACGACGGTCACGGCCACGAGTCCGGCCGGGAGCGGGACTGTCGATGTTCGCGTCACCACCGGCAACGGCACGTCCGCCATCACCAGTGCCGACCACTTCACCTACACCTCGGGTTCGACGCCGGTGGTCACCAGCATCAGCCCGACCAGCGGTCCGGCGGGCGGGAACACGTCGGTCACGATCAACGGAGTCAACTTCACCGGGGTCACGGGTGTCGCCTTCGGCACCACCGCAGCGCCTTACACATTTGTGTCAGACGCGAAGATCACGGCAACCAGTCCCGCGGGGAGTGGCACCGTCGATGTGCGGGTCACGACCGGGAGCGGCACGTCGGCCATTACCACGGCCGACCAGTTCAGCTACTCCTCCGGATCCGCACCAGTGGTAACCAGCGTCAACCCGGGCAGCGGTCCGAAAGCCGGCGGCACGATGGTGACCATCATGGGGAGCAACTTCACGGGTGCCACGCAGGTCACCTTTGGGGGCAAGGTGGCGGCGTTCACGGTGGTGTCGGACACTGAGATCACCTGCACGAGCCCGGGGGGGAAGGCCGGGCCGGTGAACGTTCTCGTGCACACGCCGGCTGGAACCTCACCGAAGGGACACCAGTTCACGTACGTCTGAACGCGCGCAGTCTCGCCGGCTCGGTTCGTCGAATTTCAAGCCGAGTCGGTGAGGCGGCGCTCAGGCGGATTTCACCCGAAGTAGCCGTAGAGGTCACCGTTGCTCGGATTCAGCGCGTTGCCGAGCAGGGCCAGGCCGAACTCCTGCTCGATGGTGCGCAGCGTTCCATAGTGGTTCCCGTAGATCGCGCGATGGCCGACGCCCCTGGCCGCATTCGAGATCACGACCATGGGAACCTGCCCGCCCGCCGGCGACGGAGACGCGTCGTTCTCGTCCATGGTGATGATGACCGTCGCGTCGCCGCCGGTGAACCAGTGTGAGGCGAATACGGGGGCAAGATTGGTCGCGAGCCAGGCGTTGCCCTGCTGCACAGAGCCGTCGTGCATGTCGTTGATGAGGTTCGGCGTGATCCAGACGAAATCGGGCGGAGCCGGGCTGTCGAGAGTGGCGATCAGACCCGAGCTGCCGGGGTAGGGAAGGTCATGACAGGGGTACGCGTTGTCGACGTAGTAGACGAACGGGTTGTGCTTTCGTGCATAGGGTCCGTTCACTGGGCCGCTGTAACAGGCTGACGGCATCGATTCCATGTACGCCACCCATGGGATGCGTGCGGCGCTCAACTCGGCGCCCAGATCCCGGGCGGTGATGCCGGTAGCGCATGTATCGCTGGCGCAGCCCTGGGTCGATCCACTGGTTGCGCCGAGGTAATTGGGCAGGCTCGGGTGACCGACGCCGAACCATGCGGTCGCGCTCAGGTACGCCGCGGCGAGCGAACAGAGATATGGATCGGCCCCACAGGACCCCAGGGTGGCCGCATAGCCCTTGTTCTCGAGCATGACGAGCAAGACGTGCGGCGTGACATACGGAACGCTGCTCTTGCGATGGGGCGTGGTTGCCGGCCGAGCGTTCGGTGTCGACGCCCGCCTGGTCGGGGTGGATGTCGGGGTCGGCGTCGATGACGGTGATCCGGACGTTGTGGCGATGACGGGCGGCGCGGGAAGGGGGGTCGTGTCGCGCTTGTTTGCGGTGTTCCCACCGCACGCGACCGCGAGCGCGGTCACCGCGGCCAACGTCACCGCGCTCACTCCGCCCGTGCGTCGCCGCTCGTGGTTCACGGCGCTGCTCCTCTTGTCTTCCGACCGACTGCTCCGCCGCGTCAGACCTAGGCTAGCTCATAGATGTGGGTGAGATCCGAATAGTAGAGCGCATGGTTGGGGCCCTCGACGACGTCGAAACGGCAGCCAGACGGCCCGAGGCGAACCGTCGCATGCGGAGTGCCCGCGGTCACGATCGCCATCCCCCTGTCGTCCGAGCAGAACACCAGGTGTCCGGCATACCCGGCCGGTCCGCTGGCGTCGACGAAGGTCGCACCAGTCGGGACGTACGTGCTCGCTTCGCTGCTCCAGTTGGGGGCGATAGCGCCGCCGCACGTCGATGCCGCCAGCGGGTGGCTGTAGCCATAGCAGTCCGGCCACTGGTAGTGGGCGCCGCGGGTCACGTTCAGGTACAGCGTGTCGTATCCCGTACCGGGACTCCCCGCATCACCGGACGGACCATTCATGGTGATCGC
Source organism: Candidatus Dormiibacterota bacterium (assembly GCA_003136295.1). Taxonomy (GTDB): domain Bacteria; phylum Chloroflexota; class Dormibacteria; order Aeolococcales; family Aeolococcaceae; genus Palsa-851. The sequence goes on from PLDZ01000128.1 coordinate 8,837, forward strand.
AAGCTGTCCGGTGGATGAGAACGCGATCCCGAACGGATTGCGAAGCCCATATGCCCACACCGGGTTTGTGCGTCCGAACGGGTTGTCCGTCGGGACGCTTCCGTCGGGGTTGTACCGGAGCACCTTGCCGCGGACATCGCCGACGTTCTGCGCGCTCGGCGCATCGTGCTCGTCGCCCAGGGTCACGTAGAGCTTGCCGTCCGGCCCGAAGGCGATGCGGCCGCCCTTGTGGCAGCAATCGTTGCCCGCCGGAAAGGTGGCGATGATCGCGGGATGCATGCCGGTGCCGGCGCAGTCGTACCAGCGGATGACGTGCTGGGTCCGGTAGCTCGCATCGGAGTAGAACGCGTAGACGAAGCGGTCGGTGGCGAAGGTCGGACTGATCGCCAAACCGAGCAAGCCGCGCTCGCTGTAGCTCCCGTCCGGCTGGGAGGTGACCGTCTTCACGCTCGCGAAGACCCGCGACACGCCCTCTTGCCACACCCGGATGGTGCCTGAGCGCTCCGCCCAGAAGAGCCTCCCATCGGGTGCGAATGCGAGGGCGGTCGCGAAGTTGGCCGCAATGGTGCCCTTTGGCGCGGGCTCATTCGACGGGGTGGAGCACGCGTTAGCGGTCGGTGTGCTGGTCGGCGAGGTCGGCGTCGGCGTGACCACAGAGGTCGCGCTTCGAGTGGCAGTCGGCCCCGGGGTCGATCCGCACGCGGCAACGACCATCGTCGCGCCCGCGAGCGCGGCCGATCGACGGACGCCCATCGACAGGTCAGCCGACAGCTGCTCTGGACTCCTCTTCGACTTCAGCCGGAGGGACCTCGCCGAGATGTTCGCGTCCCCAGCCATCGATGGCATCGATCACCCGTTGCAGGTCGACGCCCGCTGGGGCGAGCTCGTACGACGTCCGGGGTGGCATCTGCGAATGGACGGTGCGCTTGAGGAGCCCGAGGTCCTCGAGGCGGTCGAGGCGGACCTTGAGAGTCGCCGGGTTGCACCCGCCGACCGCGCGGCCGAGCTCGTTGAAGCCCAGCGGGCCGTCCAGCAGGGCGCG
>PLDZ01000204.1:0-4047 GCA_003136295.1 Candidatus Dormiibacterota bacterium
GAACGCATCCGCCAGATCGAGGCGAAAGCGCTGCGCAAGCTGCGCCACCCATCGCGTTCCAAGAAGCTCAAGGACTACCTCGAGTAGACGGAGCGGCGCGGTCTGCGACTGCGACAAATCGTGAACGCGAAGGCACGGTGCGTCACGGCGGGTAGACTTGAGTCATGATCCGGGTTAGCTCAGCGGTAGAGCAGGCGGCTGTTAACCGCAAGGCCACTGGTTCGAATCCAGTACCCGGAGCGTCGACGTCCCACTAGCAGCACGCGGCACCACCCGAGGTGGAGCCGTACATGAGGAACACGGGATGACCGAGACCGCATCGCGGCCGGGCACCACGCCCGCCACAGCGACCCTGACCGCCGCCCAGCCGCAGGCCGTCGCCTCCGGCGACGCGACACTCGCGCCTCCGACATGGTCGTGGCCTGCTTCGGCGCCGCCGCCCCACCCGACCAAGGGTGGGTTGGTGTTCGACGCCGACGCTGATGAGCCGGTCAGCGACAGCAGTTCCGGACCGCCGTACGGCGAGCCGCTCGAGGCCGACCCGACTGAGGTCACGATCGTCGCGGCCATCACCACACCGGAAAAGGCGGTCCCCAAGATCACCTCGTTCGGACCGGCCGGCAAGCACCGTTCGACTCTCGCGATCGTGGCGCTCTCGATCGTCACGCTCGGGGTCTACAGCCTCGTCTGGCATCACCGCATCAATCGAGAGGTGGGCAACTTCGACACCCGCATGCACGTCGTTCCCGCACGATCCACCGTGGCAGTCGCCATCCCATGGGCGATCGGCTGGCTGGTGAGCGTTGCCGGAGCGGTGAGGATCGTGCTTGCGGTCGCGAATGTCACGCTGCCCTTTGACCCTCACTTCTCGGTGCTGCAGGCGTACGGGTTGCTCGCCGGAGGCCTGCTGATTCCGTATCTCGAGCTGCTCCTGGCGTTCAGCGCCATTGCGATCGTGATGACTCTCGAGCGCGTGCGCATCGTTGAGGATCGGATGGGGCGCACCACCGACGTGCAGCTGCGCCCGGCGCGCGCCATCCTCTGGATGCTGCTCCCCATCGCGGGCGGCTTGATACTCATGGCAACCATGCAGCGGCGTCTCAACCGCGCGTGGGAGGACGACATGGCGGCGGCACCCGCGGTGCGCCCGACAATGCGGGCGGTGCCAAGCTGACCGTTCCTGCCGGCGACATGCCCACTCTCCTGTGCCGTTGCGACGGCCTGCTCTAGACTAATCGGTCGCGGTGGCTGTTTCGATCGCCTGCATCTCCGGAAAGGGCGGGGTGGGAAAGACAACCACCTGCGCCTCCCTGGCGGCCGTGTTCGCGGAACGCGGACGGCGCGTGCTCGCCGTCGACATGGATCCGCAATCCAACCTCACGTCCGGCCTCGGATTCAATCCCTACTCGCTCACGCACACCGTGGCGGATGCGATTCTCGAACCCGACCAGTCGGTCGACGAGTTGATCGTCCGCACCAAATGGCCCGGTTTGCACCTGCTGCCTGCGAGCCCGGACCTGAGCGCGGTCGAAGCCGGATTGCCGACGACGCTCGATGCCGAGACCCGTCTTCGTCGAGCGCTCGATCGCGATTGTCGCGACTATGACTTCATCCTGTTCGACACGCCGCCGAGCTTTGCGTTCCACACCATCAGCGTCCTGGCCGCCACCGACTACATCGTCATTCCCATGCAGATGTCGGGCTACGCAGTCAAGGGGCTCAAGGAGACGCTCCGTTCCGTGCACCACGTGCGTCAGGAGTTGAACCCGGACCTTCGGGTGCTCGGGTTGCTGCCGACATTCGTGGTGATGCGCACGCGATTCTCGCGGGACCTGCTCGAAGGATTGCGCGCGATCCCGAACCTCCGTGTCTTCAACACGGTCATCAAAGTGACCGTGCGACTGCAGGAATCAGCGCTCGCCGGCGAGCCGGTGACCGTGATGGCGCCGTCGTCCGAGGCGGCCGCGGCGTACCGCTCATTCGCGGACGAGGTGCTTGCGGCGCTGATTGCCGAGGGTGAGCGCGGTGTCTGAGCTCCGTACCCCGCGCCGCCGGCGCAGCGTCGCGGTGGCGCCGGCGCTGCTCGACCCGGCGGAGCTGCCCGAGGATGCACCCGGACGCGTGAAGTTGATCGTGGTGGAAGCGCCGGCGGACATCGTCGAGGCGCCACCCCTGACCCCTCGAATCGCGCCGGCATCCTCACCGTCCCTGCTCGCGGCCGGCGGCGGCTGGATTCCTGTGGCGGTGGCCGGCGCCGTGATCGTGGCCATCTTCATCGTGGGGATGCTGCTCACCCGGTCCTGATCATGCACCGGCAACTACACTGGTTTGTGGTATCTTCGCAGCGTGCAGAACGAGATGGACACCACAACCGGAGAGGCGGAGCTGCTCGCCCGGGCGCTGGGAGGCGCATCCCCGGCGGCTGACCTGAGCGCCGTCGCCAATCGGGTGGCGAGGATCCCGTGGTGGGAGCGTCGAGCGCTCGACGCGGCCGGGCTCACACGTGAGCACGGGGTGCCGCGGGAACGGGCTGAGCGCCTCGCCGCGATGTGGGAGCTCGCGGAGCGGTGGACCGACGACGACCGTCCGGCCATCGGGTCGCCGCGAGACGCGTTGCTCATGCTCGACGGGCTGCGGCGTGCGCGCCGCGAGCAGGTCGTGGTGCTGCTCCTCGACGCTCGTCACCGCCCGATCAAGCTCGAGACGGTGGCGGTCGGCACCATCAACGCGTCGCGGCTCCAACCGCGCGACGTGTTCGGGCCCGCATTGCGGAGCGACGCGGTTGCGGTCATCATCGGCCACAACCATCCGAGTGGCGACCCGGCGCCGAGCCGTGCGGACCGTGTCGTCACCGCCGCGCTGCGGAGTGCCGGCGCGCTGCTCGGCATCCCGGTGCTCGATCACCTGATCGTCGCCCGGCGCGGCCACCACTCGTTTCGAGAAACCGAAAGTTGGGACGAGGCCGCGTAGCGCTCAGTCGAACGCGTTCTCGCCGGTGAGCTCCTTGCCGATGATGAGCGTGTGCACCTCCTCGGTGCCCTCGTAGGTGAGCACCGACTCGAGGTTGGCCATGTGCCGCGAGACCGGGTATTCGAGGGTGATGCCGTTCGCACCCAGGATGGTGCGCGCGCTGCGCGCGATGTCGAGGGCGGCGCGGACGTTGGCGCGCTTGGTGATCGACACCTGGACCGGATGCAGACGACCCTGGTCCTTGAGCGTGCCGAGCCGGTGCGCGAGCAGGCGTCCCTGCACGATCGCCGTCGCCATGTCGGCGAGCTTCTGCTGGGTCAGCTGCATCGCCCCGATCGGCTTGCCGAACGCGCGGCGCGTCTTGCTGTACTCGAGTGCGGACTCGAAGCAGGCGCGGGCTGCACCCATGGTCCCCCAGCCAATGCCGAAGCGTGCTTCGTTGAGGCAGGAGAGCGGGCCTCGCATCCCGGTCACCCCGGGGAGGACGGCACTGTCCGGTACACGCACCGAGTCGAAGGACAGCTCCGAGGTCACCGAGGCGCGCAGCGACAGCTTGTTGTGCACGTCCGACGTGGTGAAACCGCGTGTTCCGCGCTCGATGAGGAACCCCCGAACGCCGGAGTCGGTCGTGGCCCAGACAACCGCGATGTCGGCGATGGAGCCATTGGTGATCCACATCTTGGTGCCGTTGATCACCCAGTCGCCGCCGTCCCGGCGCGCCGAGGTATGCATCGACGCAGGATCCGAACCGGCGTCGGGCTCGGTGAGACCGAAGCAGCCGATGGCGCGCCCTGCCGCCATCTCGGGGAGCCAGCGAGCCTTCTGCTCGTCGCTGCCATAGGCAGAGATCGGGAACATCGCAAGGGAGCCCTGTACGGAGACGAAGGAGCGCAGCCCGCTGTCGCCTGCCTCGAGCTCCTCGCAGGCGACCCCGTACGCGGTCGCCGAGGTTCCGGCGCAGCCGTAGCCGTGCAGGTGCATGCCCAGCAGACCGAGCTCGGCGACCCCCGGGATCAGCTCGCGGGGAAAGGTGCCCGCCTCGAAGTGCTCGGGGATGACGGGCAGGGCGCGCTCGCG
>PLDZ01000204.1:4114-18090 GCA_003136295.1 Candidatus Dormiibacterota bacterium
GTCGGCAGGGACATCACGCGATAGCGGCGGGCTAGCTCGGGCTCGACGGCGATGTCGACCTCGCGGATCTGGATGCCGGATTCGATCCCGGCCGCGAGGGCGCGAAGTGCCGGCCGCTGCGCCGTATGGCAGATCGTGCAGGTCTCGCCGGTGAAATACAGGATGGAGGGCAGCTGGCCGGCGCGTACCGCGTTCTCGACGACCCTCCCGACGAGCCGGCGCTGCCCGCCTCGCTGGACCCCGAGCAGCAAGGCCACGCCCGCGATCGCCGCGATAGCGATCAGGGGTGCGAGCAGGAGGATCATCGCGCTGGTTCGCGCGAGAGCGGAAGCAGCCCGACGCGCACCAGTTGGGCGTACATGATGCAGCCGACGCAGATGTTGAACGCGAAGTTGAGGAAGGCGAGCGCGGCCACGATCCAGGCCAGCACCCACGCGACGAGCAGCAACCCCGTGATCACGAACACGCTTGCCGCGGCGAGGAACACCCCGCCGACCAGCTGCGCAAAGCGGTGAGGCGCCGGATCCTCCTGGACGACACGCGGCCTCACGATGCCTGCGGGCTTGAGCCAGCGAAGATAGAGCATGCGCGGGACGTTGAACGACGGGGAGGCCGCCGCGGCCAGCATCATCACCGCGAGGACGGGGAGCGCCCACGCGACCGGGTGATAGACGAGCCCGACCACGTAGCCGGCGAGGATGACGATCATCAGGATCGCCTGATTGACCTTGAGTACGCTGCGGTCGAAGGGAACGGTTGCCATGCTGCCAAAATCATACCGCGCAGGTCAGGTATTGCTCCACCCGCCGGATTGCCGACCTGCCAGAGTCGGCGTCGCTCATCCTCACCCTGATGGAGGTCCAGGTGACGCCCGAAGGTTCGGCCGGCATTGGCCGCGACGACGTCCGCGTCGGCGAACCCTACGAGCGCGCGCGTGGCGACGAGCGCCACAGCGTCGCCGACCTGAAGCGCTTCCGGCGGGTTCACCTCGGCGACCGCCTGGCCCTGGTGTTCGAGAACCGGGACACGATCCGCTCGACCCTCGAGGAGGCGTTGCGGACCGAACGCATCGACGATCCCGATCGGGTGGCGACCGAGATCGCCGCGTTCAACGCGGTGGTGCCCGGCCGGGGTGAGCTCGCCGCAGTGCTCTTCGTCGAGGTGGCCGACCCGGCCGATCTCGCTGCGGCCGCGACCCAGCTCGAGGGCGTCGAGCGCGCCGTCTTCATCGAGGTCGCGGGAATCCGCGTTCGAGGTGTTCCCGAGGTGGTGTCACCACCCGGCGAGATCGCGCCGGCGTACTACCTGCGCTTCAACCTCGAGCCCGGTCAGCGCGCTGCCGTCCTCGGGGGATCGCCGATCGCCGCCGGGACCGAGCACCCGAATCTCGCCGTGACCGTCGAGCTCGACGAGGAACAGCGGCGAGCAATCGCCGCGGAGCTCTGACCCGGACTCGACGTCAGTGCCGGTGGGACCCGCTGCTCAGGGCGACGTGCTCGTACACCGCCGCCGTCATCGCCGCGGTCCTCTCCCACGTGTAGCCGGAGGCTCGATCGATGCCCGCGTGGCGCATCCGGGCGGCGCTGACCGGTTCGGTGAGCACCAAGTCGATGGCTCCGGACAGTGTGGCGGGGTCTCCGGGCGGTACCAGCATCGCGACGTCCTGTGTGAGGTGAGGAAGGTTCCCGACGGCGGTGGCGACCAGCGGTGTCCCGCACGCCATCGCCTCCAGCGCGGTCAAACCGAAACCTTCGTGCGTCGAGGGCAGGACAACGACCGCGGCCTGCCGGTACAGCGATGCGAGCTCGACGTCGTCGACCGGGCCGCTCAGGACGAGGCGGAGGCGCCGCCGCCAGGCGTCGGCGGCCAGACGGTCGGCTTCGGGCCCGAGGGCTCCCACGAGCGCCAGAGGCGGCCCTCCTCCTGGGAGCCCTTCCATCGCCTCGAGGAGGGTATCGAGCCCCTTGCGGGGGTCACGCGATCGCATGCTGCCCACCCATAGGACAAAGGGCTCATCGAGTCCCAGGGCCTCCGCCGTTCGCGCGTCTCGAAGCTTGGGACGCGCCGAGAACACAGTTCCCACGCCATGCGGAACCACATGGATCCGGGACGGGTCGAGATCGAGCGTGGCGATCGCCTCGGCCCGGGTGGTCTCGCTCACGGCGATGATCCCGGCGCACGCGCGGATCGCCGGCGCCAGAAGCACCGCGAAGAGGCGGCGCGCTGAGGCTGCCACTCCTGGAGCCGGCGCGCCCCGCCACATCTCGACGTCGTGCAGCGTCACCACCTGGCGAGACGCCGGAAAGCCGATCACCGGCTCGCCGCCGAGCCCGTGGACCAGGTGCGGATGCCTTGCGAGGGCTTCGGAGAGCACGTGCGGCTGCGCCCGCAGGAATCGCGCCGGGCGAGCCTCGCTCCACGCAGGCGATGCCGGGACCGAGGGGGTGACCTCGAGACCGGGCGTGTCTCGCAGCGCCTCGATCAACTGGCTCGCGTATCGCCCGATTCCGGCGTCCCGACGGCCGTCTCCAAGACAGCTCGCCTCGAGCAGGACGCGAAGCGATCTCTGCATCGAGGCTTTGTAGCAGGCTCGGTGCTCGGCACCGCTGGCACAATGGGTTCGATGCCGAACTCACGTCCCCTCATGCCGTTCACCGCTCTCGTGGGTCAGGAGGCGATGAAGACCGCGCTGGTCCTCAACGCCATCAACCCGGGGATCGGTGGTGTGCTCATCCGGGGTCAGCGTGGCACCGCCAAGTCCACGGCGGTCCGTGCGCTCGCCCGGCTCCTTCCCGATATCGACGTGATCGTCGGCTGCCGGTATCGATGCGATCCACACACCCCGGCAACGTGGTGCGACGACTGCCGCGCCCGCGCCGAAGCCGGGGTTGCCCACGCCGTCGAGCGCCGGCGCACGCGGGTGGTCGAATTACCGGTCAACGCGTCCGAGGATCGAGTGGTGGGCACCATCGACACCGAGGCGGCGATCAAGCTCGGCGAGCGTCGCTTCGAGCCGGGGCTCCTCGCCGACGCCAACCGCGGCATCCTCTACGTCGACGAGGTCAATCTGCTCGACGACCACATCGTCGATGTGCTCCTCGATGCCGCGGCGATGGGGTGGAACGCTGTGGAGCGCGAAGGCATCTCGTTCGCGCACCCGTCGCGCTTCATCCTGGTCGGGACCATGAATCCCGAGGAAGGGGACCTTCGTCCGCAGTTGCTCGACCGATTCGGTCTCTGCGTCGACATCACCGGTCTCCGGGACCTTGACGAGCGGGTGCGCATCATGGAGCGCGACGCGCACCGGAGCCTGGACGGGGCCGCGCTCGAGAGTGAGTTCCTGGCCAGCGAGGATCACCTCAAGGCCGTGATCCAGGAGGCGAAGCGCCTGCTCCCACGGGTGGTGATTCCGCCGACCATCGGCTGGTTCATCGCGCTGGTGTGCATCGATGCCGGCGCGCTCGGGCATCGAGCCGACATCGTGGTGAGCGGCGCGGCACGGACCGTCCGCGCCTGGGACGAGGCCGAGAAGCTGGTGCGCGCCCGAGCCGCAGGGATCGCCGCGGACGCTGAGGACCGCCTGGTCGTGACCACTGCCGACGCCACCACCGCCGCCGAGCTCGCACTCGCGCACCGCCGGCGGAGCCGCCAGGACGGGGTGTCTCAGGCGGCGGGAGCCGCGGCGGAGCGCGCCCGGGAGCGCTTCGAGGAGATCGCCCAGGAGGCGGAAGCTGCGGTGGTGTCGGAGCAGACCTNNCAGGTCCAGGGGAGCGAACAGGCCACCCAGGCCGTGACCCGGCGGAGCGCCGAGCAGCTCTTCGAGGGCGAGATCTTCCCGGTGCGCAAGATCGCCCTGCCCCGGGATCGCCGGAGCCGCGCCACCACCGGCAAGCGAAGCTCGTCCCAGAGCAGCGACAAGCGGGGGCGCTACGTCCGCGCAACCCAGACCGAGAAAACGACCGACATCGCATTCGACGCCACCATGCGCGCCGCGGCGCCGCACCAGGTCCGCCGCCGCGCCGAGGAACCCGCGGGCAGGGTCGGGCCGGCACTCCACCTCGAGCGCCAGGATCTCCGTCAGAAGGTGCGCCGCCGCCGCACCGGCACGCTGATCGTCTTCGTCGTCGATGCCAGCGCCTCGATGGACGCCGAGCAGCGCATGCAGGCCACCAAGGGGGCGGTGCTGTCACTGCTCCGCGATGCATATCTCCGTCGCGACAAGGTGTCGCTTGTCGTCTTTTCGGGTCGTGCGGCGCGGGTGGTGCTGCAGCCGACGTCGTCTGTCGACCTGGCGGAACAGCGCCTGCAGCGGCTCACAGTGGGCGGAACGACACCCCTGACGCACGGGCTCGTCGCGGGACTCCGGATCGTGCGCACGGAGCGCCTGCGTGACCCGACCGTGTATCCATTGATGGTGCTGATCAGCGATGGACGAGGCAACATCTCGCTCTTCGGCGAGGAACCGCTCGTCGAGGCGCAGCGCGTCGCCGAGCAGCTCGGCGCCGACGGCGTGCACATGCTGGTCATCGATTCCGCACGTGATCACACGACGCGACCGATGCCCCGCGTCGGCGGCCACAGCCGTCCCCCGCTCTTCGGGGGATACGGATTCAACGCCTGCCGCGACCTCGCCGACCGCGCCGGCGGTGAGTATCTCGGCCTCTACGATCTCTCCCAGGGGGCCATCGTCGAGGGCGTCGAGAAGACGCTTCGAGGTCGCATGACACAATGAACGTGATGCAGACAGGCAGAAGCGTGTTCCCGTTCACCGCGATCGTGGGACAGGACCTCATGAAACAGGCGCTCATTCTCAACGCGATCAATCCCGCGATCGGCGGTGTGCTGATTCGCGGTGAGAAGGGAACCGCGAAATCCACGGCGGTGCGCTCGCTCACGAAGCTCCTGCCGGGACTTGATGTCGTGGCCGACTGCCGCTACGGATGCCCGCCCGATGACGCGGATCTGCAATGCGCGGAGTGCACCGAGCGTGTGGTTGGTGGAGAAACGCTGCCGCGCTCGCGACGCCGGATGCGCGTGGTGGAGCTGCCCATCAACGCGTCCGAGGACCGCGTCGTCGGCGCCATCGACATCGAGGCCGCGATCAAGCGCGGGGAGAAGGAGTTCGAGCCGGGCGTGCTCGCCGACGCGAACCGCAACATCCTCTACGTCGATGAGGTGAACCTGCTCGATGACCACATCGTCGACGTGCTCCTCGACGCCGCGGCGATGGGTCAGAACACCGTCGAACGCGAGGGAGTCTCGGTGTCGCATCCGTCGCGTTTCATCCTCGTCGGCACCATNNGTTCGTCAGCGGGTTGAGATCGTCGAGCGGCGCGAGGCATTCGAAGAGGACCCCACTGCGTTCGCCACGCGTTTCGAACCCGCCGAGCAGGCGGAGGCGGACCGAATCGCGCGGGCGATGTCGATGCTCTCCGACGTCGTGGTCGACCGCAACATCCTGGTGGCCATCGCCGCGCTCAGCATCGAGCTGGAGGTGGATGGACATCGCGCCGACATCGTCATGCGCAAAGCGGCGCAGGCGCTTGCAGCGCACGAGGATCGCTCGGGGGTGGGGATCGACGACGTGGAGCACGTCGCGCCGATGGTGCTGGCGCATCGAGTCAAGCCGGGACTCTCGGGCAGCCGCCGCGGGCTGACCGATCTTGCGGAGATTTTGCGCACCGCGCACGACAGCGACGGCGCGCTCCAAGCCTAGGAATCCCTTCCGTAGCGCATGCGTCTTGATCGGATCCGCAACTTCAGCATCATCGCGCACATCGATCACGGCAAGTCCACGCTTGCCGACCGGTTGCTCGAGGCAACAGGGACTGTGGCGCTGCGCGACATGCAGGACCAGGTGCTCGACCAGCTCGACCTCGAGCGCGAGCGTGGCATCACCATCAAGGCGCAGGCGGTCCGGCTTGCCTATACCGCATCCGACGGCATCACCTACGAGTTGAACCTCATCGACACGCCGGGACACGTCGACTTCGCCTACGAGGTGTCGAGGTCGCTCGCCGCGTGTGAGGGCGCGTTGCTGGTGGTTGACGCCACCCAGGGCGTCGAGGCGCAGACGCTCGCCAACGTGTACCAGGCGATCGACAACCACCTCGAGGTGATCCCGGTCATCAACAAGATCGACCTCGCCAATGCGGACGCGGAACTCGTGCGGCGTGAGATCGAGGAGGTCATCGGCATTCCCGCCGACGATGCCATCCTCACCAGCGCACGCCAGGGGATCGGCATCGACCTGGTGCTCGAGGCGATCGTCAAGCGGGTTCCGCCGCCCAAGGGCGATCCCGGAGGATCGTTGCGAGCGCTCATCTTCGACGCGAAGTACGACGCCTACCGCGGCGTCGTCGTGTACGTCCGCATCGTGGATGGCCGCATCGCCGCCGGCATGCGCATCCGCATGATGAACAACAAGAGCGAGTTCGTCGTCGACGAGGTGGGAGTCTTCGCACCGGCGATGTCGCCCGTTGATGAGCTGCTCTGCGGTGAGGTCGGATACTTCATCGCCTCGATCAAGAACGTCCGCGACAGCAAGGTGGGGGACACGGTGACGGACGCCGCACACCCGACGACGCATCCGCTGCCGGGATACCGGGCGGTGACGCCCATGGTGTACGCCGGCATCTTTCCGGTCGACTCCGACGATGTCACCGACCTCAAGGAGGCGCTGCAACGGCTCAACCTCAATGACGCATCGCTGATCTTCGAACCGGAATCGTCAGCCGCGCTCGGTTTCGGTTTCCGCTGCGGGTTCCTCGGCCTGCTGCACATGGAGATCGTGCAGGAACGCCTGGAACGCGAGTTCAACCTGTCGCTGATCACGACGGCGCCGACCGTCGAATACCGTGTGCGCCTGCGCTCCGGGGAGGTGATCGCCATCGACAACCCGGAGATGCTGCCCGACGCCTCGCACATCGACGCCATCGAGGAACCGCGAACCAAGGCGACGATCATTGTCCCGAGCACGTATGTCGGCGCGATCATGGAGCTGTGCCAGGAGCGCCGAGGCGAGTTCCAGCACATGGACTACCAGCCGGGGGACCGCGTCGCGCTCACCTACGACCTCCCTCTCGGCGAGATCATCCACGACTTCTATGACCAGTTGAAGTCCCGCAGCCGCGGATACGCATCGCTGGACTACGAGATCACGGGCTTCCGCGCCGAGTCGCTGGTCAAGCTCGACATCCTGGTCGGGGGGCAGCGCGTGGACGCGCTGAGCATGATCGTTCACCGCGACCGCGCCAACGCGCACGGCCGCAAGCTGGCCGAGCGCCTCCGCAAGCTGATCCCCCGTCAGCTCTTCGAAGTGCCCATACAGGCTGCGATCGGTGGCAAGATCGTCGCCCGTGAGACGGTTTCCGCCATGCGCAAGGACGTGCTTGCCAAGTGCTACGGCGGGGACATCACGCGGAAGCGCAAGCTGCTCGAGAAGCAGCGCGAGGGGAAGCGCCGCATGAAACGGGTGGGCAACGTGGAGATTCCGCAGGAGGCATTCATGGCCGTGCTCAAGATGGACGAGCAGTAGGTGGACGCCTGATGCCTCGGCCGAACCCGCCCCGCAAACGCCCGCGCCGGCGTCCCGATTCGGTCGAACGGGCTGCACGCGCCGAGGTCTCGCTTGCCAAACAGACCGCGCAGGTCAAGGAGAACGGCGGCAAACCGCAGAACGGGAAACTGCAGCCGGCGCCAAAGACACGCATGTTCGGCAAAGGCGGCGGCGCCTCGCGCGCCCGGCCCATCGACGAGCCCTTCGTCCCGTGGGCCAAACGCTCCTACCTGATCCTGGTCGCACTGCTCGCAGCGGGCGAGATCGCTGTCGGATCGCTCGCGTTCTTCACGCTCGCCAATCCCAAGCCGACCTTCGGACTGTATGTCCTCGGGGTCAGCTACAACCCGCTGGTCCCGGTGGCGGCCGCGCTGGTCGCCGCACCGATCGCGAAGCTCATCACCAAGGAGCCGCGTGCGCTCCGATTCATGGAGTCGGTGATGTCCGGGATCCTGCAGTACTTCATCTGGCTGGCCATGTTCGTCGCCCTGACGTACCTGATCGGCGGCTTCGCCTCCTCGAAGAGCAGCGCTTCGACCATCGCAACGCCGACGGCGGTCGGCGGCCTCCTGGTGATCGACATCCTCAGTTTCGTGGCGACCTTCTACGTGTATCCGCCGCTCTACAAATTCATGCGCAGGCGCCCGCCGCCGCGCCAGCCACGCGCGCCCAAGCCTAGGCCTGCGGAAGCGAGACAGGGCTCGAAATCGAACGTCGACAGTAAGGACGAAGCGGGGGCACGCGATCCGCAACACAAGGATCCGACGTCGTGACGACCGCTCGCGGCGACGTGGGCTCGCTCTACCTGCACATTCCGTTCTGTGAGCGGAAGTGCGAGTACTGCGACTTCACAAGCGTCGCCGGGGCCACCGGATCAGACGCGTACATGGAGGCGCTGTGCACCGAGGTCAGGCGTCTCGGCGAGCGCCTCGGCAGGCTGTCTCTGGACACCGTGTTCATCGGTGGTGGGACGCCGTCGCTGGTCGACCCCGAGCTGCTCGCGGGTCTCGTGGCCACGGTGCGGAACACGTTCTCGGTCGCCGTCGACGCCGAGGTGACCATGGAGGCCAACCCGTCCAGTGTCAGCACGGGGCGTGCGCGGGCGTGGAAAGCGGCCGGGGTGAATCGGATCAGCCTTGGGGTGCAGAGCCTGGAGGCCGACGCGCTCAGCTTTCTCGGTCGGGTTCATGACGCGGACCGCGCCCTGGCCGCGGTCGGCGAGGTGCGAGCCGCGGGCTTCACGTCCATCAACTGCGACCTCATCTACGCGGTGCCGGGGCTCGGCGACACTCGCTGGCGGCGCACCCTCGAACGCGTCGTGGCCGCCGGTCCGACGCACATCTCGTGCTACGAGCTGACCGTCGAGCCGGGGACGCCGCTGCACACCCAGGTGCGCCGCGGACTGGTCAAGCCTGTCGAAGGTGTGCGCTCCATGCGCCAGCACCGCATCGCCGTCGAGGTGCTGGAACGAGCCGGGTACGCTCAGTACGAGGTCAGCAACTTCGCGCTTCCCGGCGAGGAGTGCCGCCACAACCTCGTCTACTGGCACAACGGGTACTACGCGGCCGCAGGTGTCGGTGCCCACGGTCACCTGCCCGCCGAGGCCGCAGCAGCGATTGGTCTCGACGTTGAGGCCGGCGCCGTCTCGATGCGCTACTGGCACGGGCGCGGGATCGCCGCCTACGGTCGGGCCGTCGGCGCAGGTCTCCTCCCGGTGGCCGGATCGGAGCCGGTCGGCCCCGGGATGCGTGAGCAGGAACGGGTGATGCTCGGGCTCCGCCTCCGCGAAGGAGTGCGCATCGGCGCCTCGAGCCTCGTCGAGGCACGTGCCCTCGAGGGCCTGGGGTTGCTCGCGGTCGACGGCGATCGGGTTCGGGCGACCGCCCGTGGCGAGGCGGTGCTCAACCAGGTCACCCTCCGGCTGATAGGCGACCAGGCGGCCTAGCTGGTACGCTTAGCACTCAACCCTGACGAGTGCTAAGGCGCCGGTGACCGGCGCACCGTCACCTGGGCCAGACGTGCAACATCCAGTCCCTCTCGATCAGCGCAAGCAGCAGATCCTCAAGGCGGTCGTCGCGGATTACACCCGCACCGGCGTCCCCGTTGGGTCGGCGTCGCTTGCCGTCCACCTCGCAACGTGGTCGTCAGCGACGATCCGCAACGAGCTGGCCACACTGAGCGAGGTCGGCTACTTGATCCAGCCGCACACCTCGGCGGGACGCGTCCCNNGGTGTCGAGGACATCCTCGAGATCGCGGCGACCGCCCTGGCGCAGGCGGCGGATGCCGTGAGCCTGGTCACCGCGCCGCGGGCGCTGGGCGTGCGGGTCAAGCATCTCGACCTCGTGAAGCTCAGCGACGCCCAGGCGCTGCTCGTGCTCGTGCTCGAGGGCAACCTCGTCCGCCAGCAGGCGCTGAACCTCACGTCGCCGACCGATCAGACGGTGCTCAGCGCCATTGCCGTCGGCCTCAACGCGGTCGTCGTCGGCCTCAACGCCGCCGGCATGTCGCGGCTTCCCGAGTCGGTCGGTGTGCACTCCGCGCTCGAGCACGACCTGCTCACCCAGATCGTCGCCTTCATGACCGTCTGCGACGCCCAGCAGGACACGCTCATCCTCCACGACGGGGTGCGCAACCTCCTCCATCAACCCGAGTTCGGCGACGTCGAGCTGCTCCAGCAGGTCATCGAAGTGGTGGAGGAGGAGCGCATGCTCGCCGCCCTGATCAGCGCCGCTGATCTCGATCACGGCATCCAGATCATGATCGGGCGCGAGAGCGGGATGGCCGAGCTCTCACGGTGCAGCCTGGTGCTGACAACGTATCGCGCGGGGGCCGAACGCCGGGGCACGATCGGCGTGCTCGGCTCGACGCGCATGGCCTACGCGCAGGTCGGTCCCCGGGTGCGCTATGTGGCCCAACGGGTCGGACGAGCCGTCGGGCGTGCTTTGAGTTGAGCGTGGGCATAGTGACCNNTCGCCTCGCCGCCGACTTCGAGAATTTCAAGCGACGCAAGGGTCAGGAGATCACCGATCTGCGCCGATATGAGAGCGAGGATGCGGCGCTCGCGATGCTGCCGGTGCTCGACAATCTGCGCCGGGCGGTCGAACACGCCGGCGAGGCCGGTGCCGAGGACTTCTTCGTGAGTGGCCTCCAGCTCGTGGTCCGCGAGTTCGAAACCGCCCTCGAGCGTATCGGGGTCGTGCCCGTGCCGGCCGTCGGCGAACGTTTCGACCCGACGATGCACGATGCGATCGCGGCTGAGGAGTCCGACGATGTGGACGAGGACACCGTGGTTGCCGAGCTCGTCCCCGGCTACCGCCTCCATGACCGCCTGCTCCGGCCCGCGATCGTCCGCGTGGTGCGACCGCGCACCCCCGCCGCCGGTCACTGAGCGATGGCCACGGTCAAGCGCGACTACTACGAGGTGCTCGGCGTCGCACGCGACGCAACCCCGGAACAGCTGAAGGCCGCGTACCGCAAGCTCGCCATGCAGTACCACCCGGACCGCAACAACGGTGACAAGGTCGCGGAGGAGCAGTTCAAGGAAGTCGGCGAGGCGTACTCGGTGCTGAGCGACCCGCAGAAGCGGCAGCGTTATGACGCCTTCGGCCACGTCGCCGACGGCGCGCAGCCCGATTTCGGCAACTTCTCGTTCGACTCGGCGTTCGACCTCTTCGACATGTTCTTCGGCGGTGGCGGTCGCCGGCGCGCCCACACAGGCCCCCAGCGTGGCGACGACCTGCGCATGAACATCGAGATCACCTTCGAGGAGGCGGTGTTCGGCGCCAAGCGCACCGTCGAGGTGCCGCGAGCGACGCTTTGCACGGAGTGCAACGGCTCGGGGGCGAAGCCGGGCACCACGGCGAGCCAGTGCGCGACCTGCAAGGGCAGCGGACAGGTGCGCAGGACGATGCAATCGATTTTCGGTCAGGTGGCGAGCGTGTCGCCGTGCCCCACGTGTCACGGCGAGGGACAGGTGATCGCCGACCCGTGCCCGGTCTGTCGCGGGCAGGGTCGCATCCAGGGGCGGCACACCGTCGAGGTCACCATCCCGGCCGGCGTCGACGACGATGTCACCCTGCGCCTGACCGGCGAAGGCGAGCCGGGTCCTCGCGGCGGTCCCTCCGGAGACCTCTACCTGGGGTTCCGCGTCAGGCCGCACCCGAACCTGGTCCGACGCGGTCAGGACCTCCTCTATGAGCTTCCCGTGTCGGTACCGCAGGCCGTGCTCGGCGACACCATCGCCATCACGACCGTCGACGGCGAGCAACCCGTCGAGGTGCCGGCAGGCACGCAGCCGGGACGCCAGATCAAGCTGCACGGGCTGGGTGTTCCGCATGTCCGCACAGGGCGTCGTGGTGACCTGATCTGCGTCGTGCGTGTCGTGGTTCCAAGCCATCTCTCGCATCAGGAGCGCGGGCTCTACGAGCAGCTCGAGGGACGTGAAGGGAAGCCCGCCGAGGTGAAGAAGGGCTTCTTCGATTCACTCCGCGAAGCGTTCCGAGGCTGAGTCTCCCCGCCGCCCCTACCCGGGCGGCCAGGTCATCTGCCGTCCGCCGAGGAGGTGGAGGTGCAGATGGTCGACGGTCTGTCCGCCGCCCTTTCCGGTGTTGATGACCAACCGATAGCCCGTCTCGTCTATCCCTTCGTCCTGGGCTATCGACTGCGCGACATGAAGGAGTCGGCCCCACAGGCCGTTCTGCGCAGGTGTCAGCTCGGCCACCGACTCGATGTGCTCGCGCGGCAGCACGAGAATGTGCACCGGCGCCTGGGGGTTCACGTCACGGATTGCGAGCACCTCGTCGTCCTCGCGGACGAACGTGGCAGGCAGCTCGTGTGCCGCAATGGCACAGAAGATGCAATCGTTCATGAACGCAGCAGGGTACAGCGCAGGCGGTCGCCCAGGACGGTCTCCGCGCGAACGAGGTCCAGGCCCCCCTGGCGAATACCTGCGTCGCCTTCCACGATGACCTCGTGATACCCGGCGGTCAGACCATGCGCTCTATGGTTCTCCACCGCGTCCCATGCGACCTCGTGGACGCGACCGACTGCGCGGGCGAGCGACCTCGCACCTGATCGCCTGGTGGCGCGCCGCACTTCGGCGCTGCGCCGGCGGGCGGTCGCGTCATCCACCCGCGATCCGATTGCCGAAGCCGGCGTTCCGGGGCGCGGCGACCAGCGAAAGACGTGCCCNNGTCTCGCCGGGGAAGGCCACCATGATGTCGGTGGTGAACTCGGTCACAGGATTCACCTCGCGCAGTGCGCGAGCCACGCGCAGGTACTGCGCTCGACGGTATCCCCGATGCATCGCGCGCAGGACGGGGTCGCTGCCGCTCTGGAGTGGCATGTGCCAGTGCGAGCACAGCCGCGGATGCGCGTTGAGTGCGATCAGCGCGGGACCGACGTCGTTGGCGTTGATGCTGCTGAGGCGGATCCGCGCAGCGTTCCCGCATACGTCGAGGAGCAATGCGACCAGCGTCGCCAGATTGGTCCCGATGTCATGTCCGTAGGACCCGAGATCGATACCGCAGAGGACAACCTCCCCGTGGCCGGCATCGATTGCCTCGCGGACTCGATCGTGGACCGTGCGCGCGGGAACGCTCGTTGACGCGCCGCGCGCCTTCCACACGATGCAGTACGTGCAGCGATGATCGCATCCGTCCTGCACCTTGATGAACGCACGCGACCTCATGGCCGGGGCGTCACGTCGCCGTTCCGCCGGCGGCGTCATGGCGAGAACGTGAGCAGCGATGCTGTCCTTGTCACGATTCGCGAAGAGCGAGTCGACAGTGGTGTACGCGCCGGGGTTTGCGTCGACGCTGCAGCCGGTGAGCACCAGGTGCGCATCGGGGTCGAAACGTCGCAGTCGGCGAATCCGCTGGCGCGTGGTGGCATCCGCCTGGGCGGTGACCGTGCACGAGTTGAGCACGCGAACGTCTGCCGTCTCGCTCTCCGGAACAACGTCGCACCCACCCGCGGCGAGCTTGCCCGCAAGCTCCGCCATCTCCGCGAAGTTCACCTTGCACCCGAGCACGGTGAGCGCGACCCGAAGCGGGCGATCGACGGGTGCGCTCATGGTGGCGGCGCCGCGACAGCGTTGAGGTCGCCCGCGCCGGCGAGGAGCAGCGACGTGGCCACTGCCCCGGCGAGCCGGCTCGGCAACGTGCGCGACCCGAGATGGACGGTGATGGCGCCCGAGTCGTCGAGGACGCGAAGGTCCGTGATGTCAAGGCCGCCCTCGGGGCCGATGACCACCCCCACGTCCGCCGGGGGCGCCGGGACAGCGCTCAGGATCGGCGCGGCATCATGACGGATCACGCACGCGAGGATGCGTGCGCCAGTGGGCAGCGCATCCAAAGCCTCGCGGAGGGGGAGGATCGCGCGCACCTCCGGGGGCGACGCGCGGCCCGCGAGCTGCGC
>PLDZ01000013.1:0-263 GCA_003136295.1 Candidatus Dormiibacterota bacterium
GGTCACCCGAGCATCGGAAGAGTTTTGGAGGTCATGATGATGTTGTCTCGCCGGTTCCGAAAGGTTGTTGCACGCCCTGCGACAGCCGCCATGCTCACACTGGGGATGCTTGCGGTGGCCCCTCTGTTCAGCTCCCCCGTGAGCGCCCAGGGTGCCACTCGTTCTTGCACCACCCCCGTCACCACCGCTCCGACCGGTCCTGCGACCGTGTCGACGGCATCGTCAGCCTTTGGCAGGGTGCTGATCGTCGGTTCGGGCGCCAA
>PLDZ01000013.1:309-3007 GCA_003136295.1 Candidatus Dormiibacterota bacterium
TACGCCGGTCTGCCGCTGTACCGGTTCTTCCTGGACGAGACGCCGGGGCAAACGGACGGGGCTAACCTGTTCGACCCGGTGACCAGTCCCACTGGCACCTGGTATCTGGTGGAGCCGGGTCGAGGCCATCCCGCGCCTGGTCGGGTTCAGATGCGGGTTGAGACGGTCAGCGGCAGCGAGGTGCTGGCGGCATCGATGGACAATGACTTCTCCCTTCTGCCGCATGGGAACTTCCCCGTCTACACCCTGAGCAACGGAAATGGCCAGGCCTGCCAGCGGTACTGTGCCCTGATCTGGCCGCCGGTCCTCACCTCGGGGCGGCCTCAAGCCGGGCCGGGCGTCGATCCGCACGCGCTCGGAGTCATCGTGAGGCCGGATGGCACCCACCAGGTGACCTACAAGGGCAAGCCCCTGTACCTCTTCATCAAGGACGCCTACATACCGGGCATCGTCGGGACGCAGAGCATCAACGGGGCGGGTGCGGTCACCCCGTGGGGTGTGTTCAACACGATCCCGCTGCCCTAACAGGGGAGACCGACCTGGGTCGTCGTGCGGTATGTCCGCGGCCCGACGATCGGAAGGAATGCCCACTTCCGCGAACAACACCGAAGCCCCGGCCGATCAGTCGGCCGGGGCTTTGTTTTGTCTCAGCAATCACCAGGAGTCACGGCCGCCTCTCGATCACAAAGAAAAGCCCCACATCTTGCGATGCGGAGCCTTCAGTACGGGAGGCGGTGCCCTTCGGTGGCCCTCAGGCTCGACCCTCGTCCGGACTGATGGGCCACCATCATTCCGGGCCGTCCACTCGCCATCGCTGACGGATGGGCCCGCAACCGGGGACTCTACTCAGCCACCCGACCCTTTGCAACCTCGCAGCCCCGACCGCCTGTCGTGCCACGGGACAAACACGGCGTTGAATAGCATGGGGGTGCCGTGACGCAGCTCGGAGCATGTCGGGCCACTGCAGAACGAAGGAGTCGGAGCTGTCCTTTCCCACCGATGGAGTCGAGCTGACCCATCTTCTGGTCGTCCGCGACATGGACGCGTCACGGCACTTCTATCGCGATGTTGTGGGAGCGACAGTCTTTCGAGAGTACGGCGGAACCTCGTGTGTGCTCCAACTACTGGGCACGTGGCTTCTCCTCGTCACCGGCGGTCCTCCCACCTCTGACAAACCCGACGTCACCTTCGAGCCGCCCGCCGATACCAGGCGGGTGAGCCACGAGATGACCTTCCGGGTGCCGGACTGTCGCGCGGCGTACGAGACCCTCCGGAGCCGAGGCGCCGCCTTCCTGACCCCTCCCGTTGAATCGCCGTGGGAGGTGCGCGCCTTCTTCCGCGACCCCGACGGCCATCTCCTGGAGATCAGCGAGGCTCGGGGTGCCTGAGCACTGAGGAATGCCCCTGGATTCCCGCCCTCAGATGTCGCCTGCATCCGGTACGTTGACAAGTCCATCCCACGACCAATGTGGGATCTGCAGACCGTCCGGCACATCATCCGCGGACCGGTGATAGCGGGACATCGTCGTCGTGGTTGCCCACGTGAAATAGTCATGCAGCACACGTCGGAGCCGATCGTCGCCGGCAAGTTGGCTGTCTACTAACGCCCGGTCGAAGCACGCGATCGCCCGGACGTCCATATCCTCGTGCGGGCCGTTGCCGCTGTGCATTCGCACCACCGACGTTTCGTCGCCGTAGGTGGCCGAATACGTAGGGGGGCCCCCGAGTGTCTCGGCCCAGTACGCGGCAAGCCGCTCGCTATGCGCGGGGTGGAAGCCGTGACTGAACGCGTGGCTGACCACTCCGTCTGCCATCACCCGGGCATGCCACGCGTGGGCAAGACGAAGTAAGCCGACATCACCTCCGGCCGCCTCGTACACCGTCTCCATGCCGGATAGATAGTAGGTCGTGCTGTGCTTCAGGGTCCCCGAGCGGCAAAATCGTTGACGAGCCCATTGAGGAGATACATGGAGGACGGCAAGACATGGCTGATACGTATGTTGCCGAAAAGCGCATCACCATCAACGCGCCGGTTGACGCGGTCTGGCAGGCGTTGACTGACCCGGAGTTGGTCAAGCAGTACATGCACGGGACCAATATGCAGACCACGTGGGAGGTTGGCAGCGCGATCGCCTGGAAGGGCGAATGGCAGGGCAAGGCGTACGAGGACAAAGGAACCGTGCTCCGATTCGAGCCGAAGACGTTGCTCAGCACCACGCACTGGAGCCCGATGGGTGGCAGCGAGGACAAGCCCGAGAACTACCACACGGTCACATACGAGCTGGCCGCGCGTGGTGGTGAAGCCATCCTCACCGTCAGGCAGGACAACAATGCCAGTCAGGAAGATGCGGACGCGATGGCCGAGAAGAACTGGGGCCCGGTTCTCGAAGGCCTCAAGGCCGTGGTCGAGAATGCAGGCGCCGGATCATAGTCCCACCTCAGATCTTCGCGGCGATCGTGTTCACACGCTGCTCAATGAGTCGCTTGATCGCCGACGTGGGCAGCGGCTGATCCAATGGGAAGTGAAGTGTTGATTTCGCGGCCATGTGCTGCTCGAGCCCCACGTCGCGTGCGTCCTCGACGGTGAAGGCATACAGGCCGATGTGACGGGCGTGTGCCTGGAAGTACGTAAGACGGACGCCGTGGAGGTGGTAAGACGGCATGCCGTAGCTGATCCCTTCCTCTGCCTTCGGCGCGG
>PLDZ01000189.1 GCA_003136295.1 Candidatus Dormiibacterota bacterium
ATGCCACGGTGGTGCTCTTCTATGGGGACGATCTCAGCGCCGTGGGCAGGCCCACATACTGGCCGGTGGTGGACTCGCTCGTTTTCGGTGACCTGCACCTGGTAGATGACGTCAGCAGGGCGGACTGGATTGTGGGGAGCGTGCGCGACTTCGGCAGCGGCGTCGGGTCGCTCTTGCCGGTCATCTTCGATGCGTACGCCCGGGTGCTCCACCCGGCCGGCCTTGCACCTGCCAGCGGCGATGACGTTGACGTCAGATGGTCGGAGGTGGCTGCGGCAAACGGCCGCATCGCGCATGCGGCAATGGAGTGGGTCGCGATCACCGGTGACTGGCGATTCATGACGGAGGGAGGTCAGCCGGGCGTCTGGGATCGCCCGCCGTCGCTCGGGTCTCTGCCGGAGCGCCAGGCCGCGAGCCTGGCCGGCGTCCTCGCGCGCTTCACAGCGACGCCATCCGACTGCTGGTTTGCTGTGTGGAGCGGGTACGGGAACGCTCCATTTGATCCGAGGGCGGTGCAGCTTGTGGCGATGCCGGAGCGGCCGATGGTGCTGCTCGGTGGTCCCTTGCGAGCGGCGGGAACGGCGTTCTCGGCAGGGAACTGGCCGCAGAGCGCAAGCCTCTGGTGGCCGGATGACCGGAGCTGGTGCGTCGCCACCGACATCGACCTCCAGAGCACCTACGTCGGCGGCAGCACCGAGTGCATCGAAGCGGTCCTCGGCGATGATCGATTGGAGTCGTTCGCGGTGAGCATCGGCCAGGTCGTCGACTGGAGGAGCGACACGCTCAACCCCGCGCCCGAACCGCCGCCGGTGAACGCCGTCAAACGGCGGTGGCCGTCAGACCGGCCGCGCCCCGACACGTCCGGCCCGGTGACCCTTACGAGTCGAGGGCCGCGACCAGCTCCTCCTGGAGATACCCCAGCGCCATAAGCACGCCGTACTCGGGCTGCTGCTTCGCCGCGTCGGTGGCGGTCTCCTCCCACCCATCAGCCTCGATGCCGAGGATCTCGCCCGCCGCGACGCGGAGGTGATTGAACGCCCGCAGCCAGACGAGCGTCTGCGCCTCGGTGAGGGGCAACGTGTCCTCGCCGCCGCTGAGCGCGTCCCGCACCATGGTCAGGTCCACCTCGCGACCCTTCTCGATGTCCGGCCGGACCCAGCGGTCGTACTCGGCCTGGAGCTTGGCGTCGTCGTAGGCGCGCGGGGCGGATGCGAGGGGCGCGGCCAGCCGGGGGCTGAGCGAATCGATGATCCCGATCAGCGCCTCACGTTCGCGCTTGTCCACCTTCACCTGGATCCGCCCGCGGCGACGGAGCACCTGCGCCATGTGCCGAGCTCCCCGGCGGCTCAGGGACGGCCCAGGGTCGCCTGGAGCCCGAAGGAGTGGAGCTGCGCGACCGATACCTCGGCCTGCTCTCGAGGCTGGGTCGCAACCACGGCGCGACCCTCGTTGTGCACCTGGAGCATCAGGCGCGTGGCGGTGGCGTGGTCATACCCGAACAACCGTCGCAGGACGAGCACGACGTACGACATCAACGTGATCGGGTCATTCCAGACCATCACATTCCAGCCGAACTCGCGCTGATCGCGTTCCTCGCGGCCGGGTGCTTTCGCCGGGGCCGGAGCCTTGGTCGGCGTCGGCGCGGACGTGGTCGCCATGACAGCTAGCGTAGCTCAGGTCGCGTCATCAGGATCACCGCCGATCGGTTCCTTCCGTCCCCCCTCCTCAAGCTGCCGGCGACGGGGCTCCCGGAGGAGCGACGTCGCTCAGACTGCGCGGAAGTCGACGACGCCCGCCCACGCGGACGGAGTCCGTGAAGGCTGGGCTGCAGGAGCCGTTGTCGGCGATGCCACGCCGTCGAGCACCGCTTGCAGCGGAAGCTCGCAGTTGTGGCACACGATCCAGATCGGACCCGGCTCGCTGACACGCCGTTCGAGACGGTGGCGCTCGCCGCATTCCTCGCAGGTGATGGTCACTCGCATTTCGTGGCGCAGCGTCGCACGGCGGCTGCGACGCCTCGCTGATGGCACTGTCGCGGGCGCGGCAACGGTGTGCAACGAATTGGCGAAAGAGGGCCGATCTGCCTCGGGTGATACACTCGGCGAGATCGTGAGGGCATCGGCGCAAACGCGCCATTTCACGCCTCCGACACGATCATTTGAAGGCGAAAGCCACGCAACCCTGACCGGCGAGACGGATTGTTCTGAAGGCAGGAGTACGAGCAAAGGAGTGCATTGACCCCGACGACGGCCCAGGAGCCCGAGACGCTCACTATGGAGGACCTCCTGCGGGAGGACCAGAATTCGATCAGGGCCCTGGCCCACGGTGACATCGTGGACGGTGTCGTCGTCCGTGTCGATCCCGATGAGGTCCTCGTCGACATCGGCGCGAAAAGCGAAGGAATCATCTCCAACCGCGAGCTGTCGGCACGCGGCGAACAGACGGTCACGCTCAACTCCGGTGACCAGGTCAAGGTCTACATCATCCAGCCCGAGGATGAGCACGGTAATGTCGTCCTCAGCCTGCGCAAGGCGCGCGCCGAGGGCATCTGGCAGGCGGTCGCCGAGAAGGAGTCGGAGGGCGAGATTCTCGACGCCGAGGTGCGCGAGCAGAACAAGGGCGGACTCATCGTCAACATCATGGGGCTCCGCGGATTCCTGCCCAGCAGCCAGGTGGCGCGTCAGTTCAGCGGCAACCTCATGGAGCTGGTCGGGACGAAGATCCCGGTGAAGATCCTCGAGGTCAACCGTAAGCGCAACCGTCTCATCGTGTCGCAGCGTGCGGCGCAGGATGAGGATCGCGCGCGCCAGCGCGAGGAGCTCTTCGAGAAGCTCAAGGTCGGCGATGTCATCACCGGCAAGGTGAGCGGCGTCACGTCGTACGGCGCGTTCGTCAACCTCGGCGGCGCCGACGGGCTGATCCACATCAGCGAACTCTCGTGGGATCGCATCAACAACGTCAGCGACGTGCTCACCGTCGGCGATGAGCTGTCGGTGAAGGTCATCAAGCTCGACCCCGAGCTGTCGCGCATCAGCCTCTCGCTGCGCCAGATGTCGCAGGATCCCTGGGACACCATCGAGCAGCAGTTCCCGCCGGGGAAGGCCGTGCCCGGCATCGTCACCAAAACCAAGAAATACGGTGCGTTCCTGCAGATCGCCGACGGGGTCGAGGGCTTGCTCCACATCAGCGAGTTGTCCTGGGATCACGTCGAACGCACCGAAGACGTCCTCAAGGTCGGCGAGGAGGTCGAGGTCATGGTGCTCAGCGCGGACAAGGTCCGGCGGCGCATCAGCCTCTCCCTGCGCCAGCTGCACGGCGGTGGACCGACCGGCGAGGGTGACGAGATCACGCCGCCGTCATACGACTACCCCGAGGACGACGACGACGAAGGTGATGCGGCCGAAGGTCCCTCCCGGATGGCCACCGCGCTCACCGATGCCGGCGTCGAGGGCACAGCTCCCGCCGTCGCTGACGAAGCCGCAGCTGCGGATGGCGATACGGACTCCGAACTGGAGGCCGAGGTCGAAGAGGCTGTGGCCGCCACCGATGCCGACGACGACGTGGCGGGACCCGGTGCCGACGAAACCGTGGCGGCCAATGGGACCGCGCCTGGTGCCGCTGCCGACTCAGAAGCCCCCGAGGCCGTGCCCGAAGAAACGGCTGACAGCAAGGCGAAAGCGCCCGAAGCCTAGGGCGCGGACACCAAGCCCGCGACCGTCGCGGTTGTGCGCAGCGACGTGGCCGTTGCGACGGAGCTACCGGCCCGTATTTGCAAAGTTGCTTAGCTGTCGGCGGACCCGGGCATAATGGGAGGCGTTACGGCAGCGCCCGGTGTCTGACCCTTTCCATCCACGGGGGGGCCGGAAGGGCAATGGAGGCGGTTTTGTACCCGTTCGAGCGCTTCACCGAAAGGGCGAAGAAGGTGCTCACGCTTGCCCAGGAAGAGGCCGAGCGTTCGCATCACTCGTACATCGGAACAGAGCACCTGCTGCTGGGGTTGCTCCGCGAAGGCGAAGGACTTGCGGCCAAGGTCCTCAACAATCTCGGTGTGGAGATCAACAAGGTTCGCAGCACGATTGAGTCGGTGCTGGGCCGCAACGAGCGGATCATCATTCAACAGATCATCCCGACGTCGCGTGTCAAGAAGGTCATCGAGATCTCCTTTGAAGAGGCGCGTCGCATGGGCAACAACTACGTCGGCACCGAGCACCTGCTGCTCGGGCTGCTCATCGAGGGTGAGGGCATCGCCGCTCACGTCCTCGAGGACCTCGGCGCAAATCTCGAGAAGGTTCGCGGCGAGATCGACAAGCTGCTCCACGAGTCCGGCATCGACGAGGAGTCGAAGGAAGCGCAGAAGAAGCCTTCCAAGACGCCGCTGCTCGATCAGTTCTGCCGCGACCTGACCGACCTCGCCATCAAGAACTCGCTCGACCCGGTGATCGGACGCGCGATGGAGATCGAGCGCGTCGTGCAGATCCTGAGCCGGCGTACCAAGAACAACCCCGCACTCATCGGTGAGCCGGGCGTCGGCAAGACCGCCATCGCCGAGGGCCTGGCCCAGCAGATCATCCTCGGGAACATTCCCGAGTCACTGATGGGCAAGCGCGTGCTCACGCTCGATATGGGCGCGCTCGTGGCGGGCACCAAGTACCGCGGCGAGTTCGAGGAACGTCTGAAGAAGATCCTCGACGAGATCCGCGCATCTCGTGAGGTCATCCTCTTCATCGACGAGCTCCACACGCTGGTTGGCGCCGGCGCCGCTGAGGGCGCGATCGACGCCGCGAACATTCTCAAGCCCGCACTGGCGCGCGGCGAGATCCAGTGCATCGGCGCGACGACACTCAATGAGTACCGCAAGTACATCGAGAAGGACGCAGCGCTCGAGCGCCGCTTCCAGCCGGTGTTCGTCGACGAGCCGTCGCTCGCCGAGACCATCGAGATCCTGCACGGCATCCGTCAGCTGTATGAGAAGCATCATCGCGTGACGATCACCGATGAGGCGCTCAAGGCCGCCGCCGAGTTGTCGGTGCGCTACGTCAGCGACCGCTCATTGCCGGACAAGGCGATCGACCTCATCGATGAGGCGAGCGCGCGCGTGCGCATGAAGCTCACCACCACACCGGAAGAGCTGCGCGCGATGCAGCGTGAGATTCGTGAGCTGCAGACCCAGAAGGAAGAGGCGATCGCGGCCCAGGACTACGAGACCGCCGCCAACTTCCGCGACAAGGAAAAGAAGCTCAAGGACAAGTACGTCTC
>PLDZ01000028.1:0-14773 GCA_003136295.1 Candidatus Dormiibacterota bacterium
GGCATGAACGTCGGATGCCTCCTTCGCGGCATCAAGCGCGAGGACGTCGAGCGCGGCCAGGTGCTCGCCAAGCCAGGAACGATCACCCCGCACACCAAGTTCAAGGCTCAGGTGTACGTCCTGAGCAAGGACGAGGGTGGACGGCACACGCCCTTCTTCACCGGCTATCGTCCGCAGTTCTACATCAGGACCACCGACGTGACGGGTACCATCGCGCTCCCGGACGGCCAGGAGATGTGCATGCCCGGGGACAACGTCGAGATGGGCATCGAGCTGATCACCCCGATCGCGGTCGAGGACGGCATGCGCTTCGCGATTCGCGAGGGCGGCCGTACCGTGGGCGCCGGCGCGGTCACGTCGATCGACAAGTAGACATTCGATAACACAAGCAAAGGAACCGCAGGAACACCGTGCCCCAGAAGATTCGCATCCGCCTCAAGGCATACGATCATCGCGTCCTCGACCAGGCCGCGTCCAAGATCGTGGAGACGGCCACCCGCACGGGGACGCGAGTTGCTGGACCGGTGCCGCTGCCAACCACCATCAACAAATACACCGTCGTGCGCTCGCCGTTCATCGACAAGGACTCGCGAGAGCAGTTCGAGATGCGCACGCACAAGCGGATCCTCGACATCCTCGACGCCAATCCCAAGGTGGTCGACGCGCTCATGCGCCTCAACCTCCCGAGCGGCGTCAACATCGAGATCAAGCTGTGAGCAAAGGCATTCTCGCCCGCAAGGTGGGCATGACCCAGATCTTCACGCCGCAGGGAACGTCGGTCCCGGTCACGGTGCTCGAGGCGGACACATGCCGTGTCGTGCAACGCAAGACGGTCGGCTCCGACGGCTACGAGGCCGTGCAACTCGGCTTTGGCGACAAGGCCGTGAAGCGCACATCGAAGCCGATGCGCGGCCATTTCAAGCGCGCCGGGCTGCAACCGCAGTTGCGACTGAAGGAGTTGCGCGATGCCGGCGACGTCACGGTCGGCGCCCGGCTGAGCGTCGACATGTTCACCGCTGGACAGCGCATCGACGTGACCGGTGTCAGCCAGGGCAAGGGGTTCTCCGGGCAGCACAAACGCCACAACTTCCATCGCGGTCCCGTGTCGCACGGGTCGCACAACATCAAGCAGGCGGGCTCGATCGGGTCCACCGACGCCGCGCGCGTGTTCAAAGGCCTGAAGATGGCCGGCCAGCACGGTGCGACCCAGGTCACGGTGCGCAACCTCGAGGTTGTGCGCGTGGACACAGAACGCAACCTCCTGCTCGTGCACGGGTCTGTTCCCGGTCACAAGAACCAGGTCGTGATGATCCGGGACAGCGATCGCAGCGGCGACCATCGGAGCGCAGGCATGAGCAGCGCGCGAGTGGTCGACCAGGCCGGCGTCGAGACGGGCAGTGTCGAGCTTCCCGAGGCCATCTTCGGCATCGAGCCGAACGAACCCGTGATGCATCAGGCGCTGATCCGTCAGCTGGCCAATGGGCGTCAGGGCACATCCTCGACGAAGACGCGCAGCGACGTGCGCGGTGGAGGGCGCAAGCCTTACCGCCAGAAAGGGAACCGGGCGCGCCCGCCAGGGCTCGATCGCGCTCCCCGCAGTGGGAAGGCGGCGGCGTCGTCTTCGGTCCGCATCCGCGTTCCTACCGCATCGACATGCCGCGCAAGCAGCGCCGGCTCGCGCTGCGCAGCGCGCTCTCGGCGAAGGCGCAGGATGGTGGGCTGCTGGTGCTCGAAGGATTCGAGCTCGAGGCGCCGCGCACCAAGGCGGTCGCGGACCTGATTCGCACAGTCGAGGCGCCCCGCCGGGTGCTGGTCGTGCTCGGCTCGCACAACGCGATGCTCGAGAAGAGTGCGCGCAACATTCCCGAGGTGCGGCTGACGCTCGCCGGCAACCTGTCGGTGCGCGACATCATCGGCGCGGACACGGTGATCGTCACCCGCGACGCCATCGAGCACATCGAGGAGGCGTTCGCGTGACCGCCGGGCGCAGCTTTGAGCAGGTCCTCGTCCTGCCGGTGATCAGCGAAAAGTCGTACGCGTCGATGGCGTCGGGACGGTACGTCTTCCGCTGCCATCCGTCGGTGACGAAGATCCAGATCCGGCGTGCTCTCGAAGAGGCGTTCGCCGACCAGAAGATCACCGTCATTGACGTCAACACAATCAATGTGCGCGGTAAGAAGCGTCGCCGCTCCCGCGGCCAGACGCGCGTGCTCGGACAGAGCCCCGACTGGAAGAAGGCAATCGTGACTCTCGGCGCGGGCCAGAAGATCGAAGGCCTGTTCGAAGGCGTGTAATGCCCACCAAGAAGTACAAGCCGACGAGCCCCGGCCGCCGATTCATGTCGGTGAGCAGCTTCGAGGGGGTGACCAAGAGCGCGCCCCAGCGCCAGCTGGTCGAGCACCTCAAGAAGCACAGCGGACGCAACGCATCGGGGCGCATCACCGTTCGTCACCAGGGTGGTGGTCACAAGAAGACCTACCGCCTCATCGACTTCAAGCGCCAGAAGGACGGCGTCCCCGGCACGGTGAAGACCATCGAGTACGACCCGAATCGCAGCGCGCGCATCGCGCTGGTGGTCTACGCCGACGGCGACAAGCGCTACATCCTCTCGCCGCACGGCCTCAGCGTGGGTGATGTGATCAGCTCCGGAGACGCAGCGGAGATCCGCGCGGGCTGCGCGCTGCCGATCACGAACATTCCGCTCGGTACGACCATCCACAACCTCGAGGTCAAGCTCGGGCGTGGTGGTCAGCTGGTGCGCAGTGCCGGGACAGCCGCGCAGCTCCTCGCCAAGGAGGGCGCCTACGCGCAGGTGCGCATGCCCAGTGGCGAGGTCCGGCTCATCGACGTTCGCTGCCGCGCGACGATCGGGCAGGTCGGCAACGTCGACCACGAGAACGAAGTCGTCGGCAAGGCCGGCAAGTCGAGATGGCGGGGCATCCGCCCGTCGGTTCGTGGCATGACCATGAACCCGTTCGATCATCCTCACGGCGGCGGCGAAGGACGGAGCGGTGCGGGTGGCAACCCGCAGACCCCATGGGGCAAGCCCGCGCTCGGTTATCGCACCCGTCACAACAAGAGCACCGATCGGATGATCGTGCGCCGGCGGGACAAGTAACCATGGGTCGCTCGCTCAAGAAAGGACCGTTCTGCGATGACCACCTTCTCAAGAAGGTGCAGCAGCTCAACATGTCGCGCGAGAAGCGGATCATCAAGACCTGGTCGCGCCGCAGCGACATCTTCCCGGAGATGGTCGGTCACACCATCGCGGTGCACGACGGACGCAAGCACGTCCCAGTGCTCATCACTGAGACGATGGTCGGCCACAAGCTCGGTGAGTTCGCGCACACCCGCCGGTACCGCGGGCATGGCCACCACACCGAACGCAGCACGGCGCTCAAGTAGGACGAGATGGAAGTTGTCGCAACCGCGAAATGGGTTCGCACCACCGCTCGCAAGGCTCGCCTGGTGTCGGCGATGGTCACCGGGCTGCCGGTCGCCGAGGCACTGGTGGTGCTTCGGTACTCGCCGCGCTCAGCCGCTGTCGATATCGCCAAGGTGATCAAGTCAGCCGCGGCCAACGCCGAGCACAACTACAACCTCGACGCGTCCTCACTGCGAGTCGCGCGTGTCGAGGTTGACGGCGCCATGATCATCAAGCGCTGGCGCGCCAAGCCGCGGGGCATGGCGGGCAGCATCTTCAAGCGGACGAGCCACCTGCGCGCCTTCGTGACCGATGACGAGGCGCCCGCGAACGTGCGCCGGCGCAGGGCTGTGAAGATGCCGCGGACCGTGTTGCCGGCTCCGGTGGTCACGCCGGCGACGGCGGCACCGGCCGCGAGCAGTGGCGACGCACCTGCCGCCCGGCCACGCCCGACACGCCGCCGCGCACCCAAGCCGACCACGGAAGAGGCTGAGTAGATGGGTCAGAAGGTCAATCCGATCGGTTTCCGGCTCGGCGTCTACCGGAACTGGGACGCGCGCTGGTACGCCGATAAGGAATACACGAAGCTNNGAGGACATCGCGATGCGGCGCCTCATCGGCAGCCGCTTGCGCAATGCGGGCCTCGCGCGCATCGAGACCGAACGCAGCGCCAACCAGCTCACCGTGATCATCCAGACGGCGAAGCCCGGGATCGTGATCGGCAAGCAGGGTGCATCGGTCGACGCGCTCCGCGACGAGCTCGAGCGGATTTCGGGCAAGAAGGTGCGCGTCACCATCCACGAAATCAAGACGCCCGAGCTCGATGCGACGCTCGTCGCAGAGAACGTCGCCTCGCAGCTCGAGAAGCGCATCGCGTTCCGCCGCGCGCTCAAACAGACCCTGATGCGGAGCATGCGCGCGGGTGCCAAGGGCGTGAAGATCCAGGTGAGCGGGAGGCTCGGTGGATCGGAGATGTCGCGTCGGGAGTGGGACCGCGACGGTCGCGTGCCACTGCACACGCTGCGCGCGAACATCGACTACGGCAAGGCCGAGGCGCGCACCACGTTCGGGCGCATCGGCGTGCAGTGCTGGCTCTATCTCGGCGACTTCGTGACCGCGACCGGCGAGCCGATCGCACCAGGCAAGGATCGCGCCGAGGACCGTGGCCTCGAGGATCGCGTGCCCGTGCCCGCTGCGCGGGTCGCCGAAGCGCCGGCCGAAGAGGCGGCGGTCGTCACCGAGGTGCTCGAGATTCCCGACGTCGAAACCGAGGAGGTGCCGACTGAGGACATCGTCGAGATCGACGAGGACGAGGAGGTCATCGCGGCTGCCGGGGTGGATCCCGCTGCGGGCGGGGAGAAGGTCGAGAAGCTGACTCCCAAGCGAGCGCCTGCGCGACGCAAGCCTGCGGCGGCCAAGAAGCCTGCCTCGGTCTCGCGCGCGCCCAAGAAGCCGGTCAAGAAGGCCGACACGCCGGTGGACGTCGTCGAAGAAGAGGAGGAGTAGCGATGCTGATGCCGAAGCGAACCAAGCATCGCAAGCTCCATCGTGGGCGGAGGACGGGCGCCGCGCAGCGTGGCAACAAACTCGACTTCGGGACCTACGGGCTCCAGGCGACCGAGCAGTGCTGGATGACCAACCGGCAGATCGAAGCGGCCCGGCGAGCCATGACCCGCCACGTCAAGCGCGGCGGCAAGATCTGGATTCGCATCTTTCCCGACCATGCGTTCACGAAGAAGCCGGCGGAGACACGGATGGGCAGCGGCAAGGGTCAGCCCGAGGGCTGGGTCGCCGTGGTGCTCCCCGGTCGCGTCCTCTTCGAGATGGCGGGCGTTACTCGGGAGACCGCCCAGGAGGCGATGCGCCTCGCCGCGTTCAAGCTGCCGATCAAGACACGGTTCCTCGTTCGCGAGGAGACCGGCTCGGACCTCGAGGCCGCAACGCTGTGACCAAGCAGACCGAGACCCTCAACGAGTTGCGCAGGATGACTGTCGTCGAGCTCGACGACCATCTGAGCAAGCAGCGCAGGCGGCTCTTCGAGGTCCGTTTTCAGCAGGCGACCGGACAGGTGGAGAACCACCGCCAGGTTCGCGAGATCAGGCACGAGATCGCCCGCGCCATGACCGTGAAGATCGAGATCGAACGCGGTCTGCGCCCCGCGCTGGTCGAACAAGCCGCCGCTCGTCCCGCCCCGGCGAAGCCGAAGCCGGCCCGAGCGCCGCGCGCGGCCAAGCCCGCCGCACGCCTCGAGGTGCCGGCCGTCGTCCCCGCCGCAGTTCCCGTTGCCGAGTCCTCGGAGTCCGCGCAAGAGCCCACGCACGAAGTTGCGGAAACCGTCGACGCCCAGGAGGATGTCGATGAGTGACGCAACCCAGGCGACGCGCCCGCGTCGCAAGGTTCGTGACGGTGTGGTCGTGAGCGACAAGATGGAGAAGACCGTGATCGTGGTAGTGCAGGTCCTCAAGCCGCACGCCCTCTATAAGAAGGTCGTCCGCCACACCCGCCGCTTCAAGGTTCACGACGAGGAGAACGCGTGCGGCGTCGGCGATCGCGTGCGCATCGTCGAGACCCGGCCGATCTCCAAGGAGACCCGATGGCGGGTTGCCGAAGTTCTGGAGAAGGCTCGCTGACATGATCCAGCAGGAATCGGTGCTCAAGGTGGCGGACAACAGCGGCGCGCGCGAGCTGCTCTGCATCCGCGTGCTNNGCGCAGCCGAACGCCCAGGTGAAGAAGGGCGACGTGGTTCGCGCGGTCGTGGTGCGCACCACCAAGGAGTACAAGCGCCCCGACGGGAGCAACATCCGCTTCGACGAGAACGCCGCGGTGCTGATCACGCCGCAGAACAACCCGCGCGGCTCGCGCATCTTCGGTCCGGTGGCGCGCGAGCTGCGCGAGCAGAATTTCATGAAGATCGTGAGCCTCGCCCCGGAGGTGATCTGAGATGGCGACGAAAGTCGAACGCAGACACCGCGCCACACTCATCCACGAGGGGTGGGCGCATGGACATCTGCGCCCGCTCGATATCCGTAAGGGTGACAACGTCGAGGTGATCAGCGGCAAGGACAAGGGCAAGCGCGGTGTGGTCGAGCGGATCCTCCCGGAGCAGCAACGGGTCGCGGTGCGCGGGGTGAACCTCCTCAAACGTCACACCAAGTCCGGTGTGAAAGGCAACATCCAGGGCGGTATCGTCGACTTCGACGGACCCGTGGCGTACAGCAACGTCATGCTCGTCTGCAACCGGTGCGAGAAGAGAACGCGGATCTCGCACGGCGTGGACGAGCTGGGACGGCGCGTGATCGTATGCAAGAAGTGCGGCGAGACGTTCGACAGGGCACAGGTCTGATGGCCGTCCAGACCAGCGAGCTGCCCCGCCTTCGCCGCCGGTACGTCGACGAGATCGTGCCGTCGCTGGTTGCGGAGTTCCGCTACCTCAACGCCATGCAGGTACCGTCCGTCGAGAAAGTGGTCGTCAACATCGGCCTCGGCGAGGCGATCACCAATCCACGCGCGATCGACGCCGCCATTGCCGATCTGAAATTGATCACCGGTCAGGCACCGATCGTCATCAGGGCACGAAAGTCCGTCGCGGCGTTCAAGCTGCGCGAAGGCATGCCCATCGGTGTCAAAGTGACGCTGCGAGGGCGCCGGATGTTCGACTTCCTCGACAAGTTGCTGAACGTGGCGCTGCCACGCATTCGAGACTTCCGTGGTGTCGATCCGAAGGCGTTCGATGGTCATGGCAATTACACCCTTGGGTTGCGCGAGCAACTCGTCTTCCCCGAGATCGACTACGACAAGATCGACAAGCTTCGCGGGCTGGAGGTATGCATCGTGACCACGGCCCAAACGGACGCGGAGGGCCGCTCACTGCTCACCGGGCTCGGGATGCCCTTCAGGAAGAACTGACCGATGGCAAAGAAGTCGCTGATCGCCAAGTCGAACCGGCCCGCCCGGTACTCCACCCAGGCGCACCACCGCTGCGGTGTGTGCGGTCGTCCGCGTGCCTACATGCGCAAGTTCGGCATGTGCCGGATCTGTTTCCGTCAACTCGCCAGCATCGGACAGATACCTGGCGTCCAGAAGAGCTCGTGGTGATCCATGACCAGTGACAGCATCGCGGACATGCTGACCCGCATCCGCAACGCCAACCAGGCCCATCACCGCACCGTGGAGATCCCGGTGTCGAAGATGAAGGTCGAGATCGCGCGCGTGCTCACCGAGGAGGGTTTCGTCGACGGGTACGAGGTCAGCGGTGAAGCGCCGATGCAACTGCTCACGGTCACCCTCAAGCCGGGAAGCCCGCGCGGACGCGCGCTCTCCGGTCTGCGCCGGATCAGCCGTCCCGGGTTGCGCGTCTACGCGCGCAAATCCGAGATCCCCCGGGTTCTCGGCGGACTGGGCGTTGCGATCATCTCGACCTCGCGTGGATTGATGACCGGTCGCGCCGCGCAGCGCGCTGGATTGGGCGGCGAAGTCGTCGCTTTTGTGTGGTAGGTCGGGCCTGATGTCGCGCATTGGCAAGCTTCCGATCCCCGTTCCCGACGGAGTTCAGGTTGCCCTCGAGACGGGAAACCGTCTCAGCGTCACCGGCTCTCGAGGGACCTTGCAGCGCACCTTCGCGCCATCGATGCTCATCAATGTCGAAACCGGGACGATCACGGTCGACCGTCCCTCGAACGCGCGTATCCATCGCTCCCTGCACGGCCTCACCCGGACGCTGGTGGCGAACATGGTCCAGGGTGTCAGCGGCGGCTTCACGCGTGACCTCGATCTGGTCGGCGTCGGCTTCCGCGCCGCTCGCCAGGGCGGAGATCTGATCCTGACCCTCGGGTACTCCCACCCGATCCGGTACACGCCGCCCGAGGGGATCAACATCGAGGTCCCCGCGCCGACGCAGATCTCGGTCAGCGGGTCGGACAAAGAGGTGGTCGGGCAGGTGGCCGCCAAGATTCGTTCCTTCAGGAAGCCCGAGCCGTACAAGGGGAAGGGCATCCTCTACCGGGGCGAGAAGCTTCGCCGCAAGGCCGGCAAGTCCGGGAAGGCCGGCAAGACCAAGTAACCGAACGAGTACTTAAGAAGAAGGCTGATCAGCATGTTCACGAAGCACGATCGAAGAGCCGCCCGCGCTCGGCGCCACCGTCGAGTGCGCAAGCATGTCTCCGGGACGGCCGCGCGTCCACGGCTCGCGGTATTCCGCAGCCTCCGGCATATCGGTGCGCAGCTCGTCGACGACGCAACCGGCCGGACGCTCGTCGCCGCGTCAACCACCGAGCCTGCGCTGCGCGCGGTCCTCGGTGANNGTCAAGGCCCTCGCCGAGGCAGCCCGCGAGGGTGGGTTGAAGTTCTAGATGGGTATGCGCATGGATCGCCGCGATGATCGCGGCAGCGAGTTCCAGGAGAAGATCGTCTCGCTCAACCGCGTCGCGAAGGTGGTCAAGGGCGGGCGCCGCTTTTCGTTCAGCGCGCTCGTCGTCGTCGGCGACGGCAAGGGCCGGGTCGGCGCAGGGCTGGGCAAGGCGGGCGAAGTGCCGGACGCCATCCGCAAGGGCGTCGACGACGCCAAGAAACACATGATCACCGTCCCCCTGGTCGGGACCACCATCCCGCACGAGGTGCGCTATAAACTCGGCGCCGCCAAGGTGCTGCTCAAGCCCGGTGTCCCCGGTACGGGGGTCATCAGCGGCAGCTCGATGCGCGCGGTGGTCGAGGCTGCCGGCATCAAGGACATCCTGACCAAGAGCCTCGGCACGGACAATCCGATCAACGTCGTTCGGGCCACCGTCTCGGCGCTCGCGAGCCTGCGAACGCTTGCCGCCGTGGCCGAGCTTCGGGGCCGGACGCCCGAGCAGATCGTCGGCAGTCGCAAGATGGCCGACCGGATGCTCGGAAGAACCCCGGCCGTGTCCGAGTCTCCGGCGGTCGAGGTCGTGCTGCCGTGAGCACAGTTCGCGTGACGTATCGCAAGAGTGCGATCGGCTACGCCTGGGATCAGAAGGCGACTCTCGCCGCGCTGGGCCTGCGCAAACTCAATCACACTGTCGAGCCCGAGGCAACGCCCTCGATCCGGGGCATGATCCACAAGGTCCGCCACCTGGTCGCGGTCAACGGCGAGCCCGCCGACTCCCCGGCGGGGATCGCAGTGCTCCAGGATCTTGCGTCTGAGTCGGAGGGCGCGGCGTGAAGCTTCATGAGCTGGGCCCCGCCAAGGGCAGCCGCCGGCCGCGCAAGCGGATCGGTCGCGGCCAGGGTGCCGGACAGGGCAAGACCAGCGGTCGCGGCCAGAAGGGGCAGGGCGCGCGGTCGAGCGTCGGGCTCCCAACCGGCTTCGAAGGTGGCCAGATGCCCCTCAAGCAGCGGCTTCCGAAGCTCCGTGGCTTCCACAACCGCTGGCGGCATGAATACGTCGTGGTCAACCTCGGCAAGCTCGTCCGTTTCGAGAAGGACACGATCGTCGATCCCGACGTGCTCACCGAAGCGGGGCTGATTCCGCGGGCGTCGTCAGCCGTCAAGGTGCTCGCGGCCGGTCATCTCGGCCATGCGCTGACCCTTCGAGTCCACAGGATCTCAGCCGCCGCGCGCACCGCCGTCGAGTCCGCGGGTGGCTCCATCGAACTGCTCGGCTCGCAGCCGGCACCCGAGGGGGCAACCCCGGTCGGCAAGCGTGCGCAGCGCAAGGCCGATGCCATCGTCGCGCGCGCGGAGCTGCTCAGCCGGCCGGCGACGCCCGCCGAGCCGGTCGCGAAACCGGAGGGCAAGAAACGCGCCGGGGGCGCTGCCGTGACGTCGGAGGCCAAGCCCGCCAAGGGTGGCGGGGAGCGCGGCGGTAAACGCAAGACGGCTCGCGAGGACGGTGCAGCAGCTCCAGAGACAGTGCAGGACGCACCCCAGGAAAACGAGGCGGAGACCGAGGACAGGGAGTGAACCTCCTCGAGGCGCTCGGCCAGGCGATCCGGATCCCGGAGCTGCGGCGGAAGCTGCTCTTCACTCTCGGATTGCTGGCGGCATTCCGGATCCTCGCGGCCATCGCCATTCCGGGAACAAACCCGAAAGCGCTCAACGACCTGTTCTCGGGAAACACGTTGCTGGGCCTCCTCAACCTCTTCAGCGGCGGCGGCCTGCAGCGCTTCACGCTGGTCGCGCTCGGCCTCAATCCCTATATCAACGCGACGATCATCATGCAGCTGATGACGGTTGTCTCCGTCCGGCTCAAGGAGCTGAGCAAGGAAGGAGAGATCGGCCGCAAGAAGATCACCCGCTACACGCGCTGGCTCACCGTGCCGCTGGCGATGCTGCAGGCATTCGGGTATCTCGCGCTGTTCACCAACCCCTCGGTCACCCGCGACGGCGCGATCCTCGCCAATCCTTCCGGTGCGACCGAGATCAGCATCATCCTCACCCTCACCGCGGGCACGATCATCGCGATGTGGCTCGGTGAGCTGATCACCGAATACGGCGTCGGCAACGGCGTGTCGCTGATCATCTTCGTCGGCATCATCGGCAGGCTGCCCGCGGCGATCGTCGGTTACGGCGGCACGGGTGGCACCGCGCACATCATTCAGATCGTCGTCATGGCGCTCATCGCCGTCGCTGTCACCGCCGGTGTCATCGAGGTGCAGCAGGCTCAGCGGAAGGTGCCGGTGCAGTCAGCGCAACGAGTCCTCAACGTGCGCACGGGTCAGGCGGCCCAGGGACGGCGAAACTTCTTACCACTGCGAGTCAACGCCGCGGGCGTCATCCCGATCATCTTCGCGATCTCGATCATGACGTTCCCGACCATCTTCGCCAACCTCTTCCAGAGCAGCACCGGCTGGACTGAGAGCGTTGCCATGTGGATCACCAACAACTGGCAGGCGACGGGTGGCTTCATCCCCTTGAACATCCTGTACAACGGCATCTACTTCCTGCTCGTGATGGGCTTCACGTACTTCTACACGGCGATCGTGTTCGACCCTGTCGATGTCGCTGACAACCTGAAAAAACAGTCGACGTTCATCCCTGGCATCCGTCCCGGGAGAAGCACCGCGGAGTATCTCGGCAAGGTCATGGGCAGGATTACGCTGGCGGGCGCGCTCTTCCTTGCGGTCATCACTGTCGTTTTGCCCCTGTTCACCGCAGTGCTCACGGGAGTCCCGTCGACCAGCCTCTACCTCGGCGGCACCGCCATCCTCATCGTGGTCGGCGTGGCGCTCGACACGATGAAGCAGATCGAGACCCAGCTGCTCATGCGCCAGTACAAGGGATTCATCAAGTGATCGCCTTGATGTTCGGACCGCCGGGCAGCGGCAAGGGCACTCAAGCGTCGCGGGTGGCGGTGCGCCTCGGAGTCCCTCATGTTGCGGCGGGGGACATGCTGCGCAGCGAGGTTGCTCGCGACACCGCGCTCGGCCGCGAGGCCAAGCCGATCATGGACGCCGGAGGGCTCGTTCCCGACGACCTGGTCGTTCGGATGATCGACGCGCGCCTCAACGAGCCGGACGCCACCAATGGCGTGCTCCTCGACGGCTTCCCTCGAACCGTGCCCCAGGCGGTTGCCTTGGACACCATGCTCGCGGCGCGCCACGAGAAGGTGGACGACGTGATCTCGCTCGAGGTCCACGACGACGAGCTCAAGGCGCGGATCCTCAAGCGGGCCACGACCGAGGGACGGAGTGACGACACCGCCGAAGGCCTCGCCCAGCGGCTGATCGTGTACCGCCAGGACACCGCGCCCGTGCTCGATCACTACCGCAACGGCAGCACGCGCATCGAGGCGATCAACGGGGTTGGTGACATCGACGTGATCACCGAGCGAATCATCGAATCTCTCAAGCACAACGGCGTCGCATTGAGGAGCGCATGAGCACACACGCAATCGACAGCTTTCGTCTGAAGCGACCGGATGAGATCGAGAAGATGCGGGTGTCCGGGAAGATCCTCGGCGCGTGTCTCGCTCAGCTGGCGAGCTCCGTACGCGCTGGG
The DNA here is from genome assembly GCA_003136295.1 of Candidatus Dormiibacterota bacterium. Classification (GTDB taxonomy): domain Bacteria; phylum Chloroflexota; class Dormibacteria; order Aeolococcales; family Aeolococcaceae; genus Palsa-851. Next base: position 12,384 of record PLDZ01000028.1, read on the forward strand.
ATCACCACGCTCGATCTCGACCGCGAAGCGGAGACCTTCATCCGCGATCACCACTGCATCCCGGGCTTCCTCGGGTACCAGGGATTCCCCAACTCGCTGTGCGTGTCGATCAACGACCAGGTCGTCCACGGCATCCCCGGACCGCAGGTGATCCATGACGGCGACCTCGTGTCGCTGGATTGCGGGCTCATCCTCGACGGCTGGTGGGCCGACAGCGGGCTCTCGGTTGCATGCGGTGAGCCGTCACCGGAGGTGCGACGTTTGATCGACACGACTCGCCAGGCGCTCGACCTCGGGATCGCCGCGGCCAAACCTGGCAACCACATCGGTGATATCGGAACCGCGGTCCAGACATTCGTCGAGTCCAACGGCTACTCGGTGGTGCGTCAGTACGTCGGGCACGGGATCGGCCGGGAGATGCACGAACTCCCCCAGGTGCCGAACTACGGCCGGCCCGCGACGGGCAACCTCCTCAAGCCAGGCTACGTGATCGCGATCGAGCCGATGGTGAACGTCGGGCGCCCTGACACCCGCGTTCTCGACGACGACTGGACCGTGGTCACGTCGGATGGAAAGCTCTCCTGCTACTTCGAGCACACGGTCGCGATCACCGAGTCCGGCCCGGAGGTGCTGACCCAGCGACCCGCGTCCGTTCTGGCCGATGCGAAATAGCGGGAGCCGGCGATTTGCCTGCTGGCCGGGGCGCGGTTTATACTCATTCCCTCGGGCTCTCGCATGAGCCTGGTTCGGCGCGCACGCACTGGGGTACCGCCGGCACCAGCGTCACGGATCGCCCCGGGACGCATCGAGCACTTTGCCATCGGCTCCCTACGCCGCCAACCATGAGGAATTCGTCACCAGGATGAAGGTCAGAGCATCCGTCAAGCGCCTGTGCGAGCGCTGCAAGATCATCAAGCGCCACGGGGCGGTCAGAGTGATCTGCGAGAACCCGAAACACAAGCAGCGGCAGGGGTAACGCCCAGCAATGGCACGTATCGCCGGCGTTGACGTCCCTCGAGACAAACGGATCGAGATCGCCCTCACCTATATCTACGGCATTGGCCCGACCACTGCGAAGCGAATGCTGTCCCTCGCCGGAGTGGCGGCTGACACGCGCACCAAGGATCTGAGCGACGCCCAGGTCGGCAAGTTGCGCGACGTCATCGCGAAGCAGCTGCAGGGCAGGGTGGAAGGCGACCTCCGCCGCCAGATCGCGCTCAACATCAAGCGCCTCACCGAGATCGGCACCTATCGCGGACTGCGCCATCGCCGCGGACTCCCGGTCCGCGGCCAGCGAACCCGCACCAACGCCCGCACCCGTCGTGGTCCGAAGAAGACGGTGGGCGTACGCCGCAAGAAGGCGACGAAGTAACCAATGGCCAAGAAGAAGAAGGTCGTCCGAACCCGTCGCCGCGAGCGCAAGAACATCGCGGTCGGTCAGGCGCACGTCCTGGCGACGTTCAACAACACCATCGTCAGCCTCACCGACCCCGACGGCAACGTCATCGCCTGGGGATCGGCGGGTGCGCAGGGCTTCAAGGGGTCGCGCAAGAGCACCCCGTTCGCCGCGCAGGTCACCGCCGAGGCGGCCGCCCGCCGCGCCATGGAACATGGCCTGAAATCGATCGAGATTTTCGTCAAGGGCCCGGGCGCCGGTCGCGAGGCCGCCATCCGCAGCCTCCAGGCGAGCGGGCTCGACGTCAGCGCCATCTCCGACGTGACCCCGATTCCTCACAACGGCTGCCGCCCGCCGAAGCGGCGCCGGGTCTAGGGGGGTCGATGGCCAACCAAGCCGGTCCCGTCTGTCGCCTCTGCCGTCGCGAGGGCGCCAAGCTCTATCTGAAGGGCGCCAAATGCGTGACCAACTGCACCTTTGACAAGCGAAGCGGGCTGCTGCCCGGGCAGCACGGGCTCGCGCGCCGACGCAAGGCAAGCGACTACGGCATTCAGCTCCGCGCCAAGCAGAAGGCGCGCCGCATCTATGGTGTCCTCGAGACGCAATTCCGCCACTACTTCGAACGCGCCGAGGGTGCCGAGGGCGTCACCGGTACCGTCCTGCTTCAGCAGCTCGAGCGCCGGCTCGACAACGTCGTCTACCGGCTCGGGCTCGCCAGCTCGCGTCGCGAGGCGCGCCAGCTCGTGAGCCATCGACACTTCAAGGTCAACGGACGGGCGCTGAACATCGCGTCCGCGCAGCTGCGCCCCGGGGACATCGTCGAGGTGCGGGAGCGCAGCCGCAAGATGCTGGTGCTCGAGAATGCGCAGCAGCTGGTGTCGGGCAGGTCGGTCCCCGAGTGGCTGACCCTTGACGCCGGGGCGCTGAAGGGCACGGTCACACGTTTGCCCGAGCGCCATGAGATGGAACAACAAATCGAAGAGCAGCTCATCGT
>PLDZ01000028.1:14812-16165 GCA_003136295.1 Candidatus Dormiibacterota bacterium
CTCCGCGCCGGGATCGGCGCAACATCCCTGTCCCCTGTTGAGGAGTCCTGAATGGCAATTGACATGATGACCACCCCCGCGGTCAAAGAGATCGAGAGCAGCGCCGACTACGGCAAGTTCGAGATCGAGCCGCTCGAGCCCGGATTCGGCGTCACCCTCGGCAACTCGCTGCGCCGGGTGCTCCTGTCCTCGCTCCCTGGCGCCGCGATCACCTCGGTNNATCGAGAACGTCAAGGAAGACGTCACCGAGATCCTGCTCAACATCAAGGAGATCAACGTCCTCTCGCACAGCGTCGACCCGGTGCGCATCAGCCTCGACCAGCACGGTCCTCGCGATGTGACCGCGGGCGATATCGAGTGCCCGAGCGACATCGAGATTCGCAATCCCGGTCAGCACATCGCGACCCTGGACTCGCCCAAGGCGCAGCTGCGCATGGACCTCATGGTCGAGCGCGGCAAAGGCTATGTCACCGCCGAGCGCAACAAGAAGGAAGGCCAGGCGATCGGCGTGATCCCGATCGACGCCATCTTCACCCCGGTGCGCAAGGCGAACTTCTTCGTCGAGAAGACCCGCGTCGGGCAGGAGACGGAGTGGGACAAGCTGGTGGTCGAGGTGTGGACCGACGGGACTCTCGCGCCCGTCGAGGCTGTGAGCCGCGCCGCCGGTCTCTTCACCGATCACCTCGGACTCTTCGTTCGGTTCGGTGACAACCTCGCCGCGCCGCAGCAGCGTCAGGCGCGCGGCAACGACCTCCCGAGCCGCCTCGCCGACGTCCCGATCGAGGACCTCGAGCTCAGCGTCCGCGCGCTCAACTGCCTCAAGGCGAACGACATCACCAAGGTCGGTCAACTGGTCGCGATGAAGCAGGAAGAGCTGCTCACGCTGCGCAACTTCGGGCAGAAGTCACTCGACGAGATTCGCGAGAAGCTGGTGCAGCGCGAGCTGGTGACCCCGGAAGAGCTGGAAACGCTGTTCCAGCCGATGGCGAGGTAACCGGACCAAGTCATGCGGCATCGCATCGCCGGTCGGAAGTTTGGGCGCAGCGCGGCGCATCGCCAGTCGATGACGCGCAACCAGGTGACCTCCCTGCTGCGCTACGGGCGCATCACGACCACCGAGGCGAAGGCCAAGGAGCTGCGTCGATGGGTCGAGCGCGTGATCACCGACGCCAAGCCCGACGACCTGAACGCGCGACGCAAAGTCGCGTTGTACGTCAACGACCGCGAGGTCTCGAACAAGCTGTTCTCCACGTACCTGGAGCGTTACAAGGAGCGGCCGGGCGGCTACACGCGGGTCGTCAAGCTGCCACCGCGGCACAGTGATGCCGCTCCGATGGCGATCATCGAGCTGGT
>PLDZ01000118.1 GCA_003136295.1 Candidatus Dormiibacterota bacterium
TACGCGATCAGCGTTCCCTTCCGCCTGCAGACGAGGGCGTCGTCGATCGCGCTGCGTGCGCCCGGTGTGGGCATGCCCGGCATCCGGGTTGACGGCAACGACGTCATCTCGGTGTACGGAGCGGTGAAGACGGCGGTGGACCGAGCGCGTCGCGGTGAGGGACCGACACTTATCGAGGCCGTCACCTACCGACTCGAGGCGCACACCACCGCCGACGACACCACCCGGTATCGCAGCGACGACGAGGCGACCGAGTGGCGCGCGCGCGATCCTGTCGAAGCGTTTCTGCGCGTGCTGCGCGAGGGCGGAGTCGTTGACGACTCCTTCCTGGCGGAGATCGAGGCCGAAGGCGAGGCGACCGCCGCGCGCATGCGTGACTTTCTCTTCGGTGCCCCAGCCGGCGATCCGCGCGAGATGTTCGACCATGTGTACGCGACGCCGACGGCTCAGCTCGAGGCTCAGCGCGCGATGCTCGGACAGGAGTTGCAGGCGGCTGAGGAGAGCTGATGGAGCTCACCATGGCCGGTGCGCTCAACGCGGCCCTGCGCGACTCGATGCGCGAGGACGACACCGTGGTCGTCTACGGCGAGGATGTCGGCAGACTGGGTGGTGTCTTTCGCATCACCGACGGACTCCAGGCCGAGATGGGCACCGACCGCTGCTTTGACACGCCGGTCGCCGAGTCGGGCATCGCCGGCACCGCCATCGGCATGGCGCTGTACGGGCTGCGCCCGGTGGTGGAGATGCAGTTCGACGGGTTCTCCTACCCCGCACTCAACCAGGTCATCAGCCACGTCGCGAAGTACCGCAACCGCACGCGCGGCCGTGTGGGCTTGCCGATGGTGATCCGCATCCCGTACGGGGGCGGCATCGGCGCTGTCGAGCACCACTCGGAAAGTCCCGAGGCGTATTACTCGCACACCGCGGGGCTCACCGTCGTGTCACCGGGGACCCCGGCCGACGCCTATGCACTGCTACGCGCGTCGATCGCGTTCGACGACCCGGTCATCTTTCTGGAGCCGAAACGCCGGTACTGGTTGAAGGAGGATCTCGAGCTGCCGGTGAGCGCACCGCCCATCGGCGAGGCGGTCGTTCGCCGCGCCGGGACCACGGCGACGGTCATCGCCTACGGACCGATGGTGACCACCGCGATCGAGGCGGCCACGCGCGCCGCCGACGAGAGCGGCTGGGATCTCGAGGTTGTCGACGTTCGCACGCTGTCGCCCGTCGACATGGACACCCTGGTGGCGAGCGCCACCAAGACGGGGCGGGCGCTGGTGGTCCACGAGGCGGCGCGCTTCGTCGGCTATGGCGCGGAGATCGCCGCGGAGCTGAGCGAGCGCGCCTTCGGGTATCTCGCGGCGCCGGTGCTGCGCGTCACCGGGTTCGATGTCCCGTACCCGTCGGCAAAGATCGAGCGACACTTCCTGCCCGACGCCGACCGCATCCTCGACGCCGTCGCGCGACTGCTCGAATACTGATCGATGCCGACGATCCGCGACTTTCTCATGCCCGACCTCGGCGAAGGGCTCACCGAGGGAGAGATCAACCGCTGGCTGGTGGCCGAGGGCGACGTGGTCGTGGTTGACCAGCCGGTCGCCGAGATCACCACCGAAAAGGCGGTGGTCGAGGTCCCGACGCCGTTTGCCGGACGCGTGGCTGCGCTGCACGGCGCGGAGGGCCAGACCATCAGCGTCGGCAAGCCACTGATCAGCATCGAAGTCGCCGGCGCGCCGGCCGACTCGCCATCAGGCAATGTCCTGGTTGGCTATGGAACCAGCGAGTCGGCGCCGCGTGCGCGCCGAAGCGCACCGCTGATGGACGCGCCCGCCTCGCACGCGACGGTTGCGATGCCGCCGGCCTCGCCGCTGGTGCGGCGACGGGCGGCCGAATTGGGCATCGACCTCAGCACGATTGCCGGCAGCGGCCCGGGCGGCATGGTGACCCAGGCGGACCTCGAGCGGGCGAGTGGCCGGGAAGACGCGCCGGTCGTCCCGGCAACACCGACCACGATCACCGGCGGCAAACGAATGGCGCTCACCGGGGTCGACCGCATCTCAGCGGAACGGCTGACCCGCTCCCATCACGAGACGCCGACGGCGGCGGCATGGCTCACCGCCGATGCGACCCGTCTCCTGGCCATACGGTCCGACCTCGAGGGATCGACGGCCGGCAAGGTGACGCCCTTCGCGCTCATCCTGTTCCTGTGCGTTCGCGCGCTCCAGAGGTTCCCCCGTCTCAACGCGCACTTCGACACGCAGTCCAATGAGATCGTCGCCTTCGACCCGATTCACCTCGGGGTCGCCGTCCAGACGGATCGCGGCCTCGTGGTCGCGGTCATCCGCGACGCCCAGGGCAAATCACTGACGGAGATCTCGGACGATCTCTTGCGGCTTGCCGGCGCCGCACGCGACGGCTCCATCGACGTGGCCGACCTTCGCGGCAGCACCTTCACGGTGTCGAACTTCGGGGCCTTCGGGGTTGACGGCGGCACGGCGATCATCAATCCCCCCGAGGCGGCGATCCTGGGCGTCGGGCAAATCGCGACACGGCCGTGGGTCGTCGAGGCGGCGGTTGTGCCACGCTCGGTCGTGGAGCTCTCACTCGTCTTCGATCACCGCGTTGCCGACGGTGGCGTCGCGGGTGGCTTCATCCGACACGTTGCCGACCTCATCGAGGCTCCTGACGAGGCACTTGCCCAATGATTGAATCCCCGGCGCCGAAGACGGAGCTCCGCCGCGCCCAGGCCGACACGTGGGTGTACTTCGACGGCGAGTTCCGCAGGTATGGCGACGCACACGTCGGCCTGCTCACCCATGCGCTCCACTATGGGACGGGGTGCTTCGAGGGTATCCGCGCGTACTGGAGCGAGCGGCAGCAGCGCATCAACGTCTTCCGGATGGNNCGCTTTCACAACCTGCGCGACGGTTTCATGATCGTCCCGGTGCCGTTCGGTGCGTACGTGGATACCACCGGAGGCATTCGCTGCCAGGTGTCAAGCTGGCGGCGCATCGACGACAACGTCGCGCCCGCACGATCGAAGGCGACGGGCATCTACATCAACAGCGCGCTCGCCAAGACCGAGGCCTTTCTCAACGGGTTCGACGAGGCCATTCTCATGACCCAGGAGGGACATGTCTGCGAAGGCAGCGCCGAGAACCTCTTCATCATCCGTCGCGGCCAGCTGATCACGCCGCCGGCATCGGAGAACATCGTCGAAGGCATCACCCGAGCGGTGCTCATGACTCTCGCGACAGACGAGCTCGGCCTCGAGGTCGTCGAGCGCGCGATCGATCGCAGCGAGCTGTACGTCGCCGACGAGGTCCTGCTCTGCGGTACGGGGGCCGAGGTCTCAGCAGTGATCGAGATCGACCGGCGCACCATTGGCTCTGGGTCGCCAGGCGCGGTCACCCGCAAACTCCAGGACCTCTACTTCGGCGCCTGCAAAGGCGAGAACGACCGCTACGCGAGCTGGCTGACCCCGATCATCTGATACCGATCACTGATCGAAGTCGATGACCACCTTCGGCGTGGTGGGATGCGACTGGCAGGCGAGCACGAATCCCGCATCGATCTCCCGTTGCTCCAGCGCGAAATGCTGATCCATCTCGACGCTACCGCTGATCAGCCTGGCGCGACAGGTGCCGCAGACGCCGCCCTTGCACGCGTAGGGCGCGTCGGAGCG
>PLDZ01000230.1:0-1057 GCA_003136295.1 Candidatus Dormiibacterota bacterium
AGACGCTCCTTGTTTGACAATCTAGCATGCGCTTGGTATACTTAGCACAGCCTCCGTAGCGGGACCCCCAACGGGACCCAGAGGTCACGAGGAAACAGTCATGACCGACTACGCCGGACCGACCCGCACAGTCAATGCCGCTATCGCGGAAGGCCTCGAACAGATCACGGAGGTCAAGCTGGCGGCCACCGAAGTCCTCAAGAGCATCACCTCCGTGTTGGTTCCGCTCAGCGTGTTCGTGCTTCCCAATTCTGAGAAGCTCATTCCGGCCATCGACAGCGTGGTGAATCGCAACTTCGATGTCGTGACCAAGTTTGTCGAGTGGCAGTACGAGTTTGGGATCGCCGCTCTGAAGCAGCTGGGGTCCGTCGCCTCCAACTGACTCCGGCAGGAGCGCCAGCGCGACGCTGCGCGCTCCTGACCACACCTCTCTTTGGCCGCATCCCGGCGCACGTGCCAACTCGGTGCTCGTGAGGCGACACCGTGCACCGGCGGGGAACCAGCCGGGAGTGACCGATCTACGGCGGCTGTCGCCGTCACCGGGGCACGGCGGCGACCTCTACAAATTGGGTGGAGGCCCACCAACTCCCTTCGGCTGGCATGGGCCGGTCAAGGCCACTGTGTGGGCTAGCTTCGCTCCAGGACCATCGCGATCCCCTGCCCGCCACCGATGCAGAGCGCGGCGACACCGAGGTTGACGTCGCGCTTGGCCATCTCGAAGAGCAGCGTGACGAGGAGGCGTGTCCCGCTGGCGCCGATGGGATGTCCGATGGCGATCGCACCGCCGTTGACGTTGAGGCGGTCCTCAGGAACGGCGAGTTCGCGGCCGACCGCCACCGCTTGCGCCGCGAACGCTTCGTTGAGCTCGAAGAGGTCGATGTCACGCAGNNGCGACACCGGCGCTCGAGTAGCCGCGAATTCGAGCCAGGGGAACGCGGTTCTCCGCTTTCGCGCGCGACGCGCTCATGACCACGACAGCGGCGGCGCCGTCGTTGATACCACTGGCGTTTCCGGCGGTGACGGTGCCGTCCTTGGCGAAGGCGGCACGGAGCGCAGC
>PLDZ01000230.1:1162-7128 GCA_003136295.1 Candidatus Dormiibacterota bacterium
AGCCGGTATCCGTAGCGCCCGTTGTCCATCAGATATGGAGCGCGCGACATGTTCTCCATGCCTCCGGCGACCAGACATTCGGCGTCGCCGGCGCGGATGGCCTGAGCGGCGAGCGCGACCGTCTTGAGGCCGCTGCCACAGACCTTGTTGATCGTGGTCGATGGAACGCTGTCGGCAAGCCCGGCGCCGATCGCCGACTGCCGCGCCGTGTTCTGCCCAAGGCCGGCCTGGAGCACGTTGCCCATGAGTACCTCATCCACGGCATCGATGCCGGCGCGACGGAGCGCCTCCTCAACGGCAATCGATCCGAGCTTGGTCGCGGGCACGTCGGTGAAGACGCCAGCGAACGTGCCGACGGGAGTCCTCACGGCACTGACGATGACAGCATCTTCCACGCCGATCACTCTACGCCGCTCTTCCACTTCGCGTCCTGCCATGCGGTAGCCCTCACGGACCTCATCGAACGCAGCCGCGCACGAAGATCGTGGCGCGCACGTATCACTGTGCAGGTTAGGGCGTTGGAGCGTGCGGCCAGGCCGCGGACTGCGGTCTCAGTGAAGCGGCGCTGCGTGGTCCGGGAGCGCGCAGCTGTTAGCCGGCGCTCCCGCCGGGATCAGATCGAAGCGAGGGATCCCAGGCGACCGAGGGCCGTAGCCGCGAGCTGGTGCTGCCACTCGACGACCTGGAGCGCGATGCCGAAGTTGCGATCGACCACCTTGTCGATCGCGGGAATCAGCGTCTCAGAGTTGGGGAGCATGAAGACGCTGAGCGGAACCAGAACGGAGGTGATGCTCTTGACAACCTCGGTGGCCGCCAGCGCGATCTCTGTGGACCGGTCAAGGCCCTTCCGCGATAGCGGCTGTGGTGGTGCGGTGCTCGACGTGTTGGGTCATGGCGTTGTCCTCGTGGGCAGTGGATCCGATACGGGTCGGGTTGCCCCGACCCGTATCGAGGGGTTACGCGGCTTGCTTGGCTGTCCGGGTCTTGGTGGGTGGTCCACCAGCGGCGTTGATGAGCCGAAGGGTCGTGTTGCGCTGCGTGTCGAGCACCTGGGTCGCAAAGTCGAACGACTTCTCCACCATCTCGGCGGGAGTCACCTGNNCGGTCACATAGGTCTGGTAGTCGCTCATGAGTGGTCTCCTTCGTAGCGAGGCTGCTGTACTGCGCTTAGTATACCAAGCAGTCGCTGCTTATGTCAACCCTCCATCAGCTTGGCTCCCCAAGCGTTAGGATTGGTTCATGACCGAGACCACGCCACCGTTCAAGTCAGTCGGAGACTTCATCCGCACGCAGCGGGAGCTGATGTCACTCTCGATGCGCCAGCTCGCGGGGCTGGCCAAGGTGTCGAATCCGTACCTCAGCCAGATCGAACGCGGTGTGTACACGCCATCAGCCCAGGTGCTCAAGGGCATTGCGGACGCGCTTGACATGTCCGCCGAGACCCTGTACCGGGAGGCCGGTCTTCTCGATGACTCGGTGGAACGCCCCATCTTGACTGTCGAGGACGCCATCCGGGTGGACGGTCGGCTCACCCAGGAAGCCAAGCAGGCGTTGATCCAGGTCTACCGAGGCTTGATCGCCACTCAGCAGCCGTCATCGGATCGCCCAACACCGTCGCGCCCGGCGCGAAAGACGGCTTCCAGGACGGCGCCCAAGGGCGCGCCGGGAAAATCCAAGCCGAAGTCCCGCTAAACGGTCGCCGACATCCCGTCGGCGAATTGCGAGGTTACNNGCGTAGCTCCCAGGTGCCGGATCGCCGGGCGGAATGCGTGGGGGGGCAACGAGTTCCCCCGACCGTTCTGCGGCCCACGCAACCCAGTCGTCCCACCAACTCCCGCTCACGCGTTCTGCTCCGTCGCGCCACGCCTCGGCATCGACACCGCGATCCGCATGCGAGCGAGTCCAGAACGCCGCCTTGGGGTTGCCGGGCGGATTGACGATGCCGGCAACATGCCCGCTCGAGGTCAGCGTGTAGCGGACCTCGCCGCCGACGTGTTGGGTGGTCAGATACGATCCCTTCCAGGGGGCGATGTGGTCGTTCTCGGCGCCGAGCACGTACATCGGCCGCTTGATTTTCTTGAGATCGATCGGGGTCCCGGCGATCCGAAAGGCGCCGGGGCGAATCAGCAGGTTGTCGACATAGCAGGCTCGCAGGTATTGCGTGTGCATCGCCGCCGGCATGTTCGTGCTGTCCCCATTCCAGGCAAGGAGGTCGAACGCTGGTGGGGTCTTGCCCATGTACCAGTTGTTGATGACGTAATTCCAGACCAGGTCGTTACCTCGTAGCCAGTCGAACGTCTGCGCCATCGCGGACGCCTCCAGATAGCCACGCTGCTTCATGTTCTGTTCGAGGCGCGTCACGCTCTTGCGGTCGGCGAAGACGCCGAGATTGCCGGGGATGCTGAAGTCGACCAGCGTGTTGGTGACGGTCATCCAGCCCACTCGTTCGGCCTCCCCCTTCGCCGCAAGGTGGGCCAAACCGATCGTCGACATCGTTCCACCGAGACACAGCCCGACGATGTTCACGACCGGTGAGCCGGTGATCTCGCTGACCTGGTCGAGCGCCGCCATCAGTCCGAGTTGCAGATAGTCGTCCCAACTCACTCCCCGCATCGAGGCGTCGGGGTTGCGATAGCTGATACAGAACACGGTGAAACCGTGCTGCACCGCGTACTCGATGAAGGATCGGCCGGGCGCCAGATCCATGATGTAGTACTTGTTGATCCATGGTGGGCTGCACAGGATCGGTTGCGCGTGGACCAGATCGGTTTGCGGCTCGTACATCAGCAGCTCCATCAACGAGTTGCGCATGACCACACGCCCAGGTGTCGCTGCGAGGTTCTTGCCGAGGCTGAATGATGTTGCGTCGACCTGACGTGGCCGCCCCCCGTTGTGCAGCAGGTCGTCGACGAAGGTGCTCGCGCCCGCGATGAGACTCAGACCACCCGTTTCGAACGTCTCCTTCAAGACGGCGGGGTTCATCCACGGCACATTGCTCGGCGCCAGCGCATCGAGCATGAGATTGAGTGCGAACCGCGCCTTCTCACGTTGGACGGCGGGAGCGTGTGACGTATCGACCAGCTGCTGCGCCCACTGCACCGTGCTCAGATAACTTTCGGCCAGCGTCCGGAAGGCCGGGTTCGCTTGCCATGTCCGGTCCGCAAAGCGGTTGTCTCCCGTAGCAGCCGGGTCACCCATTCCTCGGCCAAATGCGCGCTGGGCCGCACGCGCAGCTACCGCGGCCTGTCCGGCCGAGAGATCCAAACCGGCCTTTGCGAAGTGCAGCGGATGACGTAGCGCATCATCGAGAAACACGCTGCGCAACGCTCCTCCGAAATCGCTCTGATCTATCTTGGCGAGCAGCGCCTCATAAGCGGTGTCTTCTCCCGCATCGTTGCTCACGAGGCGATCACATGAACAGGCCGCCGTTCACGGCGTACATTGCCCCGGTGATATACGAGGACTCATCCTCGAGGAGGAAGCGGACCACACGAGCCACCTCGTCTGGCCGGCCAAGTCGCCGGGTGGGTACCTTCTCGATGATGCTGTCGAGGATCGGCTGGGGGATCTTGGCCACCATCTCGGTTGCGATGAATCCCGGAGCCACGCAATTGACGGTGATCCCTTTGCGAGCCGTTTCCAGCGCGAGGCTTTGGGTGAGTCCGTACAGCGCCGCCTTTGAGGCAGCGTAATTGGCTTGTCCAATGTTCCCGGTCTGGCCGATGACCGAACTCAGGTTGACAATGCGCCCACTGCCGCGCTCGAGCATGTGGTCCAGCACGGCCTTCATCATGTAGAAGGCGCCCGAGATGTTGATCCGCATCACCGCATGCCAGTCCTCAACGGACATCTTCCGGACGGTCTTGTCGACGGTGATCCCGGCGTTGTTGACCAGGAAGTCGACCTGACCGTAGCCGGTCAAGACTTCGCTGACCACGCGGGTGCAGTCCGCAGTCATCCCGACATTGCCCTGGTGCACGGAGATCGAGCCACCTTGAGCAGAGAGCTCGTCGCGCAAGGCCGCAGCGGACTCGGCGTCGCGGTTGAACCCGGCAGCCACATGCGCCCCGTGGCGAGTGAGCTCCCTGGTGATCGCAGCTCCAATGCCGCGCGTGCCCCCGGTGACAATGGCCACCTTGCCGGAGAAGAGGCGCCGCGTCTCCGGTTCGCTGGCGGCCGGATCGACGACAGCCATAGTCAGACCATCGTAGTCCAGGGTTGGGGCGTCCGTCTGCTGGTGGCGCGCAGCGTCAGGATTCACGGAAGCGAGGAATCGCCGGTGTCGCTGCGGATTTGCTTTGCCGCAATACGACGTGGTCTGACCGCCGCCTCCTGCCTGATGCAACCCGGAATTGGGCCCGCATCGGTCATCTCGACAACAAAATACCGGCAGCGGACGAGTTGACGATACGAGTCGCCTGACGTCGCCGGCTGGAACCCGAGGCATTCGACCATGCGATCGGGAGCCGCCGGACAGGGCGTGCAGAACAGGGGATGGGGCAGGGTGCGATCGGGCGACCGCGTCACTGGCTCTCGCCACTGACAAGCGGGCACCGCCCGGGCTCCATGCTCACGACGGTCAGCGCAACATCCTGAGTCGGCGCTCCTCCCACGCCGACAAGGTGCAGCCCCGCGCAGATGTAGGGCGGCCCGTCGGCGACCGGGCAGCGACCATCCGCTGTTGGACCGTTGCACTCGTTCAGCAGTTGGCCCGTCGCTGGGTCGAGCATGACGAACCTACGATCCTGTTCCATCCGCACAGCATGGTCGCGTGCCAGGCAGGGCGGCCAGTGCCGAAGGTCATTGACGTTGCGGGACTTCCGACGGATGCCCGCGCGAGTGATCCCATGCGGCGGCTCTCGAGGCGAGCCGGGCTCTTTCCAAGCTGGCAGAGCCGGTGATCGTTCACTTGACCCAAGAAACAATTCGAGACGACGACGGAAAACGTGAAGTCCTGCTTCGAGGCGGAATGACTTCGGACGGATGTCTCGTGGCCGAGTTCGTCATCGTGGTCGCGAACTTCAGTGGTGGCATNNCACGGAAACGTGGACTCTGAGTCTTGACCGAACTATCGAGGCGAGCATCTGCTGAGTTCTCGCCACTGAATCGCGAACCCCGATTCTTCGGGCGCGAGTGCGTCGCCGTCGGGTGAGAAAGCCCGACGGCGACGTTCGCAGAGGGAACCCTGACTAGAGCTGGACGATCACCGACTTGGTCTCGAGGTAGCTGGAGAGGACTTCCTCGCCCATCTCGCGGCCCCAGCCGCTTTGCTTGAAGCCGCCGAACGGCAGCTCCGCGCTGAACACGTTGTAGGTATTGACCCAGACAGTGCCCGCCTTGATGCGCCTGGCGAGCTTATGGGCCTTCGAGATGTCCTTGGTCCACACGCCCGCGGCCAGTCCGTAGACGGTGTCGTTGGCTTGACGGGCGAGGTCGTCGACATCGCTGAACGGCAACGCGACGATCACCGGTCCAAAGATCTCTTCGCGCAACACCACGTCGTTGGGGTCGACGTCCACCAACACTGTCGGCTCCACGAAGTAACCCGGACGGTCGAGTGCGTGGCCCCCGGCCAGCGCGCGGTTGCCCGCCTGCTCACCCTTGGCGAGGTACCCGGTGACTCGATCGAACTGCTCGCGGGAGACCAGTGGGCCCATGTCCGTGTCCGGATCCATGCCGGGTCCGACCTTGATGTTCCTGGCCGCCTTGGCGACGCCCTCCACCACTTCATCGAAGCGGTCCTGCTGCACGAAGAGACGGCTGCCCGCACAGCACACTTCGCCCTGGTTGAAGAAGATCCCCTGTGCCGCGCCCGCGATGGCCGCGTCGATGTCCGCGTCGGAAAAGATGATGTTCGGCGACTTGCCGCCGAGCTCCAGCGAGACCTTCTTCAGGTTGCCGGTGGCAGCCGTTGCGATCAGTCTGCCGACCTCGGTGGAGCCGGTGAACGCAATCTTGTCGACACC
>PLDZ01000171.1:0-36059 GCA_003136295.1 Candidatus Dormiibacterota bacterium
TTCAAGCCGCGCACACGGCCAGGATCCTTCCAGGGCCTGGGGAGCGCCGGCCTTCCCCTGCTCGACGAGGCGCGACACATCACCGGCTTACCAGTGATCGCGGAACCGCTCGCCGGCGACGACATCGACGTGTTGCGCGGCCACGCCGACGCGCTCCTCATCGGAGCACGCTCGATGCACAACACGCCGCTCCTACGTGCGGCCGGACAGAGCGGCATGACCGTCATCCTCAAGCGAGGAATGTCCGCGACCTATGACGAATGGCTTGCCGCGGCCGACTACATCACCGCTGAAGGCAACCGCCAGGTCATCCTCTGCGAGCGCGGTATCCGGACCTTCGAGACCGCGACACGCAATACGCTCGACGTGAGCGCGATCGCTGTGCTCCGGGATATGACCGACCTGCCGATCGCGGTCGATCCCAGCCACGCCGCCGGCAACTCGAGATGGGTGCCGTCGCTGGCGGTCGCGGCGCTGGCGGCCGGGGCCGACGCGCTGCTCGTCGAGTGCCATCCGAATCCCGCGGAGTCGCTGTGTGACGCCGCACAGGCAATCACCCCAGCGATGCTGAGCCGGATCGTGCACACCTCCCGGGCGCTCTGCACGATGACACGTCCCGCCGTCGCCGACTCGGTCGCGGAGTGCCGCGCCGTGATCGACACCATCGACGAAACCGTGTTCGGCATGCTCGAGTACCGCGCCGCGATGGTCGAGGCCGTACAGCAGTGCAAGGTGGCCGCGGCGATGCCGGAACGAGATCTCGCTCGCGAGCAGGAGATCGTGGAGCGCCTGGCCAGGCACGCACCCCGGCTCGGCGAGCATCGCGTCGACCGCCTCGTCCACGCGATCATCGACGAGTGTCTCGACGCCGTGCAGGTGCCGCAGGCGGTCGCTTGAGCGAGTCGACTGCTGAACGGTGCCGCGTGACAAGTACTATGCGCACATATAGGATGCGGGCATAGTATCCGCAGCCCAGCGAGGAGCGACCCGATGTGGACGTATGACTACAGCGCTGAGACCGTCGCCGAGCCCGTGGCGATTTTCGACCTGTTCCGAGACGTCGCGACCTGGCCGCGGTGGAACCCCGGGGTGGAAGCCACGACATCGCGGCGATAACGCCAAGCTCTGCCGGCGGCGCGCCGGCGCGCGAGCACCGAGAAGCAGCAACTGCGGGGCCTGACGAGAGCCCCGGCTTCCTGCTCTGGCGGGTCACGCTCCGCTGGCAGCGCGTGATCATCGCGGCGCTCCGTCCTCTGGGACTCACCCACGTGCAGTTCGTGTTGCTTGCCAGCGTCTGGTGGCTCGACTCGGTGGCCGGCGAGGGTCCGACGCAGCGGCGCGTCGCGGAGCACGCCGGCACCGATCCGATGATGACCTCCCAGGTGCTCCGCGCCCTCGAAGCCAAACGTCTGGTCACCCGTGAGCCCGACCCGGATGACTCACGCGCCAGGCGCGTGGGCATCACGCCCAAGGGTGCCGCGCTGGCGCAACGGGCGATCGCCGTCGTTGAGGCCGCCGACGCGGCCTTCTTCGCGGCGGCCGGCGAACGGCGCGCGCTGCTGCGAATGCTGCACCGGCTCGCCGGGTGAGTGCCGGCCCCGCGCTTCGGATCGGACCGGTGCAGGAGCGCACCCTGGTCGAGCTCTTCAAACGTCAGGCCGGCGCGCGCGGCGGCAGACCGGCCATGTTCCACCGCATCGGCGATCGCTGGGAGTCGATTGCCTGGAATGCGTACGCAGAGCACGCTCGGGAGCTGGCGGCGTTCTTCATCGATGCGGGGCTCCAGGAGGGGCAGCACGTCGCAATCTGGTCGTTCAACCGGCCGGAATTCATCATCAGCAGCACCGCGACGATGCTCGCTCGAGCGTGCACCGCGCCCCTGTACCAGACGCTGAGCGCGCCGGAGGCCGGCTATGTGCTCGGACATTCGGACGCGCCCATCGCAGTCGTGGAGAACGAGCACCTCCTCGCCAAGGTGCTCGAGGTGCGTGATCGGCTGCCGGCCCTGAGGTGCGTGGTGCTCATGCAGGGCTCAGCCCCCGGAGACGACGCCCTCGCCGTCGCCTCCTGGAAGGACGCACTCCAGCGTGGGCGCGATGCGTTGGGACAGGTCGCAGCCGAGCTGGACAGGCGATCCGAGGCGGTGCAGCCGTGCGACGTCGCAACGCTCGTGTACACGAGCGGCACGACCGGACCGCCGAAAGCCGTCATGGCAACCCACGGCAACCTGATCGCCGCCATCAACGCCCTTGGACCCATCGTCGACCTCTCGGCGGATGACCGCGTCCTCAGCTACCTGCCGCTCGCCCACATCCTCGAGCGCCTCAACAGTGAGGTGCGTCTGTACTCCGCCGGCAACGCACTCTGGTTCGCGGCGTCGATCGCCGAGATGCCCGCGGAGCTCCGCGATGTCCGCCCGACCTGCTTCGTGGGCGTGCCCCGAGTCTGGGAGAAGATGGCGGCGACGATCGAGGCCGCGATCGATGCCATGCCGCCCGCGCGCCGCCGCCTGGTGCGGTGGGCGATCGCAGTCGGAGAGCAGGCGGTCGATCGGCGGCAGCAAAACGAGCCGGCGACGTGGGCGCTGCGGCTGCGCCGGCGAGTAGCGGATCGCCTTGTCCTGCGACGGATCCGCGAGCAAGCCGGCCTCGACCAGGCTCACACATTGATCACAGGGGCGGCGCCGATCGCCGTGCACGTCCTGCGCTTCTTCCACGCGCTCGGGCTGGAGGTCCTCGAGGGCTACGGGATGAGCGAGAACATGACGGTGACGAGTGTCACCCGTCGCGGCCAGGCACGCCTCGGCACGGTAGGGCAGGCCGTGGCCGGCGTTGCGATACGCATCGCCGACGACGGCGAGATCCAGATGCGCGGTGACGTGGTGTGCGCCGGCTACTACAAGGACCCGGCGGCGACGGCAGAGACTGTGGTCGACGGCTGGCTGCACACCGGCGATATCGGCACCCTTGATGCCGACGGGTATCTGCGGATCACCGACCGAAAAAAGGATCTGATCATCACGGCGGGAGGAAAGAACGTCTCTCCCAGCAACATCGAGGATGCGTTGCGCAGCGAGTTGATCGCGAACCCCGTGGTGATCGGCGACGGGCGGCCGTACATCGTTGCGCTGCTGACACTCGACCCGTCAGCCCTCGAGATCTTTGCGAGCAGGCACGGTCTTCCCACGCAAGCTGACGAACTGCGGCGACACCCCACCCTGCTCGACGCCATCAAACAACGCGTGGACGCGGTCAACAGCGGTCTCGCCAACGTCGAGCAGGTGCGCCGGTGGACGGTGCTGCCCGGTGAGTTCGCCATCGGCGTCGAGCTGACTCCGACGTACAAGGTTCGGCGCCGGGTCGTTGCCGAACGCTTCGCGGCGGAGATCGAGACCCTCTACGCGGCGAGAGCGGCCGCGGTCCGGCCGCTCAGAGGCGGGTCGTAGCCGGGCGGGCGTGCCGCACCGACCTGGGACGTTCCTCCATCATGAGGAGATGACTGAGCATCCTGACGATCTCCCCTGGAACGACGCTCCCGCCGACTCGGATGCGCCGCTCGGAAGCGGGGACCCCGACCCCGCCGAGGTCAGCGGCGACGAGGACGACCCGGCGATTCGGGACGCGTCGCTGGCAGGGCGACTGCACGACGTCGATGAATACCATCGCGACACCCTCGATGAGCGACTCAGCGAGGAGGAGCCGGATCGCGCAGCGCAATCGCAGGAACCGGAAGCAGGTGCGCTTCAGGCTCCGGAGAGCGGCGACGACGATATCGCGCTGCTGGCTGGAGAACCCGATCGCTTGGATTCGGTCGAAGCCGAGGACGAATCCGCAGAGGTCGCCGCCATCCACGTCATCCCTGACGGCGGGGAGTAATCCATCGGCCACTCGGCCACGACAACGCATTCCGGCGGATCGGAACCTCGCCGTCGGTCACTGGACCCGGCATCGATCGACCTAAGCTTGGTTGATGGCAACGCCGGACACTGATCAGGGCGGCAAGCGGGCGACCCCGGCTCCGCGCGCGCCGGGCCTTCCCGGCTACAACCCGATGAGCTGGCGTCGGTTCTGGCTGGTGATCGGCTCGCTGCTCCTCATCAACATCGTGATCACCACCATCATCGAAGCAGTCACGCAGGCTCCCTCGGTGACCATTCCGTACAACGTCTTCATTGCGCAGGTCGACGCTGGCAACGTTCTGAACATCACGGCGACCGGTGATTCGATCGTCGGAACCACCAGGAAGGCTGTCAGCGCCGGATCGGGGCAGCCGAGTGCCACCAGCTTCGCGACCCAGCGTCCGACATTCGCGTCAGACGGTCTCGAGGCATCCCTGCTCAAGAACAAGGTCAGCATTCTCGCCGAGCCGCCCAACCCACCCACCCCCTTGTGGGAAACGCTCTTGTTCAGCTTCGGACCGGCCCTGCTGTTTGTCTTCGGACTCATCTACCTGATGCGTCGCAGCGCGGCGCTCGCAGGCGGTGGAGCGGGCGGCATCCTCGGACGGTTCAGTCAGAGCGGGGCACGCCTCTACAACCCGGAGCACCCCGAGACGACGTTCGCAGATGTTGCCGGGATCGACGAGGTCAAGGCGGAGCTCGTTGAAATCGTCGACTTCCTGAAGCAACCCGAGAAGTACCAGCGCCTCGGCGGCACCGTTCCCAAGGGCGTGCTGCTGATCGGGGCGCCCGGGACGGGCAAGACGCTGCTAGCGCGCGCCGTCGCCGGCGAGGCCGGCGTGCCGTTTTTCTCGATCTCCGCGTCGGAATTCATCGAGGCGATCGTGGGCGTCGGCGCAGCCCGAGTGCGTGACCTGTTCCAGAAGGCGCGCGGTGCAGCCCCGGCGATCGTCTTCATCGACGAGCTCGATGCCGTCGGTCGATCGCGTTCAACCGGTGCACGTCTCGGGGGCAACGAGGAACAGGAACAGACCCTGAATCAGATCCTCACCGAGATGGACGGTTTCGATCCGCACGAGGGTGTCATCGTGCTCGCCGCAACCAACCGTGCCGACGTGCTCGATGTCGCGCTGCTCCGTCCGGGACGGTTCGACCGCCGGATCACGGTGCCGTTTCCCGATCGCCGGGGCCGGCTCGAGATCCTCAAGATTCACACCAGACACATTCCGCTCGGTGCAGACGTCGACCTCGGCATCATCGCCTCGCTGACCGCCGGCATGGTCGGCGCCGACCTGCGAAATCTCGCCAACGAGGCGGCCCTCGCGGCGGCTCGCCGCGAAGCACAGACGGTGATGCAGATCGACTTCACGACTGCCCTCGAAAAGGTGGAACTGGGGTCCGAGCGCAAGCTGTCGCTGAGCGCGGCGGACCGCGAGCGGATCGCTTATCACGAATCCGGTCACGCGCTCCTGGGGCTGCTGCAGCCAGGTGCCGACCCGGTGCGCCGGGTCTCGATCATCCCGCGTGGACAATCCCTCGGAGTGACCGTCCAGAGTCCCGTCGATGACCGGTTCAACTACGGCGAGGACTATCTTCGGGGTCGGATCACCGGAGCACTCGGCGGCAGGGCGGCCGAGCAACTGGTGTACGGCGTGGTCACGACCGGCGCGGAGAGCGATCTACGCCAGGTGACCGCAATCGCTCGTCAGATGGTGGTGCGCTATGGCATGAGTCCCAAAGTCGGCGTGCTCAGCCTGGCGGATGACGGCGACAACCCAGGTCAGTCGCTCACCTTGACGCGCTCGTACAGCGAGGCAACTGCGGCGCTCGTCGACGAGGAGGTGCGCCGCATCTGTGAGGAGTGCCTTCAACAGGCCGTTGCTTTGCTCACCGGCAACCGTGACAAGCTGGACGCACTCGTCCACGCGCTGCTCGAACATGACACGCTCGGCGAAGCGGAGATCCTCGCGGTCACAGGAATTGCTGCGCCTGTCGAAACACCAGTGGCGGTGGGCTGAGCTCGCAGCGACACGCCGAAACCGAGGTTCGCCGACTGCGCTGACCTCAGCGGGGGCTTCCGGAGCGATAGGAAAGGGCGCATGTAGCCGCCAAGAAGCGTCGCGTCAACAGGGCATTGGTGTGACCCGGAACCTGACGCCTGCGGGTCGCCTTCAGACGTCCGTGCGCATGTCTATGCGACCGCCGCGATCGATGTTCTCGAAGCGAACTTCTCCACCACATCGGCGGCACTGATCGGGCGGCTGATCAGGTATCCCTGCAACTCGGAGCAACGCCGCTTCACGAGGTAGGCACGCTGCACTTCGGTCTCGACACCCTCGGCCACGATCTTCAGCCCAAGGCTCAACCCCATGGCGATCATGGCGTCGACAATCGGTGCGGTGCCAGTCTCGGACACGATCGCGCGGACGAACGAGAGGTCGATCTTGAGGGTGTCGACCGGGAATCCCTGCAGCCTGCTGAGCACCGAGTAGCCGGTGCCGAAGTCGTCAATCGCGATCCGCACGCCGAGATCCCGGACGCCCTGGAGCAACCCCAACGCCTTGCCCTCCTGAGAAATCGCGGCGCTCTCGGTGATCTCGAGCTCCAGCAGCGTCGGATCCAGGTGACTCGTGGCGAGCGCCTCGAGCACGCGCTCGACCAGCCCGCAACTGACCATGTTCCGTCCAGACACGTTCACGGCGACAGGCACCGGGCCGACTGCGGACGTAGCCCATTCCTGGGCCTGGTGACAAGCCGTCGCCAGGACCCACGTGTCGATGTTGTTGATGAGCCCGGTCTGCTCTGCAATCGGAATGAACCGGTCGGGACCGATCACGCCGCGCGAAGGATGATTCCACCGCACCAGCGCCTCGACGCCCGCCAGGCGCCCGGAACGCGCATTGACCTTCGGCTGGTACAGCAGCATGAGCTCACCACGACCGATGCCGGCCCGAAGATCCTGCTCGAGGGTGAGCCGCTCCATCGCGGTGGCGTGCATGTCCTCCGAGAAGACCGCGTGGCGATCCTTGCCGTCGGCCTTGCCGACATACAGAGCCGCGTCCGCGTTGCGCACCACGTCGGCTGCAGCGCCACTGCCTGTGGACGTCGCAACGCCGATCGTCGTGCTGATGGTCAGGACTCGCCCGCCACCGGCGAATGGGGCGCGAAGTGCCTCCCGGATGCCATCGGCCGCGCGCACTGCGGCACTGGGCTCGGCCAGATCCTCCAGGAGGACCGCGAACTCGTCACCCCCAATGCGTGCGGCCGTGTCACCGGCGCGGATGACGTTTGCAAGCCGGCGCGACACCTCGAGCAGCAGCGCGTCCCCGGCCGCGTGACCGAGACCGTCGTTGATCGTCTTGAAATTGTCCACGTCCACCATGAGCACGGCGTAGCAGCCAGTGCCGCGTGCCAGTCGTTGGTGTGCATGCTCGAGGCGGTCGCCAAAGAGCGATCGATTTGGCAATCCTGTCAACGCATCGTGAAACGCCTGGTGCTCCAACTCGCGCTGCAATCTAAGCCGGTCGGTAACATCGGTCGAGCACACGACCATAGCGCTCCTGCCGTCGAAGATGATTTCGCGCGTGTCTATCGCAACGTCGAGAACGCCGCCGGACTTGGTCGAGTGGCGGATACCCTCGAAGTGCGTGCGCCCTCCCCGCATGGCGTGCAGGTTGTTCCGCAACTGATTGCGGTCCTCGAGCGGACGTATCTCGGCAAGCGTCAGGGTGAGGAATTCGGCTCGCGTGTAGCCATACATCGCGAGTGCCGCGTTGTTGACGCGGAGGAATGGCAGGTTGCCGTTCTCCGTGGCCTGCTGTGGCAGCGCCGTGACCATCATCGGTTGTGGGTTCTCATCGAAGAGCGATCGGAAGGTCTCCTCGCGCGTGGTCGCGATGCGCGACTCGGCCGCGAGCGTGGCTGCTCTTCCCTCGTCTGCTGCGACCGTTGCTCGCCTGCGCCGTGCGTACAGGGCGAACAGGAGGATGAGGAGACCTGAGCCGCTGACGATGCCGATCGAGGCGATGAATGCTGCTGTCACGCCGTATGCGGCATTCGATGCTTCCGCGTGGCCGACGGCAGCCAGCTCGGCATCGAGCGCGGTGAAGGCCGGATCACCGAGCGCGATGTGCAGCCCCGATGCCTCCTGGGGGTCACCGCGAAGCACGGCGGCGATCTCTAACGAGACCGCGCTCTGATACGCATCCGCCATCCGAGTGATCGCGGCGAGGGTCGAAGTCGATTTCTCGGTGATCTCAACGAGCGACAGGGCCGTGTTTGTCTCATCCTGGAGCGACTCAGTCGTACTCGGGGAGTCGAGGACGCTCTCCTCCTCGACCGCCACGGCGGTGCGAAGTGTGGTGACCGATTGAGATGCCAGCTGGCGTTGGGCCGACCACGCATGAAGGGTGACCAGCGTGACGAGCACAGCGAAGATCAGCACGGCCGCGGCCGTTCCGCTCACCCAGAAAGGGATGCCCCGTGCGGCCGGGCTCCTTCGGTCATCGCCTCGTCTCATTTCCTGTCTCATGGCGGCCGTGGAGCCAGCTTTGGGCTCTCTCGACGTTTCAAGGCTACGTCCGTGCACGACGCCGGCAGGGCGGGTCGGTGCCTCCGCGCATTACCGGAACGGCGCTGAAACCCCCCGGCTCCTCCGTGATCGTCGCGGACGCTCAGTGGCGCAGCCGCGTCTTCTCGATGTCGTCGTGGTTCATGCCGAAGTAGTGGCCAACCTCGTGCAGCACCGTGTCGTGCACCTGGTCGACAAGCTCGGCGTACGTCCTGCACCACCGCTCAATGTGGTGTTGCAGTAACACGATCCGCTTGGGATATCCCGACGCGCTGAACGTCGACTCCGTCGCGCCCTGAAAGTAGCCGAGCACTCGCTCGTCGATACCCGTGCCACGATCGTCGGCGGTGGCTCCCTCCTGGATGGTGATCAGAAGGTTGTCGGCGTCCATGCGGGCGCGCAGCGCGGGTGGAATGCTCTCCAGTGCATCCGCAGCGATGCGCTCGAACTCGTCGGCGGAGACGTGATACGCCACGGCGCTGAGAATGTCACACCGCCGGTGAGCGACGGCGGNNATGGAGGTCCAGCACAACGGCTACGCCATCGAGGTCTCGGCGCTGCACAAGTCCTTCGGCAAGGTGCACGCGCTTCGCGGCATCGACCTCGCCGTCCCCCGCGGCAGCGTGCTCGGGATGCTCGGACCGAATGGCGCCGGCAAGACCACGGCGGTTCGTGTTCTGACCACGCTGCTGCGACCGGACTCGGGCCGGGTCGTCATCGAGGGATACGACGTGGTGCGCGACGCCGCCGCGGTGCGCCGCCGCATCGGTCTCGCCGGCCAGGCGACGGCGATCCAGCTCGAGCTGACCGGACGCGAGAACCTCGAGATCATGGGCAGGCTCAGCCACATGCCGCGAAGGAGCGTTCGCGGCCGCGCCGCCGAGCTGCTCGAGCGCTTCGACATCGCGGACGCCGCCGATCGCCCTGCCAAGACGTATTCGGGGGGCATGCAGCGCCGCCTCGACCTTGCCGCCAGCCTGATCGCCGAGCCCTCCGTCCTGTTCCTCGACGAGCCGACCACCGGCCTCGACCCGGTTGGACGTCTCGGGATGTGGGAGATCATCCGCGAGCTCGTCGGCCGCGGGACCACGCTGCTGCTCACCACGCAATACCTCGACGAGGCCGACGAACTCGCCAACACCGTTGTCGTTGTCGACCACGGCCGAGTCATCGCCTCGGGGACGCCGAATCAGCTCAAGGACCAGGTCGGGGGCGATCTCCTGGAATTCGCGGTGCCTGACCGAAGCCGGATCGACGACGCGGTCACTGCCGTTGCCGGACTGTCGGATTCCGCGCCGACCGTCGAGCCGGCGACGAGGCGCGTCAAGGTTGCAGTGGGAAGCCGCGGGTCGATGGCGCTCGTCGAAGCCGTGCGGCGCCTGGATGCCGCAGGTGTCGTGACCGAGGACCTTGCGCTGCACCGGCCTTCGCTTGACGACGTTTTCCTGGCGGTCACCGGTCACGCAACCGAGGCGACGCCGGATACCGGGAGCAAAGCACGCAAGAGCCCAGCCGCAGGAGTGCCGTCATGACCGCGATCGCAGAACCGCTCAACACCAGAGTTCGGCCGAGCGCAGCGCAGATGGCCCGCTGGGCGATCAGCGACTCACTGGTGATGACGCGCCGCAATCTCCTTGTGTGGCTGCGCGTCCCGGCCTANNACCGTCGTGCAGCCGGTGATCTTCGTGCTGCTCTTCCGATACGTGTTCGGCGGCGCCATCCATACGGCGAGTGCGGGCGGGTACGTGAATTATCTGATGCCGGGCATCATCGCCCAGACCGCGGCATTCGCAACCTTCGCGACCGCGATCGCTCTCGCGCAGGAAGCAACCAAGGGTGTCATCGACCGCTTCCGTGCCATGCCCATGGCCCGATCCGCGGTTCTTGCCGGCAGGTTGATCGCCGACTCGATACGGATGCTGATCGTGATCCTAGTGATCATCGGCGTCGGCTACGCCGTCGGCTTCCGCTTTCAGAACGGCGTGGTCGGCGCGATCGGCATGGTGCTCCTCGCCGAGGCCTTCGGCATTGCCGTTTGCTCCGTATCGGCATTCGTGGGACTCGCGATCAAGGACGAGGAATCGGTGCAGGCCTTCGGTCTGATCTGGATATTCCCGCTGACATTCGTAAGTTCTGCTTTCGTCCAGGTCTCGACGATGCCGAGTTGGTTGCAGGTCTTCGCGAACAACCAGCCGGTGACGCTCGTGATCAACGCGATGCGCGCGATGGCACTGGGCGGTCCGCACTTTCCGCTGAACCCCGCGCTCTGGGAGAGCCTCGTGTGGCTGGCCGGCGTTCTGATCGTGTTCGTCCCGCTCGCCGTGCGCAGCTACCGCCGGGTCGGTTAGACCGGCCTACTGAAACCAGCCCTCGACATCGAGGATCGCGTTGACGGTCCCAGCACCGTTGTAGAGGCGCACGTCGCCGATGGCCGAGTCGGTCGTGTCGAGCTGCACCACCACGAGATTGGCGAGCACCTGACCCGCGGCGACGTTGATGTCAGATGCGACTGGCAGGCCCAGATTTGCGGGGTAGAGCGTGAGGTACGTCCCCTGGGTCGGTGCGACACCGGTGAGATTGCCGATGACCGCCTGGACCACGGGGCTTGGTGACGGGATCCCGGACACCCCCGCGACCTTGACCAGCTGCGACGTACCGGGGCCGAGCGCGGACCCCGCGCAGCGCACGCCGGAGGCCGGGCGTGTGTCGCAGACCCGCGTGGGACCGACCGCCTGGTATTGATAGCCGGTCGCGGCAGTTGCGCTCCCGAACCAGCCGTTGGCGTCGACGTAGATGTTGATGCTGCCGACTGCGTTGAAGATGCACACCGATGTGTCTGGGCCTCCTGGCGCGGCGGGCCCGAGGGCGACGAGCACCCGGTTCGCGAGGACCGCTCCGGCGGCAAGATTGAGCGTCGAGAAAGGCGGTGAATGGGTACCGGTGTACGCGCAGGTACCGCTCGATGTCGTGGGAAACACGCTGAGATAGGTGGACGCGGATCCGGCCACGCCGCCGATGTTCAGCGCCGCTACCGCGGCGTTCGTTCCTGGAATCGCGTCGCTCCCTGATCCGGTCACGCTGACGATGATCGGCTGTCCGCTCATCAGCGCTCCGTGCGACTGGCATGGCGTCGCCCTCACCCCTGTTCGTGTGTCGCAGACACGAACCGGAGCAATGGGATGGAACTCTCCCGTCGGATCACTCGCGCTGTCGGGTGCGAAGTACCCTTCGACGTCAGCCACGACGTCGACAGTCCCCAAGGGGTTGTAGATGTTGACCTCGCGGTTGACATCCGACGGACCGTTCTGGCCGAGGGTCACGGTGACGAGGTTGGCAGTCGCCGTGTGCGCGGGGAAGTTGATGTTGGACGCCAGTGGCCGGCCTGTCCCGTTCGGGTACACCGTGAGCAGGCTGAACGTGTTGTCGTTCACCGCCGTCACGTTGAGCGCCACCGCGGTGGCGATGTTGGGTATCGGATCGGCGCCGCTCGGCAGGCCGCTCACGCCGGTGATCTGCAGCGTGCGCGTCGCGCCCGGACCGAGTGCTCCCGTGTCGCACTGGATGCAGTTCCGAGCGCGCGTATCCAGAATGCGGAACGACGTGACCGGGACGTACCCCGCAAGGCTGGTGTAGACGTATCCCGAACCCGGTGTGAGCGCGCTGGTCCCGAGCGAATCGGCCACCTGCACCTGGACATAGCCCGCAGCATCGGCTGGAGTTGTGAGGGTGAACGATGTCGCGGTCACCGCCGACGGCGTCACCGACAGGCCGCCTATCGTTGCGGTCATCCCTGGCTGAAACCCAGCGCCGTGGACTGTCACCGTCTGGCCGCCTGTCGTCGGGCCGGCGGCAGGTGAGACCGCGCTGATGTCGGGTCCGTCGGGGACGGCATCCACCTGGTTCCCACCCTCGACAAAGATCATGCCGTCGGAGGCTGAGGGCGATGTGAAGTGGTTGCTGCCGGCGATCGCGTCACTCGCCAGCATGACGCCGTTGGTCACGTCGTACTGGTAGAGCGTGCCTCCTCCACTGCTCACCGACCACACTCCGCCTCCCACCACGATGGGCGGTTTGCTCGAAGCCTGGCTCGTGTTGTG
Organism: Candidatus Dormiibacterota bacterium; assembly: GCA_003136295.1. Classification (GTDB taxonomy): domain Bacteria; phylum Chloroflexota; class Dormibacteria; order Aeolococcales; family Aeolococcaceae; genus Palsa-851. The sequence continues at coordinate 12,566 of PLDZ01000171.1, forward strand.
CCAGCCCAGTGAGAAGTTGTTGGTCGAGGCGGCGATCTGCACCGCCTGCAGACCATCACTGCACCCCACGAACACCGTCTCGACGCCGCCGACCAGGCTGAAGGCAAGGCCGCCGAACGCCGCATCGCTGGTTGCGGAGCAGACGCGGTGGGATGCGAGACCGCCGCTGACGTGACCGAGTCCAGCGCTGTTGAGCAGGTACCCCATGCCGCTCTTGCCGACCTGGAAGACACGGTTCCCGGGGAGTTGCAACGGTGTCGTCGACCCGAGGTCCGCGTCGCTCCCGTTGTCCTGCCACCACGTCGGCCCCCCGTCATGGGTCGCGTCGACTGCTCCGCTCGGCGCGAAGTAGTCGGCGAGCGTCACGGTGTTCGCGGTGAGTTTGATGACGCCGTCGCTCTCGTCGTAGGGATCGCCACTGCTCGTCTCGTTGCTGTTGCCCGTGGCGACGAACACGTTCCCGCTGGAGTCCACGGAGGCTCCCCCCGCCGCCCACGCGCCGGCCTCCATGTCGGTGGAGCTGACCGAGGCGGACGACCACCACCGGACAGAGCCGGTACCGGTCTCGGGGTACCCGATCACGTAGCCGCGGTATCCGTCGCTGCTGTTGCCCGGATTGGTGCAGTCGCCGGCGAGGCCGCCGAGAGTTGCGTACACCTCGCCCCCGGCAATCGTCAGCGCCCCACGCTGCTGCTGGTAGTTGGCGTCGAAGTTGATGCCGCCGCGGTTACCGGGATTGATGTTCACCCGCCGGGTGATGGCACCGGTCGACAGGGATAGGGTCACGAGATCGAATTCGAACGTGGTCGGCGTGTCCTGGATTTCCGCGACGACGAAAACGCTGCCCGCATCGATCACCGGAGTCCCGGTGATCCCCAGGGGGTCGATGTCCCCGCAGGGGAAATTGGCCGTTCGGGGTGCGCCGATGTGGGTGCTCCACACGACATGTCCGGTGGCCGCGTTGAGCGAGTACACCGTGTCGTTCTCGGTTGCTGCCACCAGCTGCCCGCCCACGATCACCGGCTGTCCGTAGAGCTGCCCATCCAGCGCGACCGACGTCCAGGGCGCACTCCCACTCACCGCCTGATCGGTCGTGTCGTCGCCCTGGCGCGTGTTGTTGCCGTGGTAGGTGGGCCAGTCTGCCGCCGCATTCGTCGCGGCCAGCAGCGGCGCGATAACCGCGAGGGCGATGATCAGCCGGCGCACGCCGAGCATTGTCAACCCAGTCCGGCCATACGCATGACATTCTGGTCACAGCACTCTGCTCCGTGCCGTACGCTCTGAGCCCTGAACCCCCCTCGATGGCTCGACAGCTCGGAGCTTCGCATCGGCCTTGGCTGCATGCGACTCTCCACCGACGCCGATGCTGACGACGACGCCGCCTTCTACGCCATTGCGGCTGCTGCCGATGCGGGCATCGCCATCTTTGACACGGCGCACGCATATGGCGCCGGCGACGCGCCGTCAGGCCGCAACGAGCAACTCGTCGCCCAGGCGCTCCGTCGCTGCGGCGCGGACGGGCACGCGAGGATCATCACCAAAGGCGGCATGACCCGCGCCGGCGGCAGATGGATTCCGGACGGTCGCGCCAGGGCGATCCTCGCCGATTGCGAAGCGAGTCTCGAAGCTCTCGGTGGGTTGGGCATCGATCTCTACCTCATCCATGCGCCTGACCCGCGAATCCCCTGGCGCACGTCCGTGCGTGCGCTGGCGACGCTGCGACGGGACGGCGTCGTTGGCCGCGTGGGGCTGGCGAATGTCAACCGCCGGCAATTGGAGGAAGCGTGCGAGCTCGTCGACGTCGCTGCCATCCAGGTGGCGCTCAGCGTCCTCGACGACAGCGCCGTCAGGGGTGGGCTCGTCGACTTCTGCACCGAGCGAGGGATCGCGGTGATCGCCCACTCTCCGCTCGGCGGTGTGCGCCGGGCGCCGTCGCTCACGCGCCGTCCGGAGCTGGTCGACATCGCGCGCGCCCGAGGGGCGACGCCGGAGGAGGTCGCGCTCGCGTGGGTGCTCGATCTGTCCCCTGTGGTCGTCGCGATACCAGGAGCTCGGCGTCCGGCGACAGTCCGCTCAGCCGCCCGATCGGCGATGCTCCACCTCGAAGCGAGCGACCGGACCCGGATCGTCAGCGCCTTCGGGTGGCCGCTACCGGGAACAACCGACGCATCAGCGACGGCCGCGGGCGATGCCGAGGTTGTCGTGGTGATGGGTATCCCGGGCGCCGGCAAGAGCCGTCACACCGAGGACTACGTGGCGCGCGGCTACGTTCGCATCAACCGCGACGATCGCGGCGGATCGCTCCGTGAACTCAGCGACGCGCTCGATGAGGCGCTGTCGTCGGGCGTGCGGCGAGTCGTTCTCGACAACACGTACCTCACCCGCGCGACGCGCAGCCACGTCATCGAGACAGCCAGCCGGCACGGCGCGTCGGTCCGGTGCATCTGGATCGATATCCCGCTCGCGCAGGCGCAGGTCAATCTCGTCGAGCGCCTTCTGGGACGGTTCGGCGAGTTGCCCGAACCCGAGGAGATGCGCCGCATCGGACGCCGGGAGCCGGGGATCATGCTCCCGACCAGCCAGATGCGAACCGTTCGCGAGCTGGAACCTCCGACGATCGACGAGGGATTCGTCGCGGTGCAGCGGATCCAGTTCGAGCGCACGCCCACAGCATCGCTTTCGATCGCGATCGAACCTCAAGAGGCTGTCCTCGTGGCCGCTGCCGCGCTGAATGTGCAGGGCTGGGAACACACAGTCGCGCTGGCGGCACCGGAGGCGCCCCACCTGCTGTTCGAGTGGAGGGCCGGCGAGACCGCCGCCGTCCTCGATGCCGGCGTGGATCGACTTTCCGGGCACGTCCGAGGCAGCGTGGCTGCTGCGCTCTGCCCCCACCCCGGAGGTCCGCCGGTGTGCTGGTGCCGGCCGCCGCTGCCCGGGCTCATCCTGGCCTTCGCGCGAACACACGGCATCGACCCGTCACGTTCGACGCTCATCGGCGCGAGCCCCGCCCACCGGACCCTGGCCACGACGCTCGGCGCGCGCTACATCCAGAGCTGAGGCGCTTGCATGTATCGACCGCACCGCTGACCGGCAGATGTGGGGCCTCAGGGATGCTTCGGGGCGGGCGGTGCGTCCTCGAGTTCGAACATGAGGTCGTCGAGGTAGCAGTAGTACCAGTCCTCGCCCGGCTCGTATGACCGGATGATCGGGTCACCGACCGACTTGAAGTGCGCCGTCGCATGTTTCCCGGGCGAGTAATCGCAGCAGCCGACGTGTCCGCATTCCTGGCAGACACGGAGATGTACCCAGTCGTTCCGGCCGGCGGCCAAGCACTCGACGCAGCCGGTTCCCGAGGGCGTCACGTCGTGAATCTGGTCGAGATGCAGGCAAACGTCGCTCATGTGGCTCTCCTCGGGGCGTGATCAGTGGGACGGTGCATCCGGTTCGCTGAATGTCGTCAAGCCGCTGCTCCATCCCATCAACCTCGCGGCGCCCTCGTATGACGAGGCGAGGAAGTCGCGGATGGCTCGGCGCGGATCCGAAGTGGCAAGCGCTGCGTCGTACGGGAAGAGAAACTCACCCGCATCCGGGCTCCAGGTGGCGCCGGGTGGCAGGGTCACCGCACTGATGTCCGGCGGCGCCGGGTATGCGTAGGAAAAGAAGGTCGCGGACGACACACGATGGTCACCGGGCCACCAGCCCGCGCAGACCTCCTCAGCGTCCGAGCTGAAATGGGCGATGACGCTGTCACCGGGCAGAGGATCCGCCAGCTTGCCCGAGTATCGCGTCAAGGCGAGGTCGAAGGTGCCCCAGAAGAAGTGCACGGGCGTGGTCCGCCCGCGGAACCGAGCGCGATGTTCCTTCATCACCAGGTCGATCCTGGAGAGCACGCGGTGAAAGCGCTGTACCTGAGCCCTGTTGTAGGTGGCATGCGTGTGGTCGTCGGGAAAGGCAATGGGGTCAGCTACCTCGGATGGATGCACTGAAATGGCGACATCGATCCCCATGCGTCGCAGCGCGTCCATGACATCGCGATAGAACTCGGCGACCGCACCGCCCAGCGGACGGCGTTCCATCTGTCCGTCGCTGGTGCGGATCATGAGCACGTGGTCGTGCAGGTCAAGCTCGGCATCGAAGGTGCGCAGGCCGATGGGCAGCGGCGACGTGGTGAGTCCCCTCGCAGTGACGTAGAGCGGCACATTCGCCCAGCCCGGCTCGAAAGGGCTGAGGGCAAGGCGAAGCTTCCCGATCACCTGCGTGTACATATGGAGCGTGTCGCGAGTGTCGCGCCAGTCCATGTATGGCAGAGTCAGCCATCCGGCGGAGGCGTCGTCCATATCTCCATGATGATGCTGACGGCCGTGTGGGCGTGCGGTTGTGCCGCCCCGTCCGGGAGGCCTACTGTGTCGGCGGCGTGACCGACCAACCCACGACGTCTGACCCTGGGCCACATGGTTCCACTTGGTCGCCGTTGCGGATCGGCATCTTCCGCGCCATCTGGCTCGCGGTCCTTATCAGCAACATCGGACTGTGGATGCAGACCGTCGGCGCGCAATGGCTGCTCGTCCAGCAGCCCCATGCGTCGATCCTCGTAGCGCTCGTGCAGACGGCGGACATGCTGCCCGACGTCATCTTCGGTGTCGTCGGCGGCGTGCTCGCCGATATGTTCGATCGGCGCCGGCTCCTGATTGCCGTGCAGGCGTTCATGACGGTAACGGCCGTCGCCCTCACCGCGCTGACGCTCGCAGGACAGATGCCGCCCGCGTTGCTTCTCACCTTCACGTTCGTTCTGGGGACAGGGTCGGTCATCTCACTGCCGGCGTATCAGTCACTGATCCCTGAGCTTGTTCCCCGGGCACAGGTCGCCGCCGCGTCGACGCTGGGCTCGATCAGCGTCAACCTCGCTCGCGCCATCGGACCCGCGATCGCTGGTGTCCTTATCGCTCGCATCGGTGTCGGCGCGGTGTTCGCAATCAATGCGGCGACCTTCCTTGCGTACGGCATCGTCGTTGTCGCCTGGCACCCGAGGGTCGAGGCATCGACGCAGCTTCCCGAGCGGTTTGCCTCGGCGCTGCGCGCGGGCGGGAGGTATGTCCGGTATTCGCCGGTCATACGCCGGATGCTCCTGCGCACCTCGCTGTTTCTGGTGCCGGGGAGTGCGTTGTGGGCCCTGCTTCCGCTGGTGGCGACGCAGCGCCTGAAGATGGGCCCCAGCGGGTATGGGCTCCTCCTCGCGGCGCTCGGCGTCGGCGCTGTCGCCGGCTCGTTTCTTCTGTCCACACTCCGCACGAGGCTGTCGGCGAATCGCCTGCTGGTTGCCGCGAGCCTCGTGTATGCGGCCGTCATGGCCGCGATCGTGCTCATCCCGACGCTCGTTCTGACCGTGGTGCTCCTGCTTCCAGCAGGGTTCGCGTGGATCGCCGTGCTGTCGACGATGAACGCATCGCTGCAGCTCTTCCTCCCCGAATGGGTGCGCGCGCGTGGCCTTTCGGTGTACCTGACCGTGCTCTTCGGCAGCCAGGCACTCGGTGCCGTCGTCTGGGGTTTCGTCGCCGAGCCGAAGGGCGTCATTCCCGCGTATCTCATCGCAGCGGCCCTGATGGTCGGCGGAGCCGCGACCATCAGGATGTGGCCGATGATCGACACCGCCGGCATGGATCGGCACACCGTTGTCCGATCCGAGCCGCAGCTGGCATTCGACGCCACCCCCGACCAGGGTCCGGTCGTGGTCAGGATGACCTACACCGTCTCGTCGGAACGGGAGCGCGCCTTCCTGGATTCGATGGTCCGCGTGCGCCTCTCGAGGCTTCGCACCGGGGCCACGCAGTGGGGTCTGTTCCGCGACGGCGAGACACCCCACGAGTTCGTCGAGCTGTTCGTGGTCCCCTCGTGGGACGAGCACCTGCGGCAGCACACCGATCGGCTCACTGGGACCGACGCGGAGTACCTGGATTACGCGCGCTCGCTGTCGGATCCGGAGCCGCGAACCTCACACCTCATCGCCACCGAACCCACTCGCTGACACGCGCCGAGCCGCTCAGCTCGTGGCGTCGACGTCCTGCATTTCGATCCACACGAGACCCTGCAGTCCGAGGCGGAAACGCCCTCCCGCCCGCACGATCACCATGAGCACACCCTCGCATGCGCTGCACCGCAGCACCGCACCCGGCGAACGTGGAGACATGTACAGGTGCTGCGCACCCATGGGTCCGACCGATCCGCACGCGGCGCAGGCGCCGCGCGCGGCGGTGACCTCGTGAACAAAGATTTCCTGGAGCAGTCCCGCCGCCGCGTTGCCGTCGAGTCTCAGCTCTTGCTCGGTCATCTCAGCGTCATCCTCCGGTGGGGCCAAATCGCTCGGTCTTGATGTGCGCCGGCTCGTGGCCGAGGTTCACGAGTGACTCCGCCGCCGACTCGACGAGCGGTGTCGGACCGCAGACGAAGATCAACGGGCGCTCCGCGGGAGGCCACGCGACCGCGCCCAGCATGGCTGTATCAATGCGCCGGTGCAACCCCGACCACCCCTCGGGGATGCTGCGAGTGAGCGTGTGGATCACCTCCAACCCTGAGCCCATCGCGACCAGCCGGTCGAGCTCATCCCGGTAGATGACATCCTCGAGTGAGCGCGACGAGTACAGCAATCGGGTCGGAACGGCACTGGCGGCAGCCTGCCTGAGCCGGAGCATGGCCATCAGCGGACAGATCCCGGATCCGCCGGCGACCAGGAGGAGCGGACCTCCGAGGGCGCCTTCCCAGACGAAGTAGCCACCGATCGGACCGCGCAACTCCAGCTCGTCGCCGGCTCGCAGCTCACCCGCAAGGTACGGTGAAACCTCGCCATCATCGAGGCGCTCGACGGTCAGGGTCAGCCGCTCCCCGGCCGGGGCCGATGCGATCGAGTAGCTTCGCTCCGCCTGGTAGCCGTCCTCAGCCGTCAGACGTACGTCGACGTGCTGACCCGCCAGGTGTTCCGGCCAGCCGGGGACCGCCAGAACCAGGCTTCGCACCCTTGGGGTCTCGTCGACAAGGTCGAGCACCTCGGCAGTGCGCCAGATCAGTCGCCGCTGTAGCGCTGTTCCTGCCACGGATCGCCATACATGTGATAGCCGTACGTCTCCCAGAAGCCCGGCGAGTCCTCGTTCATCAAACGGAATCCGCGCACCCACTTGGCGCTCTTCCAGAAGTACAGGTGCGGCACCAGCAGCCGTGCGGGCCCGCCATGCTGGCTCTCGAGTGGCTGCCCGTCGAAGGCAAAGGCGATCCAGGCCTTGCCGCCCGTGACGTCCTCGAGCGGGAGATTGGTGGTGTACCCACCGTCGCAGAACGCCATCACGTAGTCCGCTGCGGTCTCGACGCCCTCGAGCAGGGTATCGACGGAAATGCCTTCCCAGGTGGTGTCGAGCTTGGACCATTTGGTGACGCAGTGGATGTCGCGCGTCACCGTTTCGCTCGGCAACGCGCGCAATTCCTCCCAGCTCCAGCGCTTCTCCTCGTCGACCTCGCCCTCAATCGAAAACGACCATTCAGCGAGCGACGTGTGCGGCGTGGGACCGGCGGAAAGCACCGGAAAGTCGCGGACCAGGTACTGACCCGGGGGCACGCGGGCATCTCGGGGTTGATCTCGGGGCCGCCCTTTGAACGCCCGGCTCACGAATCCCACGCGGTGACCTCCACACAGGCATTGTGATGAGCTCCCGATCATGCCTGCAGGGCTGATCTGCCGCTCCTGGGAGCCCATGCTCTCGCCCGCATACGTTTAGCCCAGTACCGTTGGGGTATCGTAATGACATCACCTCGAGTCTCGAGGGGCATCGCTCGTGGTCGTCATTCCTTCTCGAACGGACGCGCTGCGTCTGTTCTACATAACGAGAAGGAATTGGAGAGACCAGAGTGACTGGTACCGTCAAGAAGATCGTCGCCGAACGCGGCTTCGGCTTCATCACCGCCGAGGATGGACAGGAGTATTTCTTCCATCGCAGTGGACTCGACAGTTCACTGACCTTCGAAAATCTCACCGGCGATGAGCAGGTGAGCTTCGAGATCGAGCGTAGCGACAAGGGCCCGCGTGCCCGCCAGGTCCGGGCGGCCTGACCCTCGCTGCGTGAGGCATCCGGTCATCGCCTTTTTTGGCGATGACCGGAACCTCGATTCGCCGTATAGAGTGGACTCATTCATATGGCGGACGAAACCCCGAGGAAAGCGCTGATAGCAGCGACGGTGCTGTCGTCTGAGCATCGCTAACCGAACCGATCAGGTGGCTGTGTCCGCGCGGCGGAAATTACCGGTCCCGCTTCGGCGCGTTTTGACCGGCGTGATCGGTTTAGCCGGGATCGCAGCTGTCGTGCTGTTCCTCGACCCCGCCAAGGTGGGAAGTGCGCTGGAACATTTCCAGCTGGCCTTGATTGCGCCGATCGTGATGCTCTCGGTGCTCGTCTACATTCTGCAAGGGGTTCGCTGGCACTACCTGCTGACCGACGTCGGCACCAAGCTGCGACTCCGAGACACGATCCTGATCAACCTCGCAGGGCAAACCATCACCGCGATCGTGCCGCTGGGCGATCTCACGCGCGCCGCGTTCGCAAGCACCGCCGACGGCACGGACTTCGGCACCGTCGCCGCCACCGTCACCGTGCAGGAGCTGTCATACATGCTCTGGCTCATCCTCGCTGCGCTGCCGGCGATTCTCGCGCTCGGTTACGGGCTCGCCGCGGTGATACCGGTCGCGGCCGGCATCGCGCTGATCGTCATCGTGCTCACCGTGTCACCGGTGTTCTGCCAGTTCCACAACCTGGTGGCGCACATACCGTTTCTCAATAAGCTGCTCCCGGCCATCGACGAGTTGCAGCAGGAAACGTCCACGCTGCTGCACCGTCGCGACGCCCTTGCCCTTTCGGTGCTCGACGCGGCGCGTGTCGTGGTCGCCGTCACCACCTTCTGGCTGGTGCTACAGGGGCTGGAGCCGGGGCGAGTCGGCTGGTGGCAGGCGGCATTCGTCCTGGCCCTGGCCACCATCGGTGGCGCGGTGAGCCTGATTCCCGGCGGCGTCGGCGCCAATGAGGCGAGCGTCGCCGCGCTCCTCATCTTTCTGGGGTTTGCCTCGGGGAGCGCCGGCGCCGCGGCGATCATCCAGCGCGGGCTTATGACCGGGCTATCCCTCGTCCTGGGCTTCGCCGCCTACGCGCTGATCAACAAACGGCTCCACCTCGGCGGCATCTTCCAGCTGTTCGCACACAGAGCGGCGCCCGTTAACGCGTAGTCGCCCGGCACCCGTCCACGGGCTCGACTGTCTGCGTCGCGGGGATATGGCTCGCGGCCTGCCGATCCTCGGCACCGCGACCGTCTTCTACACGGGTGACTTCCTCGAGCAGAACCCGTACGACGACTGGGCCGTCTCCCTTCGTGAAGAGGCACGCGCCGCATGTGTGGCGGCGTTGCGCCTGCTGGCCCGACATGCCGCCGATCCCGACGCGGCGGTGACCCATCTCCTTCGCATCCTCGAGACGGATCGCTACGACGAGCAGGCGCATCTCGGCCTCGTGCACGGGCTGGCCGATTCCGGCCGGCATGGCGAGGCCCATCGCCATTACTTGAATTACCGGCGCGCCATGGACGATCTCGGGGTGGAACCTGCTCCATTTCCCGGCAGGGCGGCCACGATCAATCCTCGCTGATCTTGACCAGGTGTCCGGGCTGGCGAAGCAGACCCGGCGGGCACAACCAGGTCATGACGTCGACGGCAAGACGCCCGGCGCGCACCGCTGGGTCCGCCTCCGCAAGCTCTCTCGCGCGCGCCAGTGATCCGGTCCTGTAGAAGGTGAGACCGCGCAGCGAATCGTCTGGCTGATCGGTCACTGGACCGTTGGTCGCGACATCACCCGACGCACGAAGTGTCGCGTGGTACGCGAGGTGGTCTTGCTGAATGCGCTCCAGTGTTTGGTCGTCGTACGCGGGAGCGTTCGCGGGGCGACGAAGGAGCACCAGCTCGAAGGATTCCAATTCCATATCTATCTCCCGGCAGGGCGAAGGTCTCTGATCTGCGGCTTTTTTGTTCAGGGGTATAGACTGCCCCGCGATCCCGGCAACTCCTGGAGGGGCTTCGATGGGACTGACAATCCTGCTGATCGGTACGCGCAAGGGTTTGATGATCGCGCGGAGCACGGATGATCGGCGCACCTGGGCGACCGGAGACTTCCAGTTTCTCAACCAGGAGGTCTATGGCGTGGCCATCGACACGCGCCACGACCCGCCGCGGATTTTCGCCGGCGTCGGGACGGGGCATTGGGGTCCGCTGCTGACCTACTCCGACGACATCGGCAAGTCCTGGACCGAGCCGGCGGAGCCGCCGATCGGCTTTCCTCAAGGGAGCGACGCCGCGGTCGCCCGTGTCTGGCAGATTCAGCCCGCGCCCGCCGATCAGCCGGACGTCGTGTACGCCGGGGTCGAGCCGCACGCCCTGTTCAGATCCGATGACCGCGGCGAGAGCTTCGCGCTCGTCGAGGGCCTCTGGCGGCATCCGCACCGTCCGAGCTGGACCCCCGGCGGTGGCGGCGCCTGCCTCCACACGGTCCTTCCCCACCCGACCGATCCCGACGATGTGATGGTCGTGATGTCGGCCGCCGGCGTCTACCGCACCCGAGACGGAGGCGCGAGCTGGGAGCCGGCGAACCGGGGTATCCAGGCGGCGTTCCTCCCCGAGGATCAGCGCTTTCCGGAATTCGGACAGTGCGTCCACAAGGTGGCGTTCCATCCGGATCGCCCGGAGCGCCTCTTCGCCCAGAACCACTTCGGTGTCTACCGCAGTGACGACCGCGGCGACTCGTGGACAGCCATCGAATCGGGGCTGCCGAGCAATTTCGGATTCGCACTCGTCGCCCACCCGCACCGCGCGGACACCCTCTATTCGTTCCCGCTCCAGGCGGACGCTGAGCGGTTTCCACCGGAGGCGAAGCTGCGGGTGTACCGAACCGAAAACGCGGGCGACAGTTGGGAGCCGCTGTCGGAAGGCCTGCCCAGGGACCCGTATTACGCCGCCGTCCTTCGCGACGCGATGGTCGCCGATTCCGCGGACCCGGCGGGTGTCTACTTCGGCACCAGGCTGGGAGAGGTATACGCGAGCCGGGAGGAGGGCGAGAACTGGTCGCTGATCGCCAGCCACATTCCAGACGTTCTGTCCCTGCGGGTTGCTGAGGTCGCGTGACCTCGCGGCTGCTCCTGCCCGCGGTGCTGCGGCGTTACGCCGACGATCAGGCCGAGATCGAGATCCGTAGCGGCACCCTGGGCACCGCCCTCGACGACCTCTGCAAACGGATGCCCCAGCTTGAGCGCCGGCTGCGCGACGAGCAAGGCCAGCTCCGACCCCACATCCTCATGTTCGTCGACGGGGTGAGCGTGCGAAGTGGTACGCCCATGGACACGCCGCTTCCCGACGGGGCGGAGGTCTTCGTCGCGCCGGCCGTCTCAGGCGGGAGCGGCGACTGAGTCAAACGGTCGAATCTGGGGCGGCACGCCTGGTGTCGGGTGGGGAGGGGATGGACTGCGCCGGGCACGGGGTGGCGATTGAGCACGTGGAGGGTCAACGGATGGGCACGGAAACGAAGCAGAGCCTGACGGTCGAGGGGGTCGGCCAGGTGGAGGTCACCGTCACGGATGTGGGAGGCGGACCCCCATTCCTCCTCGTGCATGGCGGGGCCGGTCCCCAGTCGATGGCCGCGTTCGCAGACCTGCTTGTCACCACCCGGGGCGCTCGGGTGATCACGCCCACGCACCCGGGATTTGGGGCCACGCCGCGGCCCGACGGTCTTGCCAGCATTGCCGCACTCGCCCGCGTCTACGTCGCGCTGCTCGAGCAGATGGACGTCCAGGGCGTCACCGTGGTCGGCAACTCCATCGGCGGATGGATCGTCGCCGAGATGGCACTGCTGCGATCGTCGCGGATCGGCGGCGTGGTCCTCGTCGACGCTGCGGGCATCGAGGTCGAGGGGCACCCCATCGTCGACTTCTTCTCGCTCACCCTGGACCAGGTGGCTGAATTCAGCTACCACGATCCGGACCGTTTCCGGATCGACCCGACGACCATGCCGGAGGCGCAGCGGGCTGTCATGGCGGGCAATCGCGCGAGCCTCGCCACATACGGCGGCCAGTCGATGAGCGACCCCAGCCTCCGCGGGCGCTTGGCGAACATCGCGGTGCCGACACTCGTCGTCTGGGGCGATGGCGATCAGATCGTCGACCTGGAGTACGGTCGCGCCTACGCCGCCGCCATCCCCGGCGCGACATTCATCCTCCTCACCGCCACGGGCCACGTGCCACAGATCGAGACGCCGGAACAGGTCCTGGCGCCCGTGTGGGACTTCGCCGCCGCACACGCCGGACGCGGGTCCGCCACCACTGGTCAATGAGTCTGCCGTGCTCCCATCGCCACTGGACAGGCGGTGACGACGTCGCGCCTGGGAGGTGGCGCGATAGTGCAGATGGACCGTCCCGTTGGCGAATCGGCCGTCGTGTAGATGAGCCGCGACACGGTCAGGCAGCGACGCCGTCGATGGTCACCTCGAACAACGGGCTCGTCGCGATCATGGTGTCGATGTCGTCACGCTTCCAGATTCGCGCGATGTGGGGCAGCACCTCGCGGCGCTCTGTTTCGTCGGTGATCACCCGAGCAGTGGCGGGGAGGTCGGCGTGCACACCGTGCTTGAGGTGAAAGATGAAGTGCGGATTCGCCGTGAGATTGGCGATGTAGCTTCGCTTGAACCCCGGCATACCGCTGACATACAGCCGGCCGCCGACGTTGTGGAAGACGATCTCGATGCGGTGGGGGGTGCCCGTCTTGCGACCGGTCGTGGTGATGTCGATGACACCGCCGCGGCTGAGCGCGTCGCGGATGGGTTGGTCGAGAGGTGCCGTGGTCATGGTGCTTACCCGGAGTGGTCCGTCCTGCTGGCGCGTGAGCCCTCAGCGTAAACGGACTGCTCCGGGAGCCGCACTGTCAACCTGCGGTGAGCGCGGCGGGGGCCATCTGCGCGACGCGGATATGGTTGCCGAACGGGTCGCGCAAGCCGAAATCGATGCCGTAAGGCTGTTCCGTCGGCTCCTGGGTGAACTCGACCCCCTTGGCACGGAGCTCGTCATACGCCTTGTGCGCGTCGGCCGTTGTGAAGAAGAGGTGCCCGCCGGTCCGGCCCTTGGTCAGGAGCGCGCGGACCTCGTCAGCCGTCGCCGGGTCCATCGCCGGCGGCCCGGGCTTCTCGAGCATGATCTGGCGATCGGGGTCTCCCGGGATGCTGACGGTCAGGAATCGCATGAAACCGAGATCCTGATCGGTGTTGATTTCCAGGCCGAGTTTGCCGACGTAGAAGTCGACGGCCTGGTCCTGATCGAGCACGTAGATCTGCGAGATTCTGAGGCTGCTGAGCATGTCGTTGGTTCCCNNGTGAAATGTCTTGCTGAAGGTGCCCAGGCTCGCGAAGCCGACGTCGAAGCAGATGTCGGTGATGCTTCGGTCCGTGCAGCGCAGCAGGAACAGCGCTCGCTCGACGCGCCGGCGTTGCAGATACCGGTGGGGTGTCTCCCCGAATGCCGCGCGAAACGCCCGAATGAAGTGGGCCTCGGAAACGTATGCGATGCGCGCGAGTGTGGGAATGTCGAGCGGCTTGCCGTAGGTGAGATCCATGGCGTCGCGCGCGCAGCAGCCGTCGATTCGACTCCTCGACTGCCCGCGTCATCGAGAGTCGGACGCCTTCCCCGGAAGGGATCGTGCGTACCCGACACCCTCCTCCACCCACCTTTGTAGCTGTGCTTTGCTTCGAACCCCATTGGGCTCGACCCGCAACCACCCTGGCATTTCCCGTCCGCGCATGACTGCAACCTGCGTGTGCGGCCGGCCTGCAAGGTCGACGCTCTTCGCGGGGTCGACTCGCACCAAAAGCCCACCCTGTCCGCTGGCGCTGATCGCCATATTGCCGCCGATCAGGAAGGCCAGACCGCCGAACATCCGCTGTTCGGTCAGCCCGGCCTCACCGCCGACGAGCTCGCGGATGCGAGCTGTCAGATCCTCATCAAAGGGCACGCGTCCATTTTCGGCCACCGTACCCTGGTCCGGCACGCCCTCGACGCCGTGGTCGGCGATGCCACGTTGCGGTTGTTCCCCGCTCACCTCACGACGTCCGCGCGAACCACTCCCGGCGCAGCTCGTGAGTGCCGTCGTCGCATCCGATCTCGTAGTACACGGCGGTGCGATCGCCGTCGTCGACAACGGCAGCGTAGCGCAGTGCCGGGTACGCGCCGGATGCTTGCGCAACCGGTGCATCGCCGACGACCTGGAGTTGCCCAGGCCGTCCCGCCGCGATGCCGGTGCGCTCCTCCCAGTTCTCGGCGGCATTCGCGCGCCCGTCGTAGAACGCGACCGTGGTCTCGCCGCGCTCGATGATGGCCGTCACCCGGGTGCCCCGCTGGTCCCACCGACCCGGCCGCGGCTGCAGTGCCGGTCCGTGCACGGTCCACTCGATTCCGTCATCGCTGGTGGCGAATGCGGTCCACATTCGGTCCGTCGCAACCGGATCGTCGAGCGGATGGCAGCAGATCCAGGCACGCCATCCGCGTTCGTCCCTGATGATCACCGGATCTTTCATCGCCACGTGCTCGTCGCCGGGCATGACCGCCCGGCGTCCGGCGGTGACGAACGCGTCGGGCGAGGCAGCCTGCAGCAGCTCAACACGCCAGTGGCGCGTGTTCGTCGTGGCGCAGCTCAGGTAGAGACGCCACCCGCCGGCGCCGTCAGTCACGAGCGCCGGCCGCTCGAGCGATTCAGCATCCATCGATCTCTTGTCGATGCGGCAGAGTTCGGCGAGTGTGCCGTCGCCTTCAACCCGGGCGACGATCACGTCACCGCCTCGACCGTCATCGACGGGCCGCCGGCTGCGATACGCGACGTAGTGCACGCCGTCGTGCACGAGCGCGCTCGGCGCTCCGACCCAATGCCCGGGTCCGCGATCAGCCGGCACGGCGATCGTCTCCGCCTCGACGTTGCGTGGAATCGGCAGACCCGTCAACTGGAGGCCGACGATGCCGAGGACAGGCTGTTCAGACATCACTGCGCCATCGTGCGGCGTCGATGAACTGTGCCGCTCCGTAGCCGCAATCGGACTGCAATCAACCGGATGCACGATGCGGGCACGTCGTATAACACCAGGAGCGTCACCATGACAGACCCCATCGACAGGTTCACCCAGGCGATCGAGACCGCGTCCGTGAGCGGAGCGGGCGTGTTCGCCGACGACGCCATTCTCGATGCAACAGTGCCCCACTGGCGGTTCATCGTGAATGGCGCTGCGAACATCGAGGCTGAGCTCGGTCGCTGGTTTGCCGACCCGGGGCGCTTCGAGGAGATCCACCGGACCGCACTTCCCGACGGCGAGCTCGTCGAATTCGTGCTCACATGGGAAGAGGACGGCGAGCCCCACATGGTGCACCAGGCGCACATCATCGAGGTCCACGACGGGCTCATCACACGCGACCAGGCCTGGTGCGGCGGCAGGTGGGGTGCGGCGCTTCAGGCGGAGATGGCCGAGGCTGCGCGACTGTGACCGCACTCATGCCGGCGCGTGGGGCGATTCCCGTTGCGGAGTCACTTGACCGGCTGCTGGAGGGCTGCGAGCAGCGTGAACCCTGGAAGACCGCCGACTCGCTCTCCGGCAGCCGCTTTGAGCGGGTCGTCATGGACGGCGTTCCCCTGGTTGTGAAATACATCTCGGTCGATGACGACTGGCTCATGCGCGCCAGCGGCGACCTCGGCTGGCGCCAGCTGACGTTGCTGTCGTCGGCCGTGCTCGCCGCACTTCCCGCTTCGATCGATCATGCGATCGTCGGCTGCGCTCCATTCACGACCAGGCCCGGGCATCAGGGACTCGCGCTCCTCATGCGCGACGTCTCCGACTCCCTCATCCCGTCGGGCGGCGATCAGATCGCGCTGGACGAGCACCGTGGATTCATCGATGCCATGGCTTCGCTCCACGCCGCCTATTGGGGATTCCGCGACGAGATCGGCCTCTTCCCCCTCGCGCACCACTACGTCTTCCTCACCCCGATGATGGCCGAGCTCGAAGCTGCGACCCCTCGTGCCGATCCCGTGCCCCCAGCAGTGGCGGTTGGATGGCAGCGGCTCGGCGAGCGCTATCCCGCTGACGCGCGCCGGCTCGGTGAGCTTGCCGGCGATCCGTGGCCGCTGGTCGTTGCCCTCCGCAAGGGCCCGCAGACGCTCATCCATGGCGATTGGAAGCTCGGCAATCTCGGCCGTGATGGAGCGCGGACCATCCTGATCGACTGGGATCGTACCGGCGAGGGGCCGCCGCTCTTTGATCTCGCCTGGTACCTGGCGGTCAACTGCGACCGGCTTCCGGAGTCGAAGGAGGACACCATCGGCGCCTATCGAGCAGCACTCGAGTCTGCCGGGGTCGCCACCACGTCATGGTGGGACGCTCAACTCGCGGCTGCGCTGTCGGGAGCCTTTCTGCAGTTGGCGTGGTCCAAGACCGAGGACGCACCTGAGTTCGGATGGTGGAGCGAACGCCTCACCGCATGGCAGCCATAGCCACCGAATCGAGCAAGGCCTATCAGGGCGCGGCTGCCGCCTGGGCCGGCGGGCCCGCGGCGCTGTACGACAGGCTGGCAACCATCGCGATCGCCGGGGTCGCGCACGAGCTTCGGGGTGCCAGCGTGCTCGACGTGGGTGCCGGGACCGGCGCCCTCTGCCGTGCTCTCCGTACAGCCGGCGCGATCCCTGTGGCCGTCGATAGCTCGGCGGATATGCTCGACCTCATCGGCGATGCGGCGGCAACCTCGGTGGTCGGCGACATGTGCGCGCTGCCCCTCACTGACGGCCGGCTCGACGCCGCCGTGTGCGGGTTCGCGATCTCTCACATCGACGAACCCCAGGACGCGCTGACAGAGATGTGCCGCGTGGTGCGACCGTGCGGACTCGTGATCGCGTCTGTGTTCGGCGAAGCCCCGGCCAGCGCGGCCAAGGATGTCATCGAAACGGTCGCTCGAGAATTCGGGTTCATCCCGCCGGGTTGGTACCTCCGGCTCAAGACACGCACCGAGCCCCGATCGAACACGCCGGCACTGCTCCATGCCTGCGCGGCGTCCGCGGGACTCGAAGACATCGAGGTCGCCGACCTCACCGTGGACTCCGGGCTCGAAACGCCCGAGTCGATCGCGGCGTATCGCACCGGATTGGCGCACATCGCACCGTTCGTCGCGTCGCTGCCCGCCCCGCGGCGCACCGAGTTCATCGAGCGAGCCGTCGCCGCCGTCCGCGAGCGCGGTCAGCCGCTGCGGCCGCGCATCCTCGTGCTGTCGAGTCGCGTTCCGGCGTAAGCAAGAAACGCCGCGCGTGCGGATGCGTCGAGATATGCAGCAAGCCGATCGCGGTGTGCCGTCGCAAGCTCGAAACAGGCATCTGACTGGAGCGACGCGCCGAGGTCGGCCATGACCCACCACGCTTCAACCCCCGCAACGGCGGACAGGGACGAGCTCAGCTCAGCGACTGCATCGGCGGCCGGCGGCTGAGCCCCCTGCGCCCCAAGAGCCTGGGTGCGGAGCACCTCGCCGAGCTGGGCGTAGCGCGGCGCGTATCGGTCGGTGGCTGAGGCGATGAGTCGCTCCGACAGGTTGAGCGCCGTACCGGGGTCGCCACGCAACAGCGCGATTCGGCCTTCGAGGAGATCGACGCGCAGCTCGTGACGCCACCGGTACGCGTACGTTTCCTCCATCAGCGCGCGGGCCGCATCGACGGCGCGGCTCGCCGCCAGGACGTCGCCCGCGGCGATCGCATCGTCGCAGGGGTCGAGCAAGGAGTAGACCTCCTGCTCGCGGGATCCCGACTCGCGCGCACCTTCGAACGCCGCCGCGTTGCGTTCACGCGCTTGATCGATCTCCCCGATGTTGCGCAGGACCCAGGCGCCGATGTTCACGCCCAACGCCGCATACCGCGTCAAGCCTCGCCGCCGGCCCTCCGCCGTCGCGCGCTCGAGGACAGCAAGGGCCTCACCGGCACGACCGCAGGTCGCCAGCGCATACCCGTGGGCAAGATACGCGTGCACCGGCGTGTAGATCGTGGACGCGGCGTCGACCGCCGCTGCCGGGCTCGCCTCGATGGCGCTGATCGCGAGCCCTGCTTCGCCCATGTGCACCTTCAGGAACGCATACACCGAGGTGGGTGGCCGAAGACGATGTTTGCGCGACGCGGCCATCGCGCGTTCCATCACGTCGTCGGCACCTGCGACATCGCCGATCGCATGCAACGCTCGAGCGCGGATCACCTGTCCCTGCAGCCGCTGAGCCGGGTCGCTCGCCTGCTGGACGAGCGCCTCCCCGAGGGTCGCCGCGCGCTGGAAGTCTTTGCAGTAATACGCGACCGAGCCTGCGACCTCGAGCGCTCGCGAATCGGCGGCGCTCTCGACCGCGATCATCGCATCCGATCGCGCCGCCTCGAACCGGTTGAGCCGCAGCTGGACGATGGCGCGCTGCACGCGGGCGTCCGCGGTGTCATCGGCATCGATGGCTTCTGTGGCCAGATCCAGCGCAGTCGCATAGTCGAAGCGGTCGGCAGCGATGCGGCTCGCTGCGGTGAGCGCCGACGACGCGAGTGTCCTGGCGCCGCTCAGCCTCGCATGGTGCGCGACGAGCAGGGGATCCGCGGCCGGCCTCGCCGACAGCACGCGTGCGGCTTCGCGGTGGAGGAGTGAACGCCGAGGCGACGCGGTGGACGCGTCCAGGACCTCGCGCACGACCGTGTGGCGGAAGGCGTACCCGCCGGCACGCGCCTCGAGCAACCCGAGGCGCACACCCACATCGAGGTCTTCGAGCAGGCGGATGGGATCGGTTCGGAGCACGGCCGCGAGCACGTCGATGTCGATGGACGCCCCGAGGACGGCCGCGCTCGTCAACGTCCGCGCGGCCGCGCCGGCCTCCGCGCAGCGGTCCAGGACCGCCGCCTGGATGGACTCCGGCGGCGCAGCGCGCTCGTCGCTGGACGCGAGCTGGGTGAGAAACAGTGCATTGCCGCCGCTGCGCTCGTGGAGTCGGCGTGCATGCTCTTCCCCCACGATCTGTCGTGCTGCGTCGAGGGACAGTGGCGACAGCGGGAGGCGCATCGCCTGAGGCGGTACCTCTCCTTCATCGGTGCGGCGGGTGAGGAGCACCAGCAGCAGGATGTCCGGGCTCGTGATCAGGTCATTGATCCAGGCCCACGTGAGCGGATCGGCACGCTGGATGTCGTCGACGAAAAGCACAGCNNTCCAGTCGAGCATCGCTTCGAGCAGCGACGCGTCGCTGCCGAGGAGCTCCCGGCCCATGTCCGCGCCGACCTTGCGGAGATGGTTGCGGATCATCTGCAGGACGGGCTGGAGCGGCAACGACCTGCTCAGCTGGTCGCAGCGTGCGGAGAGCACGACGGTCCCCGCGTCGAGGCGATCGATCCACGCCGCGGCCAGGGCGGTCTTGCCGATTCCCGGCTCACCCTCGATGACCACTGCCACGGGGGAGCCGGTCTGCACGCGGAGAAATGCGTCGTCGAGCACGCGCAACTCGTCGTCTCGGCCGGGCAGGTCCGGTCCGCCGCCCTGTCTGCGCGGACGCGACTGCGCAGACGCGACGACGATCCCGGGAATCGCGAGCCCCTTGAGCAGCGCGACGTGGGCGGCATCGGTCTGCTCGGATGGCGAGGTGCCCAGCTCGTCAGCAAGCCGGGCACGCATGCGCTCGTACATCGCCAGCGCCGATGAGGACCTGCCCTGGGCAGCCAGTGCCGCCATCACCAGCCGCAACGACTCTTCGTCGTACGCGTCCTCGTCGAGAGCCTGCTCAGCGGCCTCAACGCCGGTGGCGAGATCCCCCGCAGCAAGTGCGGAACGGGCGACGAGGTGCCGGGCTCGCGCACAGAGCCGCTCGACGGCACGACGTTCCTCCGGCGGCCACGCCTCGTCGTCGAGCGCGGGATGAGCGAGCAGCGCCCGGGCGGCCGTGGCCGCGGCCAGGGCAGGCGCAGGCTCGTTCTCATGCAAACGGCGGTCCGCCTCGGATTCGAGCTCCGTCGCCGCGGCGAGATCCACCCAGTCGGCGTGCAGCGTGTACCCCGCATCACTGTGGGTGATACGCGCAGCTCCGAGGACACTCCGCAGCCGGCTCATGATCACCGCCAGTTGAGCGGGCGGGTCTCGCGGCTGATCAGCGAGCCAGAGGACGTCGGCCAGGCGCTCGATGCTCACCGGACGTCCTTGCGCAATACCGAGCACTCGCAGCGCGAGCCGCGCCTTGCGGCTGCCGAGCTCGTGTTCGGCGAACCCCTCCACCGAGAGCCCGTCGATGACGCGGACTCGCACCGCGTCCGGCGGCGAGACCGGGCGCACCGACGGCGGCGCCTCGGCGCGGACCACGGCACCTAGGATACGTGCCGCGGGGTCCGCGCGAGGGAAGCACTAGTGGCGCGAAATCACGCCTTCCCGTAGTTGCTCGCGCCGTTCCAGTCGATGAGCACGACCGGGTCATCGCCGATGACCCATGCGTCGTGGCCCGAGGGCAGCGCGGTGATGTCGCCGGTGCGTGCATCGAACTCGCTGCCGTCCGCCATCTGGATCCGCAGCACGCCCGACGCGTGGTACTGAAAGTGCGGCGCCTCGCAGAGCTCGGTCCCCGCAATCGGCTTGACATGCACCGACCACCGCCACCCTGGCTCGAGGGTCAGTCGCCCGACCGTGCCACCGCCGATATTGACGAGATCAACCCGTCCCTTCTCGAAAACCCGCTCCTCGTCGGGGCTGCTGAGGGTCTTGTGTTCCGCCGAGACTGTCGTTGGCATGGCGTGCCTCCTGTGAATGCGCTTGGCACCATCAGTGGCGCCTCGGGAGGCATGCTGCGCAGCGGCGATTGCAGGATGCATGCAGCCTGGGTCGCGCTCACGACACCAGGCGAGGATTGCGTCTTAGGCTGACGCGTCTCCCGGCTGCGTCGCGCTCGGTGAGCCCGCGGCGCCGTGGCGGAGGCCGTCGAAGAGGAGACCCACGAGGCGCTCGGATGCCACCGACCGCTCCTGGTCGGTCGACATGCAGATGCCGCCCACGGCGCGGAGCAGATCCCCTCCGTCGACGTCGGCGCGGATCGTCCCCGCGGCGACGCCGGCTTCGAGAAGCTTGGTCGCGGCCGCCGTGGCGCGCCCGCGCGTCTGGTCGGAGAAGTTGGGGTTGGTGCTGAGCAGCGGCCTGAGCAGGGAGAGCATGCCCCGCTTGGTGGCCACGTGGACTACGAACAGCTGCATCCACTCCGCCAGCGCCTGTTCGGGCGGCATGGACTCGAGGAGCTGGTCCGCGCGTTCGCAGAGCACGTCGATCTCGTGGCGATACACCGCCTCGACCAGCGACTCGCGCGTGGGGAAGTGCCGGTAGAGGGTGCCGATGCCCACGCCGGCGCTGCGAGCGATGTCCTCGAGGGGCACGTCGGCGCCTCGGGCAGCGAAGGCCTCGGCGGCCGCCGTGATCAGCAGATCGCGGTTGCGGATCGCATCGGCCCGGGGGCGGCGATCTGTGGAAACGGAATCAGCGGGCTCGATCGCCTCGCTCTCAGCCACCGCCACGTCACGTGCCACCACTGGATCACCAAGCCTTAATTTGCAAAACGGAGGGACCCTCCGTATACTACCGGAGGAAGCGTCCGTTTCCCCAGTCTACCCCACGGAGGTCCCTAATGCAATCCACCGCCACTCTCGTCGCCCCGCCCGGCAGGGCAACCCGGCGTCAGCCCCGAAGGGGCCTGGTGCTGGCCATCATCCTTGCGGTCCAGCTGATGGTCGTGCTCGATGCCACCATCGTGAACATCGCGCTGCCCGACATCGCCGGCGCACTCCACTTCTCGCCGGCGAACCTGTCGTGGGTCATCACCGCCTATACGCTGGCCTTTGGGGGCTTCCTGCTCCTCGGCGCCCGCGCCGGTGACCTGCTCGGTCGCCGTCGAGTGTTCATCGCCGGCATCGCCGTCTTCACGGCGGCGTCGTTCCTCGGCGGTGTGTCCCCATGGAGCGGCTGGCTCCTCGCCGCACGCGCGCTGCAGGGGATTGGCGGAGCGCTGGCCGCGCCTTCAGCGCTGGCGTTGCTCATGACCATGTTCCAGGACGGACAGGAGCGCGTCCGCGCGATCGGCTGGTACACCGCCGTGTCGATCGGCGGCGGCGCCATCGGCCTGATCCTCGGGGGTCTGCTGACCCAATGGGCGTCCTGGCGATGGGTGCTGTTCGTCAACGTGCCGATCGGCATCGTGGTCATCGTGCTGGCACGCCGCCTGCTCACCGAGACCCCCAGCCGCAACGGTCACTTCGACATTCGCGGCGCGCTCGCCTCGACGATCGGCGTTACCGCGCTGGCATACGCGTTCGTGCGCGCTGCCACCTCGGGGTGGGGTGACCTGCTGACCGTGGGCGCCTTCGCCGTCGGTGCGATGCTGCTGGCGACGTTCGTTCTGCTCGAGCGCCGTGCAGCGGAGCCGATCACCCCCTTGCGGCTCTTCGCCGACCGCAGCCGCAGCGCGTCATATATCGCGCGGCTCTTCCTCACCGCCGGCATGTTCGGGATGTTCTTCTTCCTCACCCAGTTCCTGCAGGAGGTGCTGCACTACAGCCCGATCAAGAGTGGTCTGGCATTCCTGCCGTTCACCGTGGCGCTGTTCGCGATGTCGCAGCTCAGCGCACGGGTGCTCATGCAGCGGTTCGGCGCCAAGACGGTGATGGTGTTCGGGTTCTCCGTGTCGACGCTCGGCATCCTGCTGCTGACGCAGCTGTCAGCGTCGAGCAGCTACCTCTCGTTGTTCGCGCCACTGATGCTGTTCGGCGCCGGCAACGGACTCGCGTTCGTGCCACTCACGTCGACATCGCTGAGCGGAGTCCGCCAGGAGGATGCCGGCGCGGCGTCGGGGCTCGTCAACGTCATGCAGCAACTCGGCGGGGCGCTGGGACTCGCTGTGCTCGTCTCGGTTTTCGGAACGGCCGCTCGCGGGGCCGCTGTGCAGTCGGNNGGGCGGCGTGCAGCCGCCCGCGCCGCCGCGGT
Organism: Candidatus Dormiibacterota bacterium; assembly: GCA_003136295.1. Classification (GTDB taxonomy): domain Bacteria; phylum Chloroflexota; class Dormibacteria; order Aeolococcales; family Aeolococcaceae; genus Palsa-851. Next base: position 35,653 of record PLDZ01000171.1, read on the forward strand.
GCCCGCCTGGGTGCGCGACCTGGACGCGACGGCTACGACGGCGGTTGAGGCTTGATCCGGTCGATGAAGATGGTTGATCGGTAGTAGGCGAGCTCCGCAATCGACTCCCGGATGTCGTCGAGCGCTCGATGCACCTCCTGCTTGGGAGGTGCATCGGCGAGCACCTCGGGATACCACCGCCGGCAAAGCTCCTTGACGCTCGACACATCGATGGAACGGTAGTGCAGAAAGTTCTCGATCTCAGGCAGCTGCACCGTCAGAAATCGCCGGTCCGTCCCGATCGAGTTGCCGCACAGCGGCACCGAACGTGGCGTGCCGATGTGGGCGCGGAGGAATTGCAGAGTCCGGTCGCCGGCCTCAGCGAGTGAGATGGGCGACGATTGGATCGCCTCCAGGAGCCCGGATCG
>PLDZ01000171.1:36073-37946 GCA_003136295.1 Candidatus Dormiibacterota bacterium
GGAGGCCGGTCAGCCCGTCGGCCGAGGTCGCGCTCCGGTCCAGGTCTGGTAACGGTCCGTCCACTCCACGCCGTCCCACCACCGAAGCGCTCCCGCGTCGTGATCCATGTACCAGTCGGCGGGTGGGTCCTCATCAGACCTGTCCTCCACACTGAGGACGTCATCGCGTCTGAGAAAGAGCCAGAGCAATGCCCCGATGATCTGCAGGAAGAAGACGATGCAGATCCAGACGATCTTGTCCGAGCCCGCCTCGTAGAACTGCCATGACGGGATCCGCAAGACCTCAACCACGGCGAAGAGCCAGTACACGAAGGCTGCGATCGAGACGACTGTGATCAAGAGCGCGAGCAAGCCCATACGCGCAGCTTAGGCCAACCTGTCCGCCGAGATCAGCCAGTCCCAAGCGCCGCGAGCGCGGGCGTGCGTGAGAGTAGGCTCGTGGGAGCGATGACCAGCGCTGAGACGATCGTCACCTACCGGAGCCCCCTCCACAAGATGACCCAGACGACGCCCACGTGCCTCTGGAACGACTCGGCGGCCATCGATGAACTCATCTACGCGATCGAGCACGGGGCTGTCGGGGCAACCTGCAATCCGGTGATCGCCATGGCGGTGCTCGCGGGTGACACGGCCACATGGCGGCCGCGTACTGAAGCCCTGCTTCGCGAGCTCCCCACGGCGACTGAGGACACCATCGCGTGGAAGCTCGTCGAGGAACTCTCGATCCGGTCGGCGCAACTCCTCGAGCCGATCTTCGAGACGCACGGCGGGCGCAATGGCCGCCTCTCGATCCAGACGGATCCACGCTTCTTCCGCGACAGCGACGCGATCGTCGAGCAGGCTCTCACGTTCAGCCGTCTCGCTCCGAACATGATCGTGAAGATTCCGGTGACCCGTGCCGGGATCCCCGCCATCGAGGAGGCGACCTACCGGGGAGTCAGCATCAATGCGACCGTGTGCTTCACGCTCGCGCAGTGCATCGCGGTTGCCGAAGCGGTCGAGCGCGGGTTGCGGCGTCGGGAACACGACGGCAAGGACATCGGGTCGATGGGTCCCGTCTGCACGATCATGGTCGGCCGTCTCGACGACTGGCTCAGGGTGGTGATGGAGCGAGAGCGAATCGCGCTCGATCCCGGGTATCTCGAGTGGGCCGGGGTGGCCGTCTTCAAGAAGACGTACGCGATCTTTCGCGAGCGTGGGTACCGGATCCGGCTGCTGTCCGCTGCGTTTCGCAACCACATGCACTGGAGCGAGTTCATCGGCGCCGATGCCGTCGTCTCGCCAACTTCCGCATGGCAGAAGCGCATCAACGCGAGCGACATCGACGTGATCCCGCGCATCGATGTTCCCGTGGATCCAAAGGTGGTGGAGGGACTGCTCGCGCACTTCGAGGACTTCCGCCGCGCCTACGCAGAGAACGGTCTCAGCGTCGAGGAGTTCGACCGTTTCGGCGCGACGCGACAGACGCTGCGCCAGTTCTGCGCAGCATGCGGCGACCTGAACGCCTTCGTGCGCGATGTGATGATCCCCGACCCCGCGCGGGGGTAGGCGTCATCAACCTCACGTCGTTGATCCGTGCCGGTGAACAGACCGAGCACATCTCGCTCGATCTGATTGCGGCGCAGCCCGGAGAGGCTGTCGAGCTCGGTCCTGGGAACGAACAGCTGGCGGTCATCCTCTCCGGGCGTGCGGCGGTCGCCCTGGACGGCCGGGACGTCGGTGTCGTGGGCGGGCGATCGGACGTCTTCGAGGGCGCGGGCGACGCCGTCTATCTGCCGCCGGAGTCGTCGGCGGTGCTGCTGCCGGCCGGAGACGGCGATAGCACCGAATTCACCATGGCCGTCGTTTCCGCACCCGCCGGCTCGCTGCCGGC
>PLDZ01000157.1 GCA_003136295.1 Candidatus Dormiibacterota bacterium
TCGCGCTGGTGGCGAGCGTGCGCCGTTGCGCAGCGGTGATCGACACCCTGCATGCACGCGGCGTGCCAGATGCTCAGCTCGCACGGGTTCGCGCTCCCGCCGGGGCGCGGCGTGCGGGTGCTCAGGAGGAGATCGCGCTCCATGCGCTGGCTGAGGTGGTGGCGCTGCGTCACGATCGCATGGTCGCGAACCCCGTTGCTCTGACCGGGTTCGCGGTCGACCCGGTGTGCGGAATGACCGTCGACATCAACAACGCCACTCATTCGGCGATGCACCAGGGACAGACGTACTTCTTCTGCTGCTCGGGATGCCGCGAGCAGTTCGTCGCCGACCCCGCACGGTTCCTCGGCGCCACCGCCGGCTGAACATGGTCGCCTCGCGCTCGGCGGGCATCATCCTTGCGGCGGGCGCGTCGCGACGGATGGGTGAGCCGAAACAGCTGCTGCCGGTGCATGGCAGGCCGCTTCTCGAAGCAGCCCTTGCGGCCGCATGCGACTCTCACCTCGATGAGGTCGTGGTCGTCCTCGGCGCNNTCGCCAGCCTCGGGAGGCGTGTGACTCGGGCAGTCGTGATTCTCGGAGATCAGCCGGACATCAGCGCGGAGGTGGTCGACCGCCTCCTCGAGACCCAGGCGACTTCAGGGCTCCCCGCGGCGGCGCTGAGCTTCGACGGGCTCCTCCATCCGCCGGTCGTGCTCGCTCGCGAGCTCTGGGGGGACGTCGCAGCGCTCGAGGGAGATGTCGGGTGTCGGGCGCTGGTCCGGGCACACCCCGAGCTCGTTGCCGCTGTAGCCGCCGAGCGGCCTGGGGGTCATCCGATCGATATCGACACGCGCGAGGACTTCGAACAGCTCGCCGCTGACCCTGGCTGACGCTCTGTTAGCCTCGGCCGGTCCAGTTCGCGATCTCCGGAGGTAGACGCGTTGCCAGCTCTCGTCATTGTTGCCGAGCGGCTCATCGACGGCACGGGGCGGGACCCGATCGAGCGCGCTGCGGTGGTCATCGAGCACGCGCGGATCACTGCCGCAGGAGCCCGTGCATCGCTGACGATCCCCACCGACGCAGAGGTGCTCGAGGAAGACGATCTCACCCTGCTGCCCGGCTTCATGGACATGCACGTCCACCTGGCGGCGTCGGGGACCAACCTGGTGCGCATCCTCATGACCCCACCGTCGCTCGCGCTGCTCAACTCCGTCCCCAACTGCGCGCGCACGCTTGCGGCAGGTGTGACCACGGTGCGCGACGCGGGCCACACGCCGGTCGGCGTCCGTCTCGCCACCGAGGCAGGCCACTTCCCCGGACCAAGAATGCAACTCGCCGTGAGCTTGCTGAGCCAGACCGGAGGGCACGGCGACGACCTCATGCCCTGCGGCGCACGCGTCGGACTCACCACGAACGTCGATGTGCCCCACGGGGTCGTGGACGGTGTCGACGAGATGCGGCGCAAGGTGCGCGAGGTCCTGCAGGCGGGAGCGGACTGGATCAAGCTGTGTACCAGCGGTGGTGTGCTCAGCCCTGGTGACCTCCCCGAGCACGCGCAGTTCTCGATCGACGAGATCCGCGTCGCCGTTGAGGAGGCCGCCGCGGTGGGCAAGCGCGTCATGGCACACGCGATGTCGCCGGCTGGGATTCGCAATGCGCTCGTCGCCGGGGTCACCAGCATCGAGCACGGGTGCCTGCTCGACGAGGAGGGCATCGCGATGATGAAGGAGAAGGGTGCGTACCTCGTGCCGACGCTGGTGGCACCCGGCGACGTGATCGACGGAGCGAAAGTGGGTGGCGGTGGGCTGCCGCCCGAGATGATCGAGAAGGCCGAGCGCATCGGAGGGCTCCATCGCGCCGCGGTGTCCGCTGCGATCGCCGCCGGGGTCAGGATCGCCATGGGGACGGACGCGGCGGTCGGCCCGCACGGGAAGAACCTTCGCGAGCTCGGTCAGATGGTCCGCTGTGGCATGACCCCGATGGAGGCGATCGTGGCGGCGACGAGCGTAGCCGCGGAACTCCTCCGTCGACCCGACCTGGGCTCACTCGAGCCCGGCAAGCTCGCCGACGTCGTCGCAGTCAGTGGGGATCCCCTGGCGGATATCGACAGCCTCGCCGATCCACAGCACATCCGGCTGGTGATCAAAAACGGTGTGGTCGCCCACGACTTCCGCGAGCGTGCGGGGGCTGCTCAACCCTCATCGGCATCGTCGCCGAGGGCAGCCTCGTAGGGAGGTATCCGCCATGCCGCCTCCTTGCCGAGCAACCCGCCGTGGCCGAGCGACGCGAGGTAGGGTGGATCGAGTGGCAGCCCCGCATGCAGCCGGGCGATGAGCAGGTCGAGCGCGCTCCGGCGGGAGAACATGCCACATGACGCCACCCCGATCACCGGCCTGCCCAGCAGCTCGGCGATCCAATAGCTGCTTCCCGGGTGCATGGGCAGGCCTCGCCGGATCGAGGTCGCCCCCGCGGCGAGCAGGCTCTGCCAGGTGACGTCAAGTGGATCGACCGACGCGACGCCGACAGCAAGGACCATGTCCGCCGTACGCGCGGCGTCCACCAGTGCCTGCTGCACCTGCTCAGCACTGTCGTCGACATACCGGACGGGCTCGATGGTGCCGCCGAACCACGCGCTGCGCATCCCGAGCGATCGCTCGAAGCGCTCCCGCGCTTCGCCTGTCAGCTGCTGACGCACGATTGCCGCCACACGAAGCGGGAGAAAGGGGCGGACCCTGAGGATCCCGGTGCCGTCGCCTGCCGCGAACGCGGCTCGCTCCGCCTGCTCGAGAGACCACTCATCGATCGCGAGCGGGGTGACCTTGACGCCCGCCAGGGTCCTGCCCGCATCCACGTGCAAACCGTCGGGCACCGTGAAGACCGTGACGCCGTCGATCGCATTGACGGCCGCGAGCGCTCTCACGTCCACCTCGACCATGCCGCGCCATGCCGCCACCAACCGCGCCTGCGACTCCACCGGCGACCGCGCCGCGGTCCCGAGGCCGGCGACCGCGGTGGCGATACGAACCGCGGCGGCGTCCTCGCCGACGTCACCCTCGTCGAGCCAGAGGAGGTGCAGCTCCTCGGGATGCGCGTCGCGCAGTGCCACCTCGTCGCCGGGCACGAGCACGACTCCCTTGGTGAGCGCCGGGCGGCCACCCCCATCCAGGACGTCGCGGCAGAGGACGGCACCGACCCACCGCGCTGAAGGGCCATCGACCGCCGCGCCCGGGAGGACCTCCAGTCTCACCCGACCGGTGCCGCGGCGACCGCAGACAGCGATCCCGCGTTCCGGCCCCGGCGCACTGCCACGATCTCGGCGAGGATGGCGATGGCGATCTCCTCAGGCGTCGCCGCGCCGAGGTCGAGCCCGACCGGGCTGTGGATGCGTGCGATGTCCGAATCGGTGAATCCCGCGTCGCGGAGCCGGGCCACCCGTTTGGCGTGCGTGCCGCGACTTCCGATCGCGCCGATGTAGCCGGTTTCGGTGCGGAGCAGGGCGCTCAGCGCCGGGTCCTCGAACTTCGGGTCGTGAGCAAGGCACACGGCGGCGTCCCGGGGGCCCAGCTCGAATCTCGGCAGCGCCTCATCCGGCCATGCCGTGACCAGGCGTTCGGCGTCGGGGATGCGCTCCACATTGTTGAAGGCTGTACGCGGGTCGACCACCGACACGGTGAATCCCGCCGCGCGAGCCATGGTGGTGAGTGCGACGGCGATATGCACGGCTCCGATGACGACCAGCTGTGGCGCAGGGACGATCGGATCGACGAACACCCGCGTGCCCGCGATCTCCTCGACCCCGGGAAGGCCAGACGCGATCCGAGGCCGCGCTGCCGCGACCACCTCGGAAGCCGACGAGGAGCCGCCAAGGCTGCCGACCAGGTCGCCGTCCGCCGTCGCGGCGGCACGATTGCCGGCGTGATCGCCGTCCAGCGCGGTCAGGAGCGCGACCGGCCGCGAGGTTTCGATCGCGCGCCGGACCTCTTCGATGACGGGATCCGATCCATCGCTCTCGAGGGTTTCCACGAAGATGTCGACCTCGCCACCACAGGACAGGCCCACGGCCCAGCCCATCTCGTCACTGATGCCGTAATGGAGCAGGCGAGGCGGGGCGTCGCCGGCGATGGTCGCCTGCGCCTCGAGCACCACCGCGGACTCGAGACAGCCGCCACTCACGGAGCCGGCCATCCGACCGTCGCGGCTCACCAGGAGGCGGGCACCCATGGGGCGCGGGGTTGATCCGGAGGTGCCGACAACGGTCGCGACCGCAACCAGCGGGTCACCCTCGCTCCATTCGGTCAGCGTCGGGAGCAGATCTCGCATGCCATGAGTATCCGCTTCCGCCGCCGAGCGCCACAAGCCGTCGCTCAACCCCGCGGTGCACAATTCCATGAATGCAAATCGAGAATTCCTTCGCCGTCAAGGCGGCGCCTGATCGCGTGTACGAGTTCCTGCTCGACGTCAATAACGTCGTGAGTTGCGTTCCCGGTGCGGAGCTGTCTGAGGTGGTCGACCCCAATACCTTCAAGGGCAAGGTGCGGATCAAGGTCGGGCCGGTGACCGTGAGCTACAACGGCACCGCCCGGATCACGTCGCGCGATGCCGAGACGCGCACGGCGACGCTCGAGGCGGAAGGTCGCGAGACCACCGGCTCGGGAAGCGCCCAGGCGACGACGGTGATGGCGGTTGCCCCCGACGGTGAGAGCTCGAGGGTGACGCTGACCACCGACTTCACGGTCGTCGGGCGGGTCGCCCAGTTCGGCCGCGGCATCATGGAGGACGTCTCACGCCACCTGGTCGGGCAGGCGGCCGAATGCATTCAGTCGAAGCTCGAGGCACCGCCCCCCGGCACGGCAGCCGCTGATCCCTCCGAAGCTGGAGCCGACGCCGCATCAACAGCCTCCGCGGCGCCCTCCTCGCCGGCGCCATCGAAACCGGCCGCCCTCGATGCGATGGCGCTCGGTCGCGCCGTGGCAAAGGAGCGCTTGAGCCGGATCAAGGTGCGGCCACAGACGATCGCGATGGGCTTCGCGGGGCTGGTCAGCCTGCTGCTGCTCCGCCGCGTCCGGCGAGCCCGCCGGCGGCGCCGCGAGCGGAACGGCTGACGCGCCGAGGGAGCTGGGCGAGCAGCCTGCCGAGCGCGTCGAGCGCCTCGACGCTGTGGGCGCTCAGAAAATCGTCGCAATGAGGGAGCGCCGCGGCCATCCCGCGAGTCTCGGGCTGATAGACCGTGCTGCCCAGGAGCGGGTTGAGCCAGATCAGCCGGTGGCAACTCCTGCGCAGGCGGGCCATCTCGCGTCCGAGCTGTTCGGGGTCCCCTCGGTCCCACCCGTCGCTGATGATGATGACGACGGCGCCGTGGCCGAGCACCCTGCGGGCGTGGTCACGCTGAAACGTGTGCAGCGCGTCGGCGATGCGCGTTCCGCCGCCGATGTCGTGGACCTGGGTAGCCACGTGGTCGAGCGCTGCATCGATATCGCCGTGGCGGAGGAGATGGGTGATTCTGGTCAGATGTGTCGAAAACGCGAAGGTCTCGACGCGTTCGCGCCTGCCGATCGCATGCGCGAAGACGAGGAGATGGCGCGAGTACCGATCCATCGAGCCGCTGACGTCGCAGAGGACCACGATCGGGCGTCGCTTGGTGCGCGCGCTCGCGCGGGCGAGGCGGTGCGCGTCGCCGCCCTGGCGCGCGGCGGCTCGCATGGTGCGGCGTAACTCGACCGTTCCCCGACGGTCGGCGCGCAGGCGTCGGGTCCTGCGTTCGGCGACCCGCCACGGAGACTGGCGAAGCAGCCGCCGGACCGACGCCAGCTCGTCCCAGCTCATCTCGCGAAAATCGCGCTGGCGCAGCAACTCCTCGGCGCTGTACCCGGTGCTCGAGGCCGGAGGCCCCTCCACCTCGCGGGCGACGCCGGGAGAAGACAGTCCGAGCGCGTTCATCCACGCCAGCGCCTGTTTGGGATCGAGCGCCAGCGGACGGCTTCTCCCGGGAATGGAGCCGGCCTTGCCTTCTCCTCCGGGCCTGGAGAAGAAGAGGTCGAATGCGGCGTCGAACACCGGCCCCTCCTCGCGGCGGGTGACGAACACGGCGCGAAGCGCATAGCGGACCTCGTCCGGCCGCTCCAGGTCGATCGCGAGCAGCGCCTCGCACGCGTCGCGCACACGCTCGGGGCCGGTGGTCAACCCCGCATCGCGGAGCAGACGCGCGAAGAGCGTCACGCTCTCCACGGGATCAGGGGCATTACCGATCACCGTCGCGCGTGCTCTGCGATCGCCTCCTCGCCCCTTTGGAGGTCCTCCTGGTGCTTGATCGCCGCGCCCATCGTCTCGCGGAGCGCAGCGGGCGTCGCCTCGGTGTGGCCGAGGGCCGCGAGCGCGCGCGCCCAGTCGACCGTTTCTGCCACTCCTGGCACTTTGTAGAGGTCGAGGCCGCGAAGCCGCTGGGTCACTTCCGCAACCTGGCGGCCGAGCCGCTCGGATACCTCCGGTGCCCGGACTCGAACGATTGCGACCTCGCGCTCGAGGTCCGGGTAGTCGATCCAGTGATACAGGCAGCGTCGCTTCAGCGCGTCGTGGACCTCGCGGGTGCGATTACCCGTGAGGATGACGAGCGGAGGGTGCTCGGCACGAATCGTCCCCAGCTCGGGAATGCTGATCGCGTAGTCGGCGAGGATCTCGAGCAGGAATGCCTCGAACTCCTCGTCGGATCTATCGATCTCGTCGATGAGGAGGACGGGCGGGACCGCGTCGTGGTTGTCGATCGCGTCCAGCAGCGGCCGCCGCAGCAGGAAGTCCGGACCGAACACGTCCTGCTCGGCGCGAACGCGATCCTCACGCTCACCGACCAGCCGGATGTGCAGCAGCTGGCGCGCGTAATTCCATTCGTACGCGGCATGGGCGAGGTCGATTCCCTCGTAACACTGGAGCCGGATCAGACGGGATCCCAGACCCGCGGCCAGCGCCCGCGCCGCTTCGGTCTTGCCGACACCCGCCTCCCCTTCGAGGAAGAGCGGCTTGTTGATGCGCATCGCAACCAGGATTGCCGTCGCCAGGCGTCTGTCGCAGAGGTAGTCGTTCGCCGCCAGCAGAGCGACGACCGCGTCGACCGAAGCGGGCTGCGCGCTTTCGGCCGGTGCATTCATGTACTGAGGGTGACGAGTCGTCGCCCTCGCGGTCAAGCCGCAGACCCTCACATGGAGTAGACGTCGATCTCAGTTGCCTTCACCACCGCGAAGACCTCACCTCCCTCGCCGAGCCGCAGCTCCGCAGCCGCCGCCGGCGTGACCTCCGCCACGAGGGGGAACGGTCCGTCGAGCCGGATGCGCCAGCGGTCACCTTCTGGATCGACTCCGGCGACCNNTGGATGGTCGCCAGCGCCTGACCCTGGACGTCGGTGGCGACCGTGAGCCCCGAACCGTCCTCGAGCAGCATCGTGCCGCCGGACACCGATCCTCGGAGCAGGTTCAACCCCGCCATCCGCGCAATCCATGCCGATCGGGGCCTCGAGGACACCTCGCGGAAGCTCCCCTCCTGGGTCACCTGGCCGTCCTCGAGCACCACAACGCGCTCGGCGAGCGACGCCGCTTCGAGGGGGTCGTGGGTGACGATCAATCGCACACCGGTAAAGGTCGCGAGGTGCTCCCGAAGCGCGCGGCGCAGCTCGAGCCGCCCCGATGCATCGACTGCCGCAAGCGGTTCGTCGAGCAACAGGGCCTGGGGATCGGTGACCAGGACGCGCGCGAGCGCCGCCCGCTGCGACTGGCCCCCGCTCAGCGCGGCGGGGCGAGACGCGGCATATCTCGCGAGGTCCACACGCTCGAGCCATTGGTGTGCTTTGGCAATTGCCGTCTTGCGGTCGACGCCGCGTGCGCGCAGACCGAAGGCGACGTTGTCGACGACGCTGAGATGCGGGAAGAGCCCATGGTCCTGGAAGACGAACCCGACCCGTCGGGCCTCGGGGGTGAGCCATGTGCGGGTCGACGTGTCGTCGAAAACCGTCCCGTCGACCTCGATCCGCCCCTCGTCCAGAGGCACCAGCCCGGCGACGACGCGGAGCAGGGTCGTCTTGCCGGCGCCGTTCGGTCCGAGCACAGCGACGGTGACGTTGGAGTCGACTGAGAGGTCGCACTCGAGGTGAAGGCTTCCAAGCCGGGTGCGGACCTTGGCCTGCAGGGTCACCGCAGCGCACCGAGCCATCGGTCGCGCAGCACGACGAGCACGAGCACAGAGATCGCGAGGAGGAGGAGGGACAGCGTGATCGCCATGCCGATCTGCCCCGATCCCTCGAACGAGGTGTAGGCCGCGATCGGAAGCGTCTCCGTCGTCCCCGGGAAACTTCCCGCGAACGTGATCGTCGCGCCGAACTCGCCCAATGCCCTGGCCCAGCAGAGCGCGGCACCGGCGGCGATCGAGGGCGCCGCTAGGGGCATCGTCACCCGCCAGAAGCGTCGCCACGGCCGGGCGCCGAGGGTCGCCGCCATCTCCTCGTAGTGGTCGTCGCGTTGACGGAGCCCGGCTTCGACGGTGATCACCAGGAAGGGAAAGCCGACGAACGCCTCTGCAATCGCCGCCCCTGCCGTGCTGAAGGGCAGCACGATCCCGAAATGATCCAGCACCGTCCCGATCGGCGTGGTCCTGCCGAGGGCGGTCTGCAATGCGATCCCACCGACGACCGGCGGAAGCACGAGCGGCAGGGTTACCAGCCCGCGGATCAACCGGCGTCCCGGGAGGGACGTCCGCGCCAGCAGGTGCGCCAGCGGGACACCGATGACCAGCGAGACCGCCACCGCGATGACCGAGCACTCGAGCGAGAGTCGAAGGGCGGTGAGCACGTCCGTCGACACCAGCTGCGACGGGAGGTTGCTCCAGTCGACGTGTAGCAGCAGCCCGATCAGCGGCAGCGCGATGAACAGGACGGCCACCGCGGCCGGGATGAGGAGACCGAGGAGGGGGCGTCGGGTGACGCCCCGGGTCACGACGCCTTCAGGAATCCGTCGGCCAGCAGCTGCGCCTGCACATCACCTGACACCGCATCGGTGACGAAGCCCTCGGCTGCCGCCGCATGTGTGCTCGCCTTCAGGACGGCGATCTCGTAGGTGCCGATCACGTTCTGCGCGTCGGGGATCGGGACGCCGGTCACCTTGGTGCCCGCGGTGACGACATCGGTCACGAACACCAGGGCCGCGTCGGCATTACCGGATTCGACCTGCTCAACCAGCAGCGCGTCGTCGAGTTGCAGCGACTTGGGTGTGACCGTGATGTGCGCCGCGGCCAGCGCTTTGGTCGCATAGTCGCCCACCGGAACGCCGGCGGCGGCGAGCACAACGGAGAGGTTTGGATTGGCGAGGTCGGCGAGGGTCTTGATGCCCTTCGGGTTTCCGGGCGCGACGATGATCTCCAGCTTGTTCTTGCAGAGCGCCTGTGGTGTGTTGACGAGGCCCTTCGCGACGAGCTGCTGCATCGTGGAGGTGTTCGCGGTCGCGATGACGTCGGCGGGCGCGCCGTTGATGAGCTGTGTGACCAGCGCCTGAGAGCTGCCGAATGAGTACTGAGCNNTCGCGGCGGTGCCGAAAAGCAGCAGGGTGCGGGTGCGGATCCTCATGGCCTCCTCTGCTGCGTCTCCGGCGGCGGGGGCAACTCGATGACGACGTTGGTTGCTTTCACAGAGGCAACTGCGAGCATTCCCTGCTCCAAGCCGAGCTCGCGGACCGCCTCACTGCTGATCAGCGAACTGATCCGAAAGGGGCCGGCCTGGAGCTTGACATGCGCCATCACCCCATCGGTCGCCACGTCGGTGACCAGGCCCAGGAAGTGGTTGCGCGCCGACTCGGTCACGGGCATCGTCGGGTGGTTGCTCGCCATCTCGACTGCGAACCTGGCCAGCGCGACACCGTCGACCAGCCGGTGACCGCCCTCGGTGCGCACGGTATCGATGCGTCCGGCGTCTGCCCAGCGCCGAACGGTATCGACGCTCACGCCCAGGAGCTCGGCGGCCTGACCCATCTTGTACGTCGGCATGAGCCGCGACCTTAGCGCAAAAGCGGCCTTCTCCTCAACCAGGCCTCGCGATTGCGCGATTCAGGAGCTAGGGGTCTTATTCGTGCGAGACCACCGTGACCGCGTGCACGACGTCATTCACGAAGAGTGGAGCCGGGTAGATGACGCGCAGGGAGCCCTGCGGATCGATGACGTCGAGGTAGTTGGTCTTTGGCGGTTCGAGCGGTTCTCCCCACTTCAACCACGTGATCTTCAGGGTCGCGTCGGGACCGATGAGCCAGTGCCAGCCCGGCGACCACTTGGCGGTGAGATTGGTGCTGATGAACTGCGTCACGTCGGCCGAGGTGCGGTCGGGCATGACACTTACGATGAGCAGGACCGGTTTGATTCCCTTGGGCAGCGCCTGCTCAACGGCCACGATGTCACGGCCGAGGACCGGGCAGAGGTTCACGCAGAGGGGGTCCATGAAGGCAAGCAGGACGACATGCCCTCTCTCGTCGGCCAGTGAGACTGAGTTGCCGTTTTGATCGACGAGCCCCGTCAGCGGAGGAGTCGGCTGCCGCGCCAACGAAGCGCCGATGATGTTGGCTGAAGGTGTGATCTCAAGCGGGGCACTCGTGGTCGTGGCCCGTGTGTGCATCGTCAGCGACATCAGCGCCCCGATGCCAAGCCCACCTGCCAATGCGAGAACGACGAGCAGGGCCTGTCCCCGCTTGGATCGGGTGATGGCTCCGAGGCTCCCCGGGGGTTTCATCCACAAACCTCGCTCTCGGCAATGGGGTCTTGACGGTTGCATCCGCACCTGCCCGCGACGTGCTGCCGGCGAGCGCGGCGCCAATTATGGCTCGGTTGAACCGGTTGAGTGGCGCGTGCGCTAGCCGAGCGTATGCTCCCGGCGTGAACCCGCATCGGCAGACGAGGGTTGCCGCGTCAGGCGGTGTCCTGCTTGCGCTAATCGGCCTCTTCCTCGGCCACACGCTCGAGTACCTCCGGGTCTGGGGACCCGCGGGCATTGTCGAGTCGATGACCAACCCGGTACACGCCTACATGCTCCCCGTGGCCGGCGTACTCCTGGCGCTCGGTGCCGTCTTCGCCCTGCGCCTTGCGCGGGCGTGGCAGGCGCTGAACAACAGGCTCGATCGCGCGGCCGCGGGCGTACGCTGGATCCTGCATGGGCGGACCGCTGATGTGTCCGGCGATCGAACCCCCCGGTCCTCGCCGGGAACGCGCCTTGCGGCCATCTGGCTGCCACTTGCGGCGGCTCAAACGGCGCTGTACCTGGTGCAGGAGAACATCGAGGCGGTGGCCCGGTCGCAGCCGGCGCCCGGCCTGGGTGCGATCACCGGGATCCACTGGGCCGCCCCGTTCGTCCATCTCTATGTGTCGCTGCTGCTCGCCTGCGTGGTCCGCATTTGCGAGATTCTGTTCCGCCGCCGCGAGGTCGCCGTCGAGCGAGTGGAAGCGTTCCTCCGGGCCATCGCCCGCCGGCAGCGGACTGCAGCTCCTCCTGCCCGCCGTCCCGTTGCCCGCGCCGTCTCGCCGCTCGACCGCCTGGGACGGCACCTCTGGCGAAGGCCACCGCCGCTGCTCCTCGACTTCTGACCGGCGTCCGTGAGCTTCGGCTCACCTTCGATCGTTCACAACGAGGAGTCATCACGTGGGGAAAACCAGCCCTCGAGCGTCTGCGGTTGCCGCCGCAACGCTGCTCGCACTGGCGACATCGTTCGCGGTCGCCTCGGCGCACTACGTCTTCACCGCAGGACGGTACCGGATCGCGATCGGATGGCAGAACGAGCCGTCATCGGGAACGGATACGTATGTCGGCGCGCAGAACGCCATCCAGGTGTTCATCGACGTTGCAGCGGCAAGCGGTGCGCATGCCACGCCGGTCAGCACGCTCAACTCGGACTGCTCGCATCCTGATTTCCAGGTGACCGCCCGAGTCGGCGGCACCACGAGCAGCCC